>DATGHM010000190.1:0-2860 GCA_035307985.1 Candidatus Acidiferrales bacterium
AATACGAAGAATGCCATGAGTGGTGGAAGAGACTCTCTTCAGGGGCTGAAGCCCGACGTTTACGGCGGCTTGAATGTCGGAGCTAAAGCTCCGACCTCCTAAACTGCAATTATGAGATGGCCATGGCTTCAAGGTTTCGCGGTAGGCGTTGACTTACGTGTTGTGCCGAAAATCAGCGGGAGCGACTTGCGTTCCGCGGAACCAACCGATCCCAAAGGATGCTCCGCCGCCATCGCCTGCGTTCTTCAGCGCAGCAGCCTTGGCCTTAGGTTTGAATGCATCGTTGCGGCCTTCAGCACAGCAGCGGTTGCCTTGAGTGTCTCGCATGCACCGCCAACCCTGCCGGGCTAAAGTCCCCGGCGCTACATTCAAGTCTTAAACCCTCGAAAAGGACAACGCTCACATCTGGATGGGTTTGGCGGCGGATTTCTGGAGGTACCAGCAGGGGGGATCTCCGGCGTGGGGGAAGATGGAGCGGGCGCAGGTGACCATTTCGGGTTCGCCAAAGACGTATTCGGCGCGGCCGTCTTTATGAGGAATGGCGTAAGTCCTCTGAACCCTGATGGTTTCGAGAGGATTGTCGGGCGTTTTGTGCGACAGCCGGTAGCGGAAGGATATGTAGTCGCCGAGCCAGACGACGGCGACCAGGACCAGAAGGCCGACGAGAACGCGCAGCGCGACTCCAAGGACGCGAGTCATAAGCCGATCGAGGCCGAGGCGCAAGCGCAAGAATCGAGGAAGCGTTCGCGGCTCTTGCCACAGGGACGGAAAACGCAGCGAGAGACAACGATCAAAGCGGTAGCAAACCCGCGCATAACGGGCAGGCTACCGCACTCCAAAGCGAGCGGCAAGAGGAGCTTGCGTGGCGGTCCGTGAGGTCTTGGACAGTCGCCCCTACGACTTCGGGGTCTTTGGCCCGGGTCCTGGGTCCGGGTCCTCGGTCGGGGTCGTCGGTCGGGGTCCTGCGGACGGCTAGCCGGTATGACACGGTTCGACTTGATCGGCGCGCGGAAAGCACCGACTTGGTATACACTTAAAGACTTACTGAGGTAAGCCGCCTAAATCCCGGTTTGCGGGCGGATCTGGCGCTAACTGAATGTACAAAAATTTCTTTGGCCTGAAGGCCAACCCGTTCAACCCGAATCCCGACCCCCGTTTTCTCTTCCTGACGGGGGCGACGCGCGAAGCATTGGCGGCGCTCGCCTACGGCATCCGGAACAAGAAGGGCTTCCTGCTGCTTACCGGGGAGGTCGGCACGGGCAAGACCACGCTCCTGAACCGCCTGCTCGAATGGCTGAGCGAAGAAGGGGTGGCCACCGCGTTCATTTTCAACTCGCGGCTGAACGAGGGAGAGTTCTTCGATTTCGTCCTGCACGATTTCGGCATTGCGTGCCCGTCGCACGAGAAAAGCCAGCGCCTGATCCGCTTGAACGAGTGGCTGGTGGACCGCTTTCGCGAGCGGCGCACCGCGGTCTTGATCGTGGACGAAGCCCAGAACCTCTCGCCGGACGTTCTGGAGGAAATTCGCCTGCTGACGAACATGGAGACGACGCGCGAGAAGCTCCTGCAGATCGTGCTGTCCGGACAGCCGGAACTCGAAGACAAGCTTCGCCTTCCCGAATTGCGGCAGTTGCGGCAGCGGATCACCATCCGGTGCAACACGTGCCCGCTGAGCCGCGAGGAAATGCAGTCGTACGTGGCGGAGCGGTTGCGCGTCGCGGGAGCCAATGGCACGCCCATTTTTTCGATCGAGGCGGTGGATGCCGTCTACCGGCATTCGGGCGGCATTCCGAGAATCGCCAACCTGCTCTGCGAGCACGCACTGATCAACGCGTTCGCCGACGAGATTCGTCCCATTCCGTCGCGCATCGTCGAGGAAGTGTCACACGAATTCGAATTGCAGAAGGCAGAGCTGGCTGCGCGAAGTTTTGTGCTGCCGGAGGCGAACCAGGACGAACTGGTGGACGCGGTCGTGCGCAAGCTGCAGGAACTCGTCGATCGCGTGGAAAAGTCGAACGACAAAAGAATAGCGGCAGACGACGCGCGCTCGGCGCAAAAGCCCTCAACGACGCCTGAATTTCCCCGTCATTAGCGCGCGGGCGCAATTGGATCGCTCACTTTAGGAGCGAGGCCGCCCGGCGCCCACTGGTTGACGATTGCCTCCGCCATCCGCCCGATGAGAATTTCCGCTTTGTTCTCCGGCGTCCACGAAGTGTCCTGATTGTCGTAGGTAAAAATCGAAATGATGACGGGACCGCGAGTGGTGTAAACGAGGGCGACATCGTTGCGCACGTCGTCGAGCTCGCCGACTTTGTCCGCGATGGCTGAAAGGTCTTCGCTGGTGTCCTTGCGTTGCAGGTAACGCGGGATCATCGCCTGATATTGCTGGTTGCGCATGATGGCGATCATCTGGAGGCACAGGGCGCGGTCCCCGATATCGCAGCGATAGATACTTTCCAGGACTTTGGCCATTTCCTCGGCGGTCGTTTTCCCGAGGCCGAACTTCTTCTGGTCGGGAGGCATGGGCTCCGTGGTCGGCTTGAACACCTTTTTGTAGAAGTAGGTGTTCTTCATGCCCATGCGCGCGAGCATTTCGTTGGTGGGCTTGAGGCCGACGGCGTCGATCACCATGTTGGTGGCCGTGTTGTCGCTGAGGATCATCATCAGGGTGATCGTGTCCTTCAAGGTGAGGTTGAGGCCGAGATCCATGAACTGCAGAACGCCGGAGCCCTCGACCTGATTATCTTTGGTTAGAACGGCGGGATCCGAGAACTTCAGCTTCCCCGCTTTCACCTGCTCAAACGCCTGAAGCATCAACGGCAGCTTGATGACGGAGGCGGTCTGGACGGGGCGATCCGGA
>DATGHM010000191.1:0-27098 GCA_035307985.1 Candidatus Acidiferrales bacterium
CTGGACGAAATCGTCTCCGACGAGTACGGCGCGATCCGCTTCCCGATGATTCTCGTGTGGACTTTCGCCGCGCTCGCTCTCCTGCTTTCTGCGATAGGGATTTTCGGCGTCATGTCATACACGGTGAGCCGCCGGACGCAGGAAATGGCGATTCGCATGGCGCTCGGCGCCAACGGACGCGAAGTGCTGCTCCTCGTCCTGCGCGAAGGCCTCCGCATCACGCTCGTCGGAGTCGCGATAGGCGTAATTGTCGCGCTGGCGCTAAGCCGCGTCATGGCGGATTACGTTTACGGCATAACAGCAACTGACCCGCTCAGCTTTGCGAGCGCAGCCGTGGTGCTGGTGGCCGTCGCGCTGCTCGCCGGCTACATTCCGGCACATCGCGCCACGCGCGTCGACCCCATCGTCGCCCTCCGCCACGAATAGCCCGTCATGATCCGGTATTTGGCGCCGGTGTTCGCTCGGCAGTTCGCAGTTCTATGGGGGGCGGCCGCTCCAGGAATGCAGGGAGTCACATGGCGCGACTACTCGCCTGCCGCGCGATCGCCAGACTCCGCATCTTGCTTCAACTCGCGGGCGGCTTCCTTGAGGCTCAAGTCGTCCGGCACTCGGTGATAGTCGGAGTAGGCCTCATGCTGATGGACGGAGATGGTCTTGAAGAACAGAGCCTTCCCATTCATGTTGACGTTCAGAAACACCATGTCCCAATGTCCGTCGCCCACGTCGCGGTCCTCGACCTTGAATGTCCCGCCCTTGTCCAGATGACCGAGCAGGCCGCCCCAGAAGTTCACGCGGCTGGTGAGGTGGCCGTCGATTTGAACGAGCCGGTTCACCCGACCGTCGACGAACACAGTTCCTTCCATATGGTGGAAGACTTCGGCCTGGTGGGAGGAAGGATGGAAATTGGGGTCTGGGGTGAAGGAAAGCTTGACGATATCTCCCTCCCGGCTCACCTCGTGAAAAACAAAAGCACGCGGAAGCATCCGCAGCATGGCGCGCTCCTGCTTTGCGTCCACATCGCGTTTCTTCTGCGCCTGTTCAACCTGGTCTGGGTCGGATGAGAGTTGCTGGATACGATTGTCCTCCGCCTCCAGCGCGCCTCCCTCGAGCGGTGTTCCGTTGATGGCGAGCAGGCGATGAAGATCACCATACTTCGTCTGGATCACATCGTATAGCTTGCGGGCCGCATTCCATTGTGTTTCATGAAAGCGCCAGTGGCTGTGGTCGTGCGTCTGGGCCTGAAGTTCGTTCCAGACCACGTCGCGGACGAGTTGCTGAGCGTTTTCCTGGCGGGGTTCGTGCAGGGACGAAGGCGATGGTAACGCCCCGGCGAAGACGCCCAGCGAGCAGGAAGGCGTTAGCGAAAGGGACAGGACCGAGAGAAAGACAAGAAAAATAAGGGAACGAATCAGGAGCGGGGCGCGAGCGCGGCGTTTTACCCGCGATTTCGGCCGCTGGTCGGAAGAATTTCGATGGCTGTGAATCGAGTCTCGAGGGTTCATGGCTGCTCCTGATTATTCGCGCGATTTGCGAGTGCAAATCCTGAAACCGTGCAGCAGCGAGCGGCGAAATGCCGTTCGTTCAAGTATGACGATACTCTACGTAAATTCAATACAGGCCTGCCTGTACCGCGAGAGCGGGATGCGAATCGTCCGCGTGCCGAGGGCTGCAATGCGGTCGGTCGGTTGCCGGTATATAGTTGAGCCGCGCTGGCGTACTGCGTGCGCCGTCTTGGCGGTAATCGAGGCGCTGCGAGAGGATGTGAATGAGCTGGTCGGGGGCAATCCGAGTCCTCAAGTTTCATGCGCGCTGCGGTTTCGTTTTGCCGATTGTTTGGATGATGGTTACGGGCGCAGCGTTTGCTCAGAGTTTTCAACCTCCGCCGCGCGTTGTCTCTCCGGAGGTCAGCGCGGATCATCACATGGACGGGGATTGGTTGAAGGGAAGGGGAATCGACGTTCAGGTGGAGACCGCCGGGGCGCACGGGTGGCCTGTGCGTAGGCAGAATCCAGTGAGTCTATTGCCGCAGCCGTTCCAGAAAAAGTAGCGAGCGTGATCCGACAGCCGCTTTCAGCGTGCCTGCAGAATGCTTTTTTGCGCCACCGATGCGAGTTCATCAATCGCGGGCAGGGAAGTCGGACTCGTCAGGAAAAGCTCGGTGGGCTGCCTTCCGGTGCGGATGCCCTCGACGAACATTTCCAGCGCGACGCTGGTGTTCGGCGGCATGACGACCGTGGCGGCAAGCAGTCCGCTGCGGACGAATGCCTGACCCGTATTCGGCAATCCATCGCAACCTGTCAACGGGAGCCGGAGCCATTTCTCTTTGACTGCGGGGTCGGCGTGTTCCTGGATCGCTCGGCGCGCGCCCATGGCCATATCGTCGTTTTGCGCGGCGATCATGTCGACTTGTGTTTTTTTGGAAGTAGAGAGCTGCATCCATGACGACATCGCCTTGTAGGCGCTCTCCGCCGTCCAATTTCCCTTGAACTGCAGCAGCTTCACGTTGGCGGGCTTGGTTTGCTCGATGCCCAGCGCGCGATAACGGGCGGCGGCGGTGGTCGAAGGCCCCTGAATGTAGATCACGGTTCCGCCCTTGGGCACGAGCGCGGCTACCTGCCGGCCCTGAATCCGGCCCACCTCGAGATGGTTGGAGGTGACGCTGAACACCGGAACGCGGCTGGATCGGCGCAGTTCGTTCACGTAGTCCGTTTCGCGATTCAGCACGCACCATCCGATGCCCGCCGTTACAGCGGCGCGTGCCACGTGCGGAAAAGCGGTTCCTCCGACGGGCTCGACTATGATTCCGTCGGGATGATTCCCGGAAGACTGAATCACCGAGAGCAGTTGCTGGCTCTGGTTGATCGCATCGTTTCCTGCATAGAGGATCTGCGCGAAAACGCCAAGCCGCTGCGCGGTTTCCTCGGCCGCTTTCGCCTGCTCGACCTGGTAATCGTTGTCGCTGGTGATGAGTGAAACCAGAACATTAAGCTTTTTCATAGCCCCAAAGACCGGTGATCCGGATTCAGAAGTTCCTCATCTGACTGCGTTCTCACCCCGGAAAGTGCTCGCCTAACGACCCGGCTTGCGCACAGTACTTGCAATCAACATTACAATTAGAGGAACGGAGCAAAACGAGGAATGTTGGGCGGCTGTGTCTATTCGGCACATCCGGTGTTCAGGGCGATGTAACTCTTCGCGCAGTGATCGGAAAAGATGGCACACCGTTGTCACTGGTTGTGAAGAACGCCGACGCAAATCCCGAGCTTGCGCGCGCAGCTCTCGAAGCCGTCAGTCACTGGCGCTATCGTCCGACGCTGCTGAATGGCGACGCCATCAGCGTGGACACCGATATTCAGGTGAGTTTCACCCTCCACCCATGACGCGCTCCGCAAACGGAACGCCATCGAACTTCAGCGCTGCAGGGGGGTAACGATCAGCTGCGGTGATTCCGACGCTTGCCCTCGCCCGCGCCGGTCGCATCCGGCACTTCCTCGCCGAGCGCCGTCGCGAGATCGATCTGGTGGTCCTGTTCGTTGACGAGAATCCCGCGAATCTGCTCCGCCATCGCGAACTCGCCAAGCTGCTCGCACTGGCGTACGCGATCGCGATAGTTCCGAATCGTCTCATTCTCGTTCTCGAGATCGAACCGCAGCATCTCCCGCGCATTCTCGGACGTGCGCACCGGCCTGGGATGGACCGTCGGCATTTTGCCGAGATAATCGATCTGCTGGGAGATGATCAGCGCGTGATCGAGTTCCTGTTTCGCGTGAATCTCCAGCTGCGCGGCGATGTTCATGAATTCCGCGCCTTTCAACACCTGCGAATATACGACGTACGCAATGATCGCTTGATATTCGCGGGCCAAATCCTCGTTCAGCAGCTCCGCGAGACGCTCGCGCGTGATCTCGGACTCCTTGGTTGCTGCACTTGCGCCGGCCATAGAATGTCTCCTCCTTGGCGGAACAGTTTGCCTCGGGCACGGACCCAGCGTGTTCCTGTCTGGTTCGATGACGCGTTTCAGCCAGTCGATTCACGGTGCAGAAAAAAAAGAGGTCATGTATGGGCCGCCCGCATTCAGCCGAGATTCAGCTGGGATCATACGAACGTAGCCGGGCGTTGCCAGTCCGCGAAACGAACTTCGAAGCGCGACGGGAGGCCCCAAACCAAAAACCAGTCCCTCGCTTTTCAGCACTCCCCAAGTCGTGCCGAAGAGTCCGTCCCCGAGACTCAGCCCAGGTTCTCTTCCGCTTCGACGACCGTGGGGTAGGTGTCAAACAGGGGATCGATTCCGGTGAGTTCCAGAACGTTTCGCACGCGCCGGTTCAATCCGACGAGCGCGAGCCGGCGCCCCGATTTGTTGCACCACACGAACACCCGGACGAGCGCGCCCACGGCCATCGAATCCACCGATGGCACGGCCGTGAAATCAAGGATCAGATAGCGCGCCGTCACTTTGGATACCGCGTCCTGGAACGCGGCCGAAGTCGATGAAGTGATCGCACCGGTGGCGGTCAGAACGTGAACGTCAGGCTTGCTGCCGGGGCTTGAGGTGATTGCGAAGCTCTGGCTGGACATGGCGCGCATTCTAGCGGACGCCGCCCCGGGAAACAATCGCCGCCTTCCAGCGAAACCGCGATGAGGGAGTCTCTCGCCGCATTCGCTCTGGGGGCGTGAGTCGCCTGTCCGCGGCCCAGGAGACGATTCGAAGGCAATCGCGCGTCGTCCATTCGCCGGCGAAGTTCGACCCGCCAACGGAGACCGCAAAACAAAATCAGTTTCACTCGATTCAGAAAACAACGACCGAACAACTTGGATTTCTAAACCCTTTGCTGTAACCTTTCCCGCCGCACGCGAGTCTATTGCAGCAAATCCGATGTCAGGAATTCTAGAAAGGGAGGGCCTTGTGCGCCGACTGGCCATACTCACCGTTTTGTTTTCCGTTTTCTTTTTGCTTCCGATCAGCGCCGATCAGGAATCCCTGCAGGGCTTCACGCCGCAAAGTTCCGGGGCGGAGCGGCAGTGGGAGAACGATTTCCGTGCGATTCCGAGCCCGCAGAACCAGCGCGACTACATGCAGTATCTCTCCGCGCATCCGCACAACGTTGGTACCGCGTACGACAAGCAGAACGCTGAATGGATCCTGGCGCACTACAAACAGTGGGGTTGGGACGCGCACATCGAGACGTTCGACGTCCTGTTTCCCACGCCCAAGGAACGTTTGGTGGAACTGGTCGCCCCGACGACGTTTACGGCGAAGCTTCAGGAGCCCGCAGTGTCGGTCGATCCTACGTCCGACCAGACCAGCGAGCAGTTGCCGACGTACAACGCCTACTCCGCTGACGGCAACGTCACTGCGCCACTGGTCTACGTGAACTACGGCATACCTTCGGACTACGACGAGCTTCAGCGCCTGGGCGTCTCCGTGAAAGGCGCGATCGTGATTGCCCGTTACGGCGGTGCATGGCGTGGCGTCAAGCCTAAGCTCGCCGCCGAGCACGGCGCGGTCGGCTGCCTGATCTATTCTGATCCGCACGACGATGGTTACTTCACGCAAGACGTCTTCCCGAAAGGACCGATGCGCCCGTCGGAGGGCGTCCAGCGGGGCAGCGTCATGGATTTCGCAGCCACGCAATCGGGCGATCCGCTCACGCCGGGCTACGGAGCAACGGCGAATGCGAAGCGGCTGCCCATCAAAAACAATCCTTCGCTCACGAAAATTCCGGTCTTGCCGATTTCCTACGGCGATGCCCAACCATTGCTCGCCGCTCTGACAGGGCCGATGGCGCCCCCCGACTGGCGCGGTTCGCTGCCGATCCCATATCACGTTGGGCCGGGTGCGGCGAAAGTTCACCTGCGAGTCATGTCGAACTGGGATATCAAGCCCATCTACGACGTGATCGCGAAAATCCCCGGCGCGGAGTATCCGGACGAATGGGTGATTCGCGGCAACCATCACGACGGTTGGGTCAACGGTGCGGAAGATCCGATTTCAGGTCAGGTTGCCGAACTGGAAGAAGCCCGCGCGCTGGGTGAACTGGTCAAGAAGGGTTGGCGGCCGAAACGCACCATCATCTATTGTGCGTGGGATGGCGAGGAGCCCGGCCTGCTCGGTTCGAGCGAATGGGGCGAAGAGCACGACGCCGAATTGAAGCAGCACGCCGTTGCCTACATCAACACGGACGGAAACGGCCGCGGATTTTTCGGCGCGGAAGGCTCGCAAACGCTGGAGCATTTCGTGAACGGCGTGGCGCAGGACATCACGGATCCAGAGACTAATCTCTCCGTGCGCCAGCGGCTTTTCCTGCGTGACATCGCGCGGGCGAAGACCGATCAGGAACGCAAGGAACTCCGCAGTCGCGCCGACCTGCGCATCGGGGCGCTCGGCTCAGGAAGCGACTATACTGTTTTCATCGATCATCTCGGAGTTGCGTCGCTGAACATGGGATACGGCGGCGAAGATCCTGGAGGCATCTACCATTCGATTTACGACGACTTTTACTGGTACACGCACTTTGGCGACACGAATTTCGTTTACGGTCGCGCGCTTTCTCAAACGGTGGGGACCGCAATCATGCGACTCGCGGACGCCGATCTGCTGCCGTTCGAATTCACCGACTTTGCCGACACGATTCATCTCTATCTGAAGCAGCTCAAAAAGCTCGCCGACGACGAGAGGGATGAAGCGATCGAGCGGGACAAAGAGCTCGACGAGGGCCTGTTCAAGGCCATAAGCAATCCGAGCGAGCCCACAATCGCGCCACCCCGCGAAGAAATTCCTCCGCATCTGAATTTTGCGCCATTCGATAACGCAGCCGACGCCCTCACGGCTGCCGCGCAGCGCTATCACGACGCGCTCCATAAGGCGTGGGCCGCAGGCGTTCCTGCGGACAAGCTGCAAGACCTGAACCAAAAGCTGATGCGGAGCGAGCGCGATCTGACCACCCAGGAAGGCTTGCTCCGCCGCGGCTGGTACAAGCACATGATCGACGCGCCGGGCGTTTACTCCGGTTACGGTGCGAAGACCATTCCCGGCGTGCGCGAAGGCATCGAGCAGAAACATTGGGACGAAACCAACTCGGAGATCGTGCGCATCGCGAAAGTCCTGGACACCGAGACGGCGTTCATCAACTCCGCCGCCGAAGAATTGCAGGGCTCAACGGAATAGAGCCGACGTACCCACCGTGTGAAGGGTTTGCCCCAGGGCACGCTTTAGTCGTGCCCTGACCCGGGCCGACGCTTTGCAGGGGCGCTGCCCCTGAGTCTCGAAGGCTTGCTGCGCCGTTTTTGCTTTCCGTCCATTTCGCCAAGTAGGCTTCCAGTGCGCGGCGATCCTCGGCATTGGACCACCGGGCGCCCGATGGACAGTTTCACCCGCGCCGCCATCCTGCTACTATCGACGGCGGCTTCAAGGAGCTCGTTTCCGCGTGAAGAAAGTCTCATCGCACGTCGCCGCTGCGGCCGCGCTCGTTCTTCTGGTAGCTGGTTGCGGCGGAAACAGCAGTAACTCATCTCGGCAGGCAACCAACTCTGAAACTCCAAACGTTACCGTTGATCTGGCAACCGCCGGGTCGATCAGCGGCACAGTGAAGCTGGAGGGCAAGCCGCCCGTTCTTCGTGCCATCAACATGAGCGCCGAGCCCGCTTGCGAAAAGGCTCACCCGGCGCCCGTGCCTTCGCCGGAAGTCGCTACGGGTGAAGGTGGTACGCTGGCGAATGTCGTTGTTTATGTGAAGAGCGATACGCTCAGCAAGTATCGGTCCAATACGTCGATCCAGCCGGTGGAACTCGACCAGCGAGGCTGCATGTACCAGCCGCACGTTATCGCGCTGCGGACCGGGCAAGAGCTCGAAGTCAGGAACGACGATCAGACCACGCACAACGTGCACGCCTTGCCGGCCGATAATCCCGAGTGGAACAAGTCTCAGCCGCCGGGGGCCGGACCAATCGATCAAACGTTCGCGCAGCCCGAAATGGCCATCCCGATCCGCTGCAACGTCCATCCCTGGATGAAGGCGTATGTCTTTGTTTTCAAAGCGCCTTATTACGCAGTGACAGACAAAGGCGGCCAATTCGAAATCGGAAATCTCCCTCCCGGTACGTACACCGTGGAAGCCTGGCAGGAAAAATACGGGGTGGAGGACGAGACCGTGACTGTCGCGCCGAAGCAGTCGGAGCAGATTTCCTTCACATTCAAGGCCCCGAACGGTTCCGGAGAGTAGGGAACGCGACGTGATGAGACTGGGGCGGCCTCGCGAGTTTTGAAACTCTGTTCGTCGAAAGGCGAGCCAAGCGAAGAAGTATCGCGGCAATGACATCAAGAACCTTGATGTCTGGCCGTGACGGGCGCGATGCGGCATTCGGCCGTGCCGAGCGGGGCGGCAGAATCAGATTCGTTTGCGAAACCGGGTTTCAAACGAGCGCTGATCGAATTATAATCGCGGGTCGCGGTTTCTACCTCGGAAGCCTTGGCGTCCCGGAAGCTGAACTCTGGCTTTGTACATCGCAACATCCGCAATCGTTTAGAAAAAGGTTTATCGAAAGGGAAGCGACGTAGCAATGGCGGAAGGCAATCGACTCAATGGCGTTCACAGGTTCGCGGTCGCCACGGCTTCTTGCACCGTGCTGCTTCTCGTGGCCGGCGCTCTGGTAACCAGCAACGACGCGGCTGACTCGGTTCCGGACTGGCCGCTCGCCTACGGCAAAATCGTTCCGCCGCTGATCGGTGGAATCCGCTATGAGTACACGCACCGCGTGATCGCGGCACTGGTCTCCATTCTCACGCTTGTACTGGCCATATGGCTGATGCGCGCGGACAAGCGCCGATGGATGCGTCGACTCGGGTGGACGGCGGTCGGCCTGGTCGTAGCGCAGGCGCTGCTTGGCGCCGCGCGCGTACTGGAGGGGCACGCGGCGATCAGCGCCACGGCGCACGCGATTCTGGCTCAAATATTCTTCATCACTTTAGTGAGCCTCGCCCTGTTCACGAGCTCATGGTGGCAACGGGAGCTTCCGTCGTTTCAAGACGCGGGTTCGCCGCGGCTCAGCACACTCGCGTGGTGGACGATGGCGGTGATTTTTGGCCAGCTCGTGCTGGGCGCGGCGTTTCGCCACGGCGCGTTTGGAATCGTGCCTCACATTGTCGGCGCCGGTGTGGTGACGGTGATGGTGGTCTGGACCGGCCGCGTGGCTAAGAAGCGTTTCGCGCGAGTCAGCGAAATTCGACGGTCGGTGATCTGGCTGCACGCGACCTTCGGCACGCAGATCGTCCTGGGCGGAGCAGCCTATTGGGCGATTCTGGCTTCGCGTGACGCGCCGCAGCCGGGTTTGACGTACGTGATCTTGACGGTGGCGCACGTGATCGTCGGTGCGTTGACGCTTGCGGCGTCGGTGCTCTTGACGCTGGTCAGCGTGCGGCTGGTCCGTCCCGAGTCCGAGAAATCGCTAGCGGCCGAGTCCGCTTCCGCGCATTTGGGGGCCCGCACACGATGAGCTTCATTCGCGAAGACGCGGCCCAGGCCCCGAGCAAGTGGTGGAGCTACGTTGTCCTCACCAAGCCGGACGTAACGTTCCTCGTGGTGATTACCACGGTGGCCGGTTTCTATCTCGGCTCGCGCGGGCCAATGGATTGGCTCTTGCTGCTCCAGACCGTCTGCGGAACGATGCTCGTCGCCGGCGGGACGGCGGCCCTCAATCAATACGCCGAGCGAGACATGGATTCGCTGATGCGCCGGACGGCGGCGCGCCCCTTGCCCAGCGGGCAATTGCAGCCGATGGAAGTGCTCGTGTTCGGGGCGGGCGCGATTTTCGTGGGCAGTATCTGGCTGGCGCTCGACGTGAACGGCTTGGCGGCGCTGATTGCGCTGGCGACTTGCCTGCTGTATCTGGGCGCGTATACGCCACTCAAAAAGGAGACGCCGCTGGCCACGGCGGTCGGAGCATTTCCCGGCGCCCTTCCTCCGCTGATCGGATGGGCGGCGGCGACGGGCTCCGTTTCACTGGGCGGCTGGGTTCTGTTCGCGATTCTCTTTTTCTGGCAATTTCCGCATTTCATGTCCATCGCATGGATGTACCGCCAGGATTACGCGCGCGCGGGAATCAAGATGCTGCCCGTGGTGGATCCGAAGGGCGATGCGACCTTCGCGCAAATCATCTGGACTTCCCTGGTGCTGGTGCCCGCGAGCCTGCTCCCCTCGCTTATTGGAATGACGGGAATCCGTTATTTCTTCGGCGCTTTGGTGATGGGAATGATGCTGGCGCAGGTCGGGCTGTGGGCGAACCGGACGCGGACAAACGTTCGCGCAAAATGGCTCATGCACGCGACCGTAGCGTACATTCCTCTGCTGCTGGTATGGATGATTTTCGACAAGCTCGGCCGCTGATCTTGCCGCTGTCATCCATTCCGCGCCTGAACGCAGTCCTCAACGGCACGGCTGCCGCTTTTCTGCTGTGTGGCTTCGCTTTCATCACGCGCGGCAGAATTCTCGCGCACAAAATCTGCATGCTGAGCGCGTTCGTCTGCTCGACGGTTTTTCTGAGCTTCTATCTGTATTTTCATTTTCGTGCGGGGATCATTCGTTTTGGCGGCCAGGGCTGGATTCGGCCGGTGTACTTCACGATTCTGATTTCGCACACGATTCTCGCGGTAGTGAGCCTGCCGCTCATCCTCATTACGCTCACCCTGGCTCTGCGGAGCCGTTTCACCAAGCACCGCCGCATCGCGAAATGGACGTTTCCGATCTGGCTCTACGTTTCGATCACCGGCGTGATCGTCTACTGGCTCCTGTTTGTGGCGTACGTGCCGATCGGCGCGCCGCGATAATCGGCAAGCAAATCAAGCCGCTTCCGTTTGCCGGCCCCGGAGGGAGAACCGCGGGACAGCGGCGTTCTTCCGGGAACTCCCCGCTGACTCTTCCTGCTTTACGACCTATGACTTAGGGCCAGTTCGCTAAGCGCTTCTCCCGCGCCAGCGAGATTCGTGAGTTTCATCTCCGCGTACTTGCGCGAAAGCACGACTCCCGGAGCGCCAGCCTTGAACGCAGCCAGGACCGCCGCCTTCACGTCAGCGGGCTGCGTTCGCTTCTCGTCCAGCGCCGTGGGAATATCGATGTCAATCCCCGGGTAAATGGGGACCGCCTCGTGTACTTCGGCGAGAGCGCGGCGCGTCTCCCGCGCCACATATTCGGCAGACATGCCCGCCGTCGGCAACTTGTCCAAAGGTGCCTCGTGCTCGTACCCCAACAACCGGTAGTGCAGCGCCAGCACCTCCTCGGGCGAGAGGTCACGGAACACCGTCGACTGCACGTTGCGGATGTAATGCGCGAACCGAGGTCCCGCGCAATTGTTATAGGGACACGGTTTCAGGAAATCGGCGGACTTGGCGAGCCGCACGTAGTCCTGCTCGGCCTGGTAGAACGGGCTCATTGTCACGAGGTGCATGATGTGCCAGCCGACCTGAGCCTTCGGCTTGATTTGCTTGACGGTGTGGTAGAGCAGCCCGTAGACCTCCTCCTGACTGCGAAACCAGAACCTCTGCCACGAAATGAGCTCCGGATATTCGAGCAGCAGACGCCAGAATGATACGAATGCTCCGGTGCCGGCGTTCGTCCCGGCGGCGCCGCTCTCCTGCCGTGCGCGCTTCACCCATTCACTGAGCGCTGCGAAGCCGGCACGCGCGCGATCGACATTGATGCCCTGCGCGGCGGCTTTGCCGACGCAATACTGACAAAAGCAGTAAGCTGAGGAATCGTCGGAAAATCGCCCGAAGTGCGCGCCAATCATGTTGTTGAGAGGTCCCTGCCGTTCCGACTCCCACATCATGCCGTCGAGATCGTTGTGCCGGAACCAGTCCTCGACCAGCGCGGCAAGGAAATCGCGCGCATAGGGATTGTTCAGGCATGTGGTGCCGCCAACGCGGCCGTCCATGTAGACTTCGGCAATTTTCTCGAAGCCGGGCATCAGGCGCGGATTGTAGGCCTCTTCGAAGAGGCAGTACGTCCTCATGCCGCGCGCTTTCGCCTTCGGAATCACGTCCGCGAGAATGTCGAAGTCGCCCAATTCGGGGGCGCGGACATTCTTGATCACTGACTTGGCCACAAACTCCGCGTGCAGTTTCGTATAGCTCCCGCCGTGAATTTCGTCATACTCCTGGACGCCGTGGTTGGGAAGCGGCTGCCCTGGAACCTGCCGCCCAGCCAGCCCGCGGCCGTAAGTGAACACCGTGGGCATCAGCACATTGACGCCGCCCTTCTGTTGCAGCGTGTCGAGCACGCTTTCAACGCCTTCATCGACGAAGGAACGCGCGCCGATTTGAATCGCCACGAACTTCTTGTCCGCTGAGACGAGCGAAGTGGGAGGCTGCCCGGCGGGGATCCTTACGTGCGGACCTGTACTCAGATGCTCCTTGCCGAGCATCGCAAGCGCTGTCATTTCCATCAGGAAGTCGCGCCGCGACGGCGGATTGTTGTCGTTCGAAGTTTTGTCCATCGATCACCTATAGGCACGAATGAATCCGAAAAGGTTCACCAAACGTGCGCGGAAAATAGTCCACGGGAAAGAAGGGAAATGCAATCGCTTTCCCGTGCTCCCCGCGCTGAGTGTGATGGGTCTCACGGGGAGCGGTGACGGCGGTCAACGTAACGCCGGCTGCGGGGCGTTACAAATAGCTATGCGCTAGGGCAAAGGGCCATGCGTAGGGCTCGCGCATGGCCTCTTCCAAGGCGGGCGAATTTTGCCAACGGAGGTGCGGCCATGACGATCAACCTCGGGCTTTTGGCGCTCGTAGTGCTGGCTGTGGCAGCGATCTCGATTTGGGCGATGTGGCGGTGGGGGCCGGGAGAGGCCACGTACGTCGACGTGTGGTGTCCCGTTTTCAAGAAAAAGGCGCGGATTGTGGTGATTCAAGCCGAAACAGAGCTCGTGCCCGCTTGCGCTGGCCCGCGGATTTTCGATGTCAAGAGGTGTTCGCTGTTCAAGGACAGCGAGATCAATTGCCGAAAGGAATGCCTGACGCGCCCTTAAGCCGCCTAAAGATCCTTGAGCAGTTAACAGCCGTCTCTTCAAAAGCGTCGAATTGGAACGGTGCTGCCCGCCTTGACCTGTTTGCGCGTAATCATTAGACTGAGAGCGGTTCCGAAATTTATAGGAGCGCGCGGACGATGCTGCTGTCGCGAGACTACGTCGGCTACATGGCCAAGGAAGTGGTCAAGCGCCTGATCACCTCGAAGATGATCGAGACGAAAAGCCCGGACGCACTGACCACGCAAGTCCGGCAGGTGATGGCCGACGAAATTGGGCTTGAGGACCGGCTGAATGAGGAAGTTCGCGAGATCCTGGCGCGCTATTCGGAGGAGATGCGGCGAACCGGCGTGCAGTACCAGGAGATGTATAAGAAAGTGAAGGGCCAGCTCGCTCGCGAAAGGAAATTGATTCTCCGCTAATGCGCTTGAGCCGTGAAAAGACGGTTCGACTTTCCCACCGAATCATCGATTTGCTTGTTTCCGTTCCGGAAGTGGACTTCGTCGAAGACCGCGATACCATCCGTTCGGAAGTCGTCAACATTCTGACGTCGCTGCTGAAGATCGAGGAGCAGGTGGACACGGAAGCGCGTGCGAAGATCGGGTCGCAGAAGAAGGAAATCCTCGAGGGCAGCGAGGAATGGGACATCCTCTACCGCAAGTACTACTCGGAAGGACTGAAGCGCCTCGGTGTCGCTGAAGTCCACGCTCATCAGTAGACCAGGACACGCCTCATGCGCTCCGCTCGACGTTGCTTTTGGGTCTCAACTCCGTTGCCGTAAGTCCACTCAGTACTGTTTCTTACCGGTGCGCCTACAGGGAACTCCGTATTGTCCCGTAGAGTGAACTGGCAGAGGCTGGGCCGTTCCGCAACGCCGGGCGCGCCGTCGCAGCCTGGGGCCAACAGACTGAAAAAGCCGTGAAAGAGCCGTTCGGGAATCAGGCGTACCTCGGGTGTATAGCGGGCGGGAGGAGCAGTGGTGACGCACTCTGACAATGATGTCCGCGGAGTGGTCCCGACACCGGCCGCGGAACCGGGAACCATACGAGCGATGACGACGAGCCCTAGTTCTTCGCAGGAGAGCGGGATCGAAGAAAAAAAGAAGGCCTTCCGCATCCTCATCGCTGACGATCACGAAGCGGTCCGGCGCGGCCTGCGTTCGGCACTGCGCGGCGCTGGGTGGCACGTGTGCGGAGAAGCGACTGACGGAAGGGAAGCAATTTCGAAAGTTGCCGAACTGAAGCCCGACCTCGTGATCCTCGACGTCAGCATGCCGAATCTCGGCGGTTTGGACGCGGCAAGAGAAATTCTGAAGAGTCCGAACGGCACAAAAGTACTGGTGTTTACGATGCACGAATCGCGGCAAATCAGGGAGGAAACGGCTGCCATCGGCGTTCACGCGCTGGCCGTGAAATCCGCGCCGTTGTCGACGCTTCTGGCGACGATTGACTCCCTTCTTATCGTAACGCACTGAACCCCAGGGGCCCGAGAGTGGAGGCAGACGGTTATTTGTTGTAATCGGCCAACCTTGAAAAGAAAACTGCGGGCTCCATGAATTGTGGAGTTCAACTACGGAGGCAAGCGTGAGCGCACTGCAAATTTTGGTCGCGGATGATCACGATCTGATGCGGCGCGGGCTCCGGTCCGTCCTTGAAGCGCAGCCCGGCTGGCAGGTGTGTGCCGAGGCGCATACCGGGACAGAAGCGGTCGAGATGGCGCAGAAGCTGCAGCCCAACGTCGCCATATTGGACATCTCCATGCCCGAAATGAACGGGCTCGAGGCCGCCAAGCAGATCCAGCAGGCGTCCTCGAAAACGGAAATTCTGGTTCTGTCGATGCATTATTCCGACCAGCTGATACGCGATGTAGTGGACGCGGGCGTGCGTGGGTACGTGGTCAAGTCGGACTCGGACCGCGACCTCGTCGTAGCGGTGCGGGCGCTGGCCAACCACAAACCGTTCTTCACTCCCCATGCCACCGAACTGATGCTGAACAGCGTGCGCGATCCTCGCATGCATGCTCTCGATGGCGCGGGCGCCATGCGCGAACGCTTGACGCCTCGCGAGCGCGAAATCGTTCAACTGATCGCCCAGGGCCGGAACAGCAAGGACGTTGCCGGCTTTTTGGGGATCAGCGTTAAGACGGCGGAGACGCATCGCGCAAACATCATGCGTAAGCTACAGGTCCACACGGTCAGTGAGCTGGTGCGCTATGCACTGCGCAACAAGCTCATTGAGGCCTGACACCCTCTGGATTCGCTTTCCGCACACGTAGTGCCACAGGAATGCAGAAATACCGACAAATCGGTATTACAAACGTAGCGCCCGGGCGCATAGCATAACCGTGGGATGACTCCTGTTCGAATCTTACTGGCAGACGATCATGACCTCATCCGTCGAGGTGTGAAGGCGCTACTGGAGGCTCATCCCGGCTGGGAGGTTTGCGGCGAAGCAAACACGGGGTGGGAGGCGGTGCGGAAGGCCGAACAGCTGAGGCCGAACATCGCCATCGTGGACATTACCATGCCGGAACTGAACGGCCTCGAAGCGGCCCGGCGGATTCGCAAGGCCTCGTCCCGCACGGAAGTTCTGATTTTCTCGATGCATTACTCCGATCAGTTGATTCGCGACGTGCTGGACGCGGGGGCAAGAGGATACGTCGTGAAATCAGACGCGGCGCACGACCTGATCGGCGCGGTCGAAGCGCTGTCCAACCACAAGCCCTTCTTTACGCCGCGAGCCACCGAGCTGATCTTGAACAATGTCGGTCACCGCCCTGACGAAAATGGAGCAGTCGGGCCCGAGTCATCCGCAGACCGGCCCACGGCTCGCGAGCGGGAAATCATCCAGCTCCTCTCTGAAGGTAAAACCACCAAAGAGGCTGCGGCGGCACTGGGTATCAGCGTCAAAACAGCCGAGACTCACCGGGCCAACGTGATGCGCAAGCTGCAAGTTCACTCGGTCACGGGGCTCGTTCTCTACGCCGTCCGAAACCGCATTATCGAAGCGTAATTCCGCTCCGCGCATTCCCGATCCATCACGAGCTGAAGTCGCTGGCCATCGCGCTCGCACGTGCGCCGACCTGTGGCGCAGTCCCCTGGATACTCGGGCGTCTGTCCGAGGCACTCAATGCACAATTGGAGGGCCCTCGACACGGAACAATTGCTGAAGAAGTCGAGCCTTAATGAGATGTGGACGCCCGTGCGGCTCAACGACGGCAGCACGAAACCGTATGGGTTTGGCTGGGCGATCCACAAGCTGAATGGCCATCGGCTGGTGGAGCATGACGGCGCGTGGCAGGGATTTACGACCCACATCGCGCGCTACGTGGACGACCGGTTGCCGGTGATCGTTCTCACGACCCCGGGGCTTGGCGCACTCCGATCCCGGCAAAATCGCTCAGCGCGTCGCGGAAATTTACCTGCCCGGCCTGCAAGCGGGGAAAACTGATCGCAAAGGGTGCCGGAGAAACGAGGTAATGCTCGCTATCGCTTCTTTCGCAGCGCAATCTCAATTCGAACCGGTGCGTCGCCGGCGCCCAGCGAGGCCAGTAGCGCCGGATCGATTTTCAGATCGGCCAACGAGTCCGGGATCGTCCCGAAGAGCCGGGCTTCGCTCTTCTCAGACGTCACTTCGAACGCGACGTTGTTGTAGCGCGTGGTCCGGCTTCCAACGTGAATTTCCACATCCGCGCGGATTGTTGCCGAAGGGGAATCCCGGCGGGTCGGCGCATCCGGCTGAACCGTCGCGGTCGGCGCGGTTTCCTTGAGGTCCGCGAGTTCGGACGCCTCCCAGAAATCGTCGCGGTCCAGGAGTTCGACGCCAATCTGGCGGTCGCCGGCCGAATCGAAATGAGAGTAAACGATGCGCGCGCGGGCGCGCCCGCCTTTGTCCTTCCGGCAGAGAAACACGGTCTGGCCGGGCTCGACGCGATGGCGGCACGTCAGGCCGGCGCCGTGGCGGCTGATACTCGAGGTCCACGCCTCTTCTTCCCACGTTTGCGTGGGATCCTCGCGCCGTAGCCAGACGACCACGCTTTTTGAAAAGCGCGGGCTGCGTCGCAGGCGCTGGCTCAATTGCGAGATCAGCAGCAGGAGGCCGAGCAGTCGATCCTTTGCCGGGGAAGGCGAAGTTTCCTGCGAATCGAGAAGTTCCTTGGCCCGCGCCGAGCAGCTCGCGAGGAGTTCACGGAATACGGTGATTGCCGACGGGTCCCAGAGTTCGCTTTGAAGCTCGCGATTGCGAGCCTCCATTGCGCTCATGGAGCATTGGATGAAATGCGCGACGCACAGCGGGCGCGCTTCGAATCGCGTCGTAGCCGGCTCCGCGCACGCATCGGCGGAACACCGGTTGAATTCGACGACCGGCGTGGAAGCCGGCGTGTCCAACTGACCTTCCATTCCAGGTTCCTCGAACAGCCCTGTCTCTATTCTCTCGCTTTCTTCCCAAGGCCCTTTGCTAGTTCCGAAATTGCGCCACCAACGAGCTCCAGGTGGCTCCGGCTGTGCTGCTCCAGGTCCGTCTCCACCTGCGCGCAAATGGTGGACACCTGCTCCTTCAGCCCGGAAAGCTTCTCGTCCACGATCGGGTCGAGAGAGCCTTGCAGGCGCGCCCTTGCTTCATTTTCGTATTTTTGCGAGAGGCTGCGCAGATCGTGGAGCGCTTCGATCGAGGCGGCTCGCGTGGAACGGGCGAATTCGGTTTGCGCCGCTTCGAGGCGTTCGCGAATCATTTTGTCGAACTGCTTCTCCAGCTGCGCGTGCGCCTCCTGGATTCGCGCAGTGCTTTCCTCGATCGAGCGGGCGAGCGCCGCCGAAAGGTCTTGCGTGCCCTGGCTCAGTTGTCCAAGAACGCTTTGCGCGTTTCCGAGAACGGGCGCCGATTGCTCCTTCAGGCGCGCGATGATGCGGTCCACCGAATCGCGCCGCGAGGTTTCCATGGCGCTCTGCAGCTTGTCGAGAGCGCTGGCGGACAGCGATTCCGCCACGTCCTCCATTTCGTGCCGGCGCGTGTGGATCTGCTCGCAGGCGGCCTGCAACTCCGATTTCATTGTCTCCGCCCACTTGGCGTGGAGCGCTGCCGTGTCGGCCTGGGCGGTGGACTTCAGGTGACTCAGAGCGGTTTCAATGGCGCCGTTGAGCGTCGTGCGAATCGTGTCCGCGACAATCTTGCGCGCCTCTTCGCGCATCTGGCCGCGCATTTCCTCGAATGCGGCCCGCGTCCGCTCCTGAGCGGCGATGGCCGCGGCGTCGGACAGCGTTCTTTCGAGCTGCTGCTGGAATCCGCCCATCACGTGAGCGACTCCGCTCGTGTTGGCCGACAGAGGCAGGATCGCTCCCGCGGCGGCTTGGCTCATCGTTTGATCGCCTTTCGCTTCTGGCTTGGCTGGCGCCGGGGCCGGCTTGATCTCGGGGCGGGGCAGTGCAAACGGTTTCGACTTTGAGGTGTCCAGCTCGACCTGCTTGGGCAAGTTGAATGAAGCCCAGTCCGTGGGCGGGCTGTCGACTCCCCAGACATTGCCCGGGCTTTCGAGTTCGATCGCAGTCTCAAAGGATTTGCCCGCCGCCGAGGGGCGCTTGACGTATTTCACGCGGCCGCGCGCAGAACGGGCTGTCTTTTCCTGCTCGCCCTTGAACTCGAGAATCACAAGGGAATCGTTGAGCACCTGGTGCGCCGATTCGTACTTGCAACCGTGCGCGCTGACGTTGACGGTGCGGACGTTCTCCGTGTACGGACCGCGCCACGCATCCACTCCCATCACGGTCATCGCGACGGCACAATCGATGCGGCTGCTACGCCGAAGGGGTCGAGCCGATTCGTTCGCTGCGTTGCTAGCCAATGCAGTACCTCTCAAACTGTTTTGGCGAGCATAAGCCAGCGGGGGTCGCGAGAAAATCAAAATCTCGCCGGGGTGTCAATCAGTTACTCCCGCTGGCGGGCCGGTTCCGCCGGTACATCCGCCACCGGACGAGAGCTATTAACTTATGATGGTAAGCGCATCGTGTACGACACCTACCCCAGGTTATAAAGTCACTTCGACTGGCCGGCTCTCGAAGACGATCTGGCGCTTCTTCCCCTGCAAATTCACTTCGAGGTCGCGCCGCAGCGGAGGCAACATGCGCGATCCTCTCGCCAGACTCAGTCGTAGCCTGCGCTCCTGGTCGTCCCACCTCATGTCGATGCCCATCCACTGGCCGTGACGGTAATCGAACGACTCGCCATCGTCTTCGTACAGCAGGAACGAGCCATCGGCGCCCGGATAAATCATGATCGTTAACGGCGCGTCGACTGTTTCCGCGACGAACTGCTTCACCGGGCCGAGCGGCAGAATCGTCCCCGCGCGCGCGTAGAGTGGAATCGTCTCCAGGTCGACGGTCTTCGTGATCTCGCGCCCGCCCTCCAGCCGTTCGCCATTCCAGAAATCGTGCCACACGCCGCGCGGCAAATAGAGGCGCCGCGACGTGGCGCCCGCCTCGAAAACGGGAGCGACGAGAATGTCCTTGCCCCATAGATATTCGTCGTCGCGCGCCACTCCCGCTGGATCACTCGGATCGTGCAGCCACAGCGAGCGCATCACGGGCATTCCGGTGGCGGCACACTCCCGGACCGCGCTGTAAAGGTACGGCAGCATCTGGTAGCGCAAGTTCAGATACTTGCGGCAAATTGGCTCGACCTGCGTATTGTGCAGTTCGCTCTCAGCCGGAAGCACGTCGTTCGAACGGGGGCCCATCTCTGGCGGGCCGGTAGTCCCCATGTCCCAGCCCCAGGGCAGGCGCAGCTTCCACGCGCGCCCGTGACTCCGAAACAGCGTGCAGAACGCTCCGTATTGGAACCAGCGCAGATAAAGCTCGGCTCTGAATTCCTTCGTGGGAACGAATCCGCCGATGTCCGTGCCCCAGTAAGGAACGCCGGTCAGCGACGTGTTGATGCCGACGGCGACTTGCGTCTTCAACGTTTCCCAAGTCGAGAGTGTGTCGCCCGACCACAGAAACGAAGCGTAGCGCTGCATTCCGGCATAGCCGTTGCGATGCAACGCGTACGGGCGCACGTTGGGCCGTGCCTGTTGTGGACCTTCCCAGTACATCCGGTTGCGATTTAGCCGTGACGGAATGTCGAGCGGGTCGCCTTCGTCCGGCCACCAGCCGTCAACGCCCATCGCGAAATCGCGGAGGTGCTGATCCCAGTAGCAACCCGCCTGCTCGTCGTCGAAGCGCGTCACCTGACAGGGATCGCGCACCGTCCCGGAAAGTTTCGGCGACAGGATCACAACATGGGGTACGACGCGAAAATTCTGCTCGTGAAATTTCTTAAGAATCGCCGGCGGATCGTCGAACACGCGCTCGTTCCAGTCGAACGAGCCATTGGCCGTGTTCCATCCCGAGGGGCAAAAGCCCGTGCCAAGATAGATCAGCGCATCGCAGGGCAGCTTCTTGCTCCGGAAGGTCGCCGCCTCGTCGAGAATTTCCTCGCGGCTCGCCAGCGTGCGATGTGACTGCTGGTAGCCCAAACTCCATACGGGCGGCATCTCGGGAAGTCCGGTCAGCCGCGCATATTCTTGGAGGATGGTCGCCGGCTCGCCCGCGCCCACGAAGAATAAATCGAGCGGCAGCGGCGAAGCCGGCGGCGGCTCGAACTTGCTTTCCGCGCCGCTGAAATCGAATGTGCCGTACGGCTGATGAAAGAAGATCGCCCATCCTGCCGTGCCGACGATCCAGGGAATCGGTACGCGTGCGCCGGCCGTGGCCAAGTCGCGCACGCTTTCGCCGTTGCGCATCGAGTCCACCGAGCCGCGCCGGTCGAACTGCGTTCCGCCCTCGCCCAAGCCGAGAAGGGGCGCATTGCCCGTTGTGAACGAGACCGCGCCGGTCGCTTCATCTATGCGCAGCCGCTGAATCTCCTCGCCGTTCGCCGGCGCCACGACAAACGCCAGCGGTTCGGGCTCGATCCGCACGCGCAGATTTCCGCAGCGAACCGTTCGCGCGGAAATCTCGCCGCGTATCATGACGACCGGCGCTCCCCAGGATTGGCGTACGAGCGATCCGTCGTGAGGAATGCTGGCCGGCCGGCTGCCGGCGACGGGCAGAATGCTGAGCCGAAACGTGTGCTCGCTGACCACCCCGATCTGGATTTCAACGTCCTGCCCCGCAATGCGCGCCGCGCCGGTCGCGGCGGAGAGCATGTCCGGCACAAGCGCAGCCCCGCACGCCGCGCCTATCCCCTTCAACACTTGCCGTCGCTCGTATCGCTTGCTCATCGTTTGTGGGCCTCGAGTTTCACGAACGTGAATTATCCACGCCACGGGAGCCAAAGCCAAGCGAGCATCACACAAATTTCAAAGAACCTCTGGCGCGCACCCTTCAGATGGATCATTGTCCGGTTGCCGGCTGAGGGTCCGGATGGCCACGCCGCGTCGAGGGCGATCATTTACGAGATCGCAGGCTTCAACTATGATCATGGAACCCGACGCGCCGGCCGGGTGACTGAGTTGCCGCACGAAAATTGGAAAACAGAAGGGACTGGAGAACACAATGAAGATCGAGATTGTCCACTGCCCGACATGACAGGGCAACAAGGGGAAGGCCACGAGTCTCGCGGCCCTCATTCAAAAGCGGCTCGGCGTCGACCCTGCAGTTACACCGGGCAAGATCGGTCAGTTCGACGTCATCGCCGACGGTCAGACAATTGCCCAGCGCGGTGGGAATTGGCTCACACGCCGGTTTGGAGCAGGTTACCCGGATCTCGAAGCCATCGTCCAACAGCTCGAACACCTCGCGAGCACCGCAGGCATATAAACGGCCCTTCTCCAACGGCGGCGCAGCCGTGTCTTGGTTTACCTCCTCGTGCAGACAAGCGCCCCGCCTTTGCGTCATCAGCGCAAGTTCAACGGCCGGAGTATAGCGAAGGAGTCCGAAGGAAGGTAAATCACTGGGAATCTCGATCATTTTACGGCGTGATTCAATTCCGCCGTCTCATCCGAAGACGTTTCAACGTTCCGGAAGCGCCTTTGCGGCGAGCGTGATGGTCTTCCGGTTTTCAGTCGCGAAATGCCTGCTGCGCTCCCTCACGCAAGCCTCGCCTCATCGGCCTGCGTGCGAACGCACCAACCAGACCGAGTCCCAGCGCGAGCAGAAGATAGGAAAGCGTGCCCGTTTCCGCAACCGCGGTTTCCTTGAATTGTATGGTCCCCGGAAGAAAGATCCCGTATGACGGCACTTCGAATGGCGGAGAGGCAAAGTCAGTGGCGCAAGTAGTTGTGAGGCATGAGTACAGGTAGGAGTCCAAAAGCTGAAGGGGTTGGGGAGAGGAGGCAACTGGAGCGTTAGCAACGTCGATGTCGATCTCATCGCCGCTGATAGGGCCGCCGTTATCGAAGAACTGGATGAACGTGTTTCCCACCGAGCCAGCGCCCAAAGCAAACGATCCGAGCGGACCCGATGATGTGACCTCGGTGCCCGGCAGAATCACAGGATTGAATTGTCCCGGCGCGAACTCGTCCCACGTGACATCGAACGAAAACCCCAACGTCTCGACGCAGGGGCCCCCACCGCAGACATTGTTTCCGGCGATGGTAAGAGTTCCAGTAACGTTGAATATACTGTCCGCCATCGCGGGAATCGCGCACACGGACAGAACGCCTAGCACCAACAGCAGCCGCACTACACGCATAGCACCTCCGGGAAGGGCGAAGGCACGTTCTCGACGTCTTGCTTCGGATACTACTGTGGATGGAGAGGCGAATCAACCGCTACTTTGGAGCGTACTTTCGTCGCGTCCAGGGGCTTTCGCCATCCGTTCGCGCAGAATTACAACCCGTTCCCGCGCGAACTTCTCGAATCGCACAGCTACCGAAGGCGCATTTTCGCTTCAGGACAGTCGGATGCGCAGGTCGAGTGGCAGCAGGGGCGTGGCCATGAGCGACTCGCGACAGCCTCAGGTCCATTCTGACCACTCCACGCGCCAGCAATTTCGTTACGGTGAATGGAAGGCGAAATGATATCGTCAATGGCCATTCGTATCGGAGGGGGCGGGGGATGCAGGCGGGCACGCGACTTCAAGAATTCCGATCCCAGTTGGGCATGACCACACGAGATGTGGCAGAGAGGAGTGAGCGGATCGCCCGAAACAAAGCGAACGAGGGGTTCAAAATTTCTATCGCGTGGCTTACAGATATCGAAAACTCGGACGGCATCCCTAGCATTTACAAGCTCTACAGCCTGAGCGTCATCTATCACATCAAATTCACGGATCTGCTCCTGCTTTACGATGTCGATCTTGAGAGCATTTCAAGGGAGCGGATGTTGATGCCTGCGGATCACACACATCTGACTCCGGTCGAGGTCTATGACGAGGATAAGGCCACAATCTTTCCCGTTCACTTCGACCAGGGATTTGACATAGAAAGGACCAACCTGCTTGCCCGAATGATAGACGTTTGGGGAGAGGTGCCCATCGGTCTGATCCAGCACCTCGACATTCGAAATCAGCTCTACGGTTATATCGGTTTGGAAGACTTCACGCTGTACCCGCTCTTACGTCCCGGCTCGTTCGTCCAGATCGATCAATCCGTCAAACGAATACGGCCGACGAGCTGGCACTCAGAATACGAGCGGCCGATCTATTTCATCGAGCTGCACGATGGCTACCTGTGTTCCTGGTGCGAGTTGCAGGGAACTCGTTTGATGGTGGTCCCGCATCCCTTGTCGTCGTGCAGCATTCGCCAGTACGAGTTTCCTCGCGACGCGGTTATCGTCGGTCAGGTTACGGGCGTCGCGATGCGGATTGTGGATCTGGCCGGACCAGGCCCTCGCGCGACGCCAAGACTGCCAGGGCAGCCATGACGTTCGAAGCGAACAACCGCGCTGTCAGTGAGCTGCAGTCCGCCGGAATCGTAACCTGGTAGGGCTGGAGTCGACTCCAGGCGCGCACAACGGTGGACAGAGGCAACCGCGTGGATCGGACATAGATCTCGACTTCCTCGACGAGTTCAGCAACAGAGTGCAGCACCAGGCGCCTGAAGATCTCCTTGTGGCAAGCTGCGAGCGCCTGCTGCGCGACCTGTTCGTCGAATTGGCGCGTAAGTCCGGCATGGTGATATCCGCCGCTGTTGTAATCCCGCGTCGAGGCCAAATAGATCAACCGGGCGAAGTCTCCGGGGATATTCGCCAAGGTCCGCGCCCGGAGATCCCGACATGCGGCTTCGAACGCTGCGGATTGTGCTTCGCCGTGCAGATCAATCCCTGGGTATTGCTGGCGTCACCTGCGAATTGGTTTCACAATCCCCATCAGCGTTGCGTCGGAGCCTGGAGCAATTTGTTGCATCATACCCCGCAGCTTCAACGCCGAGCGGAGATACCAGTCGAGTACCTTCGCTGCGCCTGAAAGACCGCGAACCACAATGAGACAGTACAGAACCCCACTCGCCAGTTCGAAAGTGAGGAACTCGGAAGCCAGCTTCAGTTCGCTTGCCGTTCTGACGTCCGAACGCACTCGGGCGGCCCGGCGATGTTCCTTGATAACGCCCCTCACCCGGACTCGTACTTGACGTACCCACTCGAGTGCTAGAAGAGTGCGTTCGTCATGAAAGCCGCTCGCAAACTGGCTTGGCGTCTCGCTCGCCACCAGGCAGCGGTCCTCCACGCTGAAAATCCTTTTGCCAAGTTCTAGGACAAGTGGATCCTGTTCTTCGTTGAGCCAAGTGCAGCAGGCGATCCAGGAAGTTCCGATCGCGGCGGTCCTTCGCTGGGCTCGCTGGAAAAGCAGAGCCGAAATCGCGGCCACGGCCAGGCTCGCGAGAAATAGCCACGCTGAGGGGGTCACGGGCGGATATCCTTCAGCAGACGGGCGCGCGTCGAACGTAGCTTCGCTCTCGTTCTCGCCACCAGAGCCCGATAATCAGCCTCCAGTCGCGGTTCAGATTCCTGATCAGGAACTGGAGAGTACGACCAAAGAGTCAAACACCAACCGAACAAGACGAGGATGTAGCAAGCCGGCTGAATTGTCTCCCAAATATGCTGAAAGCTCGAACCGAGATCGTTCCTCAACGTAAGATTGGCGATGCTGGTTACGAGAAAGAGTCCATACCCGTAAATAATCCCCTTGAGATTGCGGCCAAGAGGGATCTCGTAATAGGCGAAAAGAATGACGAGACCCGCCAATAATGCCGTTTGTACGGTCCGCAAACTGAGTTCCGTTTCCAACGTGGATCGTCCAATCGTCCAGTTCGGATTGCCTGACGCCTCCACTAAGACCCTGCTGATGGCGAAAATGAAGACGAGAATCAGCGTGTCGCGCGCCACATGGGATGCGCCTGGATACCGGGCGAACGCGATCTTGTACACTTCCCAAACCAACCCGCATCCCACAAGGACACCGATGAGTTCAGTGCCCCAATAAGCCGGCGCGTAGATTCTTGGGTATAGGTGATAGATGCACAAAAGGAACAGATCTCCCACGAGCACAACCGCGAGGTAACAATAGAAGAACTTATAGCGCTTTAGGAGTTTGCCCCGGACTGCCCGCCCCAGCAGCACCATTTCGAGCGCCACGGCCGTGAAGCAGAGCAAAGTAGCGGTCACATTATCCTTCCGGAAAGTGCGCGAATGTTAACACAAAAAAAGGGGGAGGCGTAAGCCCCCCCTTCTTTTTTTTGCTTTTCAGGAAATGGCTAAGCGGAATAGGTTTTTCCGTACGGGATGGGGGGCGCCGGGGGCGCTCCTCCATCAGCCAAAACCGTGGGGGTAGCAATCTTTGTGTGGTGGTCCAAAGCAACGGAAGGAAGAACACTTCCTGCCACAAAAAGAAGCAAGCAGATCCATTTCTTGAAGATCATTATTTTCTCCTTTGAATGAAATTTCGGGAAACCCACCGGACCGGGGTGCCTACTAGGGTCGCGGGCAGCCTATCGGATGAATGGAAAGCGGCGAGTGAGAATTCTGCATTGATCGGTTAACCGATCAAATCGTTGCTCGTTGGGCGACGGTCCACGGCGCTGCCCCTGAAACGGAAGGCACTGACAAATAGGGGGTTCTAGAACCGAGACCACCGTCAAGGCTACGACTGATCGGAAAAGCGATCAGGATCGACCGAACGGACATCGGATGGGCTCCAAAGGGTAGATTTTCAAGTGTCATGGTTCTTCGAAAAGGCCAGATCTACCATTGTGTAAATTCCCAATGTGGGGCTGAAATTCAGGTGATCGATGATTCCGTGGAGGGTGTGTCGAATCCAAGATGCTGCTGTGGGGCCGAGATGAAGAAACAATATGAGACGCCCACGCTCAGAAGGCTCGATCCTACGCCGGAGTTAGTCAGCCTTCTCGGGAACAGGAGGTAGTGGTGGACCTGCTGCCAAGGAGTCAGTCTGCAGCCAGGGGCGAACCCCAACTGGACCAGGCGGTCCTTACACACTCGATTGTCGTTGCGGCGAAGGATCAAGTTTCCTGCAAACTGGGGGAAGAGTTCGCCGTTTTAGACATGCAGCGCTGTTATTACTATGGGTTGAAGCACTCCGCGGCCCATGTGTGGGGTTTGTTGCAGGGTCGGAGATCCTGGACTGTCGCCGAGCTTCGAGACTCCATCCTCGAGAAATACGAAGTGGGAGAGGAGCGAACGGAAAAAGATCTCGTCGAGCTGCTGGGGAAAATGCGGACGTGCGGCCTGATCGAAGTGCAGAATGCACGCCTTGCCCGAGCCAGTTCCAAAGACCGCAGCCCCCTGATGCAGGAGGTTCCGGCAGTGGATGCAACCGTCGAGGCTACTCACCGAGCTTCCTCCAAGAAACCCTATCTCAAGCCTAGCTTCAATGAGTACGGCACTATCGAGGACATTACCCGGTTCACTGTTACTGGAGTACCTGGCGACAATCGAACCAAAGACAATAACAGAAGTGCTGCGTAATTTCCACGTCTTCGTGAGCGGGTCAAGCGCCGAGACTTTTATGTACTTCCGTGCGAGCTGGATTTAGCGGCGGTGCCCATGCAGGACATCCTCTTAGTCGAAGGCAATCTTCAGGATGCACGAACTGCGCTGCAATCTTTCAAAGTGCACGGTCTGGTCAACGGGATTCACCTCGCAAGCGAGGGCCCGG
>DATGHM010000192.1:0-33113 GCA_035307985.1 Candidatus Acidiferrales bacterium
GATTCCCACTTTCCCACAGCCACCACGGCGGACATCACTTCCCCAACCTTTGAACCAAGCAAACTTCCATCTCCCTGCGTCGCTTCTCGCTCAAGCATTTCAGCCCCGCCAGGGGGATACGATGTGACCAGGCTCTTCCACGAAATGAGATCGTGTGACGCGCGTCGCTTGTGCGTGCTAAGATTGAATGTTATATAAGGTTTTCTAGGCGCTGATCGTGTTTCGCGACTGGCGCCAGCGCCTCTGGAGAGAGCGCAGCCCTGTTTTGAGGAGAATTTGGAAATGGCCTACGTGATCGCCGAGCCCTGCATTGGAACGAAAGATACCGCTTGCGTGGACGTGTGTCCCGTCGACTGCATTCATCCGCGAAAAGATGAGCCGGACTTCGAGTCGGAAAAGATGCTCTATATCAGCCCGGACGAATGTATCGACTGCGGTGCGTGCGTTCCCGTCTGCCCGGTGACGGCGATTTTCGCTCTCGAGGATTTGCCGGAAAAGTGGGCCAGCTTCACGCCGGTGAACGCGGACTACTACAAGAAGAAGACCGCCTGAAGCGGGCGATAAGTTCCCGCTGCGAACGGGGAAGATGTCGCAGCGATTCAAAGGAGATCGGCGCGGCGAGCTTCGGTTCGCCGCGTTTTTATTTGAGCGGACGGCGGGCGTTTGGGCGTCCATGCGGTAAGAGAGATCCTTCGTGCGCGCAAGCGCTTTCAGAGATGACAGCTCGCGCCATTGTTTTGTTGTGGCGGCGAACGGAAGCGCTGGGCGGGTCTAAGACCCGCCCCTACGCCTATCCGAGCGGCAGGCTCATTCGCAGGCGGGGTTTGCTGGACGGTTCCGAGAAAATTTCTTATGAATATCGAAATTCGATTGCCGGGGGTGAAGCTCGGCATCGTCGAAGCGGATGGCGTGCGCGTCGAGCCTGGAGGCGCCGATCTCGTCCGCATAATCGATGAGACCTGCGAGCGCAAGCGCCGGGAATTCACGGTCGCGAGCCTGGCGGAAGCCGAGCCAGTTCGCGCCGTTCGCGCCATGTTTCGCGAGTGGGGCATGGATCCCTCGAAGTACCGCCCGTCTTCCGAAGCACTCTTGCGGCGCGTCGTTCAGGGTAAGGGTCTCTATTTCATTTCGAACGTCGTGGACACCGTGAACCTTGGCTCGATCGAGACGGGCTGGCCCTACGGATGCTACGACCGCGCGAAACTCCGTGCGCCGATCGTCTTTCGCCACGGAGCCGCAGGCGAGTCCTACGAGCGCGTGGGCAAGGAAATGTGGCACCTGGAGGGCAGGCCGGCGCTGGCCGATGCTGACGGTCCCTTCGGGAGTCCCATCAGCGATTCGACGCGCACCATGATCACCGAGTGCACGCAATCCGTGCTCATCGTCATCTACGCGCCCGTCTTCGCGCTCGATGGCAGAGTAAGCGAAGCCGTTCAGCGCGCGGGCGAGCGCCTCTCCAAATTTGCCTATGCCTCCGCCACCCGCTCCGCCTCGCCCGCATCCTCATAAGGGAACGGACACCCGTAGGCGTGGAGCACGCTCTTTGCACCCACACGTCGGCGACCAGCAGCGTGATCGGAACGCAACCTGTTGTATCCGGCGCAGGACGGGCGTAGGATTCAAAAAAGTGAGAATTCAAATCGGAAACGCCTGCTTCCTGCACTTCCCGGTCTGGAAGAGCGAAGGGACGACGATTCCGGAGTGCCGGGGCACCTAGAAATTACAACGCCAGGAGGCGAACCATGCTGCGCATAAACGACGAAGCTCCCAATTTCACGGCCGAAACCTCGCAGGGCACCATCAACTTTCACGAATGGATCGGCAACGGCTGGGCCGTGCTGTTCTCGCACCCGAAGGACTTCACGCCGGTATGCACCACGGAACTCGGCTACATGGCCGGGCTGCATCCGGAATTCGAGAAGCGCAACTGCAAGATCATCGGATTGAGCGTGGATCCGGTATCGAGCCACAGCAAGTGGGCCGTGGACATCGAAGAGACGCAGGGCCACAAGGTGAAATACCCGATGATCGGCGACCCGCAGCTCAAGGTAGCCAAACTCTACGACATGCTCCCGGCCGAAGCCGGTGAGACTTGCGAAGGCCGCACGGCGGCGACGAACGCGACCGTGCGAACGGTTTTCGTGGTCGGTCCCGACAAGAAGATCAAGCTGATGCTCAGCTATCCCATGAGCACGGGGCGCAACTTTGACGAAGTGCTGCGCGTGCTCGATTCGATCCAGTTGACGGCGAAGCACCAGGTGTCAACGCCAGCGAACTGGCGGCCCGGCGACGACGTGATCATCAGCGGCAACGTCTCGAACGAAGACGCGAAGAAGAAATACGGCACATGGAAAGAACCGAAGCCGTACATTCGGATCGTTCCCCAGCCGAAGTAGCGGCTGCGAGCCGAGGATGGTGCGCCGTGATTTTCAAGCAATTCTATCTTGGGTGCCTGGCCCACGCCTCCTACATCATCGGAGACGAGGCGTCAGGCACAGCCGCCGTCGTTGACCCGCAGCGCGACACGGATCAATACATTGCGTTTGCCGCTGAGCACGGGCTGAAGATCAAGCACGTCTTCCTGACGCATCTCCACGCGGACTTCGTCGCCGGACACCTGGAGCTGCGCGATCGGGTGGGAGCGACGATCTATCTTGGCGCCGCGGCCAAAGCGGCGTATGCGTTCACTCCTCTTCACGATGGCGACGTTGTCGAATTCGGACGCGTGCGGCTCCAAGCGCTCGAAACGCCGGGCCACACGCCGGAGTCGGTCTCCATCCTCGTCTACGACCTGAACGCCAGCGTAACGCAACCGCATGCCGTGCTCACTGGAGACACGCTGTTCATCGGAGACGTCGGACGGCCCGACCTGCGCGTCGCGCTCGGGTGGTCAGCCGCCGATTTGGGCGGAATGCTGTTCGATTCGCTGCACACGAAGCTGCTGAAGCTTCCTGACGCGAGCCTGGTCTATCCGGCGCATGGCGCGGGCTCGCTTTGCGGGAAAGCGATCAGCAAGGAAACAGTCTCGACCCTTGGCGAACAGCGGCGCTTGAACTATGCGCTGCAGCCGATGAGCAAGGAAGCATTCATCAAGGTGGTCACAGCCGATCAGCCGGAGGCCCCCGCGTACTTCACCTACGACGCGGTGCTGAACAGCGAAGAGCGCCCCACGCTCGACCAGGCGCTGGCGCGCGAAATGAAGCCGCTCTCGCTCGACGCGCTGCTCGACCTGCAGGCGGCCGGCGCGCAGATTCTCGACACGCGCGATCCCGACGAATTCGCCGCGGCGCACCTCAAGGGCAGCATCAATATCGGCCTTGGCGGCCAGTACGCCACGTGGGCGGGAACCGTGCTTAATCACACGGATCCGATTGCGATCATTGCCGACCCTGGGCGCGAGAACGAATCGGCCATCCGGCTCGGACGCATCGGCTTCGATAACGTCGCCGGCTATTTGCGAGATGGATTGAAGAGCCTGGATTCGCGCCCCGACCTGGTCGCCTTCACCGAGCGCTTGAGCGCGCCGTTCGCCGCCGAACTCCTGTCGTCGAATGAGCCACCGCTGGCCGTGGACGTGCGGACGCCGCGCGAGCGCGAACAGAAACAGATCGGCGGCAGCATGAGCGTGCCGCTCAGCCGCTTGGCGGAAAGGCTGGCAGCGCTGCCGAAAGACCGTTCGCTACTGGTTTATTGCGCCGGAGGCTATCGGTCGTCGATTGCAGCGAGCCTGCTGCAACGGGCCGGATTCGAGCGCGTCGGCGAAATTGCCGGCGGGATTGCAGGCTGGGAATCCGCGAAACTGCCGGTGGAGATTGCCTCCGTCCCCTAACCCCCCTGGGTGGAATCCGTTATTTCCAGGTTTGCCTCCCGGCGATTCGGTGACGCCCGCAAGGTCTTATCTTCCTGTGTTGACGAAGCTCACGCAGTCGCCCTGGTTTTTGAGTTACGCGGGAATGTAAAGACTTCCCGGCTGCCCTTTTTGCACCGATCCATCGCGATTGGCGGACCGACTGGTACGGGTTCCACCCGGGGCGGGTGCGACCTGTGAAAACGGCCGGCTGCATTGCTTTGTGAGGGGCTTGGTGCTATGGTGCAGGCAGGCCCGAAGATCCAATCGAAATCCCTTTTTAAAATTTGTGGAGGAACTATGAAGCTAATGAAGCTCGCTCTGAGCGTGTGTGCCCTCGGCTTGCTCGCAGGCGGCGCACTGGCTCAGGATCAATCCGGGACCGTCGCAGGCATCGAATTTCAGACGCCGAAGAACGGCATGGTCAAGCAGTTCGAAGAAGGACGAAAAGCGAAAGCCGCGTGGCAGAAGGAACAAAACGACAAGACGCCTCTTCTCGTTTCCGAAATTCTCACGGGAGAGCGAACCGGGACTTACATCGTCGGCCAATTCAACATGCACTGGGCGGATTTCGATAAGCCGTCGGTTCCCGATGCTGCGGACGCGGACGAATACAACAAAGTCGTCGGCCCTTACGTCGAGAGAAGGGTTACCACCTATTATGAGTTTTTGCCGAAGTGGAGCAATCCGATGTTGGGCATGGCTCCAAAGTTCATCAGCGTCACCACGATCCATCTGAAGTACGGCAAGGGCCAGGATTTCCAGAGCGTCGTCGAGAAAATTCATGAAGCGGATCAAAAGCTGAAGACGCCGGTTCACCCCGAGTGGTATCGCCTGGCGAACGGCGGGCGCGGCGGCACCTACGTTATCACCACGGGCCACGCGGACTGGGCCTCATTCGAGGACAACCCGGCTATAAAGTCGATCCGCGACAGGCTGAAGGAAGCATTTGGCGAGCAGGAAGCCACGGCGGTGATTCAACGCCTGAACGACTCCATCGAGAGCACGTACAGCGAGTTGATTCAAACTCGGCCGGACTTGAGTTACATTCCAGGGAAATAAGCCAACCTCCAGCGCATTCCGGTTTTGGTTGGCCGCATCAGTTTTCTGTGTCTCGCGGGCGCGATGAGGAAACCCTCCGCGCCCGCGGAGTTGTCGCCTCGGCTATCCGGCGCCAACTGCCGATGAACCGCGCGGTGGAAGTTCATCCTGGCTCCGGTAGCGAAGAAACCCCGCATTCGTGGCTCTTGCGCCTACCGGCGATACACCATAACATCTCGCGCATGCCCAACCCTTCCGACCTCGTCGGCCAAACCATTTCCCATTACCGCATCCTCGAAAAGCTCGGCGGGGGTGGCATGGGCGTTGTCTATCACGCTGAGGACACCAAGCTCGGGCGCGATCCTCAAGGACACCGGCACCCAGGATGTCGTCGCCATGGATTGGAACGAGCCATAGTCGCCCGTTGTTCCCAGAGGGCATTGTCCGAATTTGCGACAAGGACATCCCGAAAGCGAGCACCACGGACGGGACATCGCATACGAAGTGATTCACCACTTGCTGGTTAGCATTGGTACGTGCGATGCTTCCTTCCTACAAGCTGTCTCAAAAATGCTATGAGTGGTGGAAGAGACTTTCTTCAGGGGCTAAAGAGGCCAACGTTTACCGCGGCTTGAATGTCGGAGCTAAAGCTCCGACCCCCTAAACTGCATTTATGAGATGGCAGATGGCTTCTGGCCGATCCGGGGGGTAAAGCATGTCATTTTTTCGCGACTTGAGAGTTGCGTTCCACTCCCTGCAGCGCACGAAGGGGCTTGCGATCACCGTGATCGTAACCTTGGCGCTTGGCATTGGGGCCAACGCCGCGATCTTCACGCTGGTGCGGGGCGTGCTGCTCAAACCCCTCGTCAACCGTGGCGAGGACCGGCTGATTTACATCCGCCAGAGCGCCCAAGGCATGGGCGAGCAGGACACAACGTTCTCCGTGCCTGAAATCAAGGATCTGGAGGCCGGCGTCCACTCGGTTGCCGAGTTCGGGGATTTCTCAACGATCGGGTTCACGATGATCGGCCTGGGTGAACCTCGCGAAGTTCAAGCCGGCGTTGTCGGCGGCACCTATTTCGATGTGATGGGCCTGCGCCCCGTTCTCGGGCGTCTCATCGGACCGCAGGACGACGGTCCCAAAGCGGCCGGCGCGGTCGTTCTCACGTATCGCTTCTGGAGCACCGTTTTGAAGAAAGATCCTTCCGTCATCGGCAAAACCGTTCGCCTCGGCAGCTTTGGCGACCGCTCTGCGACCGTCATCGGCGTCCTGGAACCCTCCATTCCTTATCCGGCGGATACGGAGATCATCGCCAATGTCGTCACCAGCCCGCATCACCTTTCCGCCACGATGGTGACCGGTCGCATCCACCGCATGACTGAACTCTTCGGCCGCCTCGCTCCCGGGGTCACTCTCAACCAGGCCCGCGCCGAACTACGCACCGTCTACGCCACGATGCAGAAGGACCACCCCGAGGCCTATCCCGATCGCGGCGGCTACCGTATAAGCGCCAAGATGCTCCGCGATCAGATTACCTCCGGCGCGCGTACCGTTCTCCTCGTCCTGCTTGCCGCCTCCGGTCTGGTCTTCATCATCGCGTGCTCCAACGTTGCCAACCTGATCCTCGCGCGCACGGTTCGCCGCGAAGGCGAGCTGTCGATCCGCGCGGCGCTCGGCGCCAGCACAGGCGCGCTGCGCCGTATGCTCCTGGCCGAAAGCGTTCTCCTCTGCGGCGCCGGCGCGGCGCTCGGCGTGCTGAGTGCGCAACCGATGGTGGCAATCCTGGCTCGGTATGCCTCCCGTTTCTCGGTCCGTGCGCTCGATTTGAGGGTCGACTCCAGCATGCTCTGGATGGGAGCGGCCCTGGCGATCGTCGCCGCGGTGGTTTTGGCCTTTGTGCCGCATCTGCCATCCTCCGAGAGGTCAAATGGCCTGAACGTATCGAGCGGCGGCGTCCGTATCACAAGCAGCACGAGGCGCCGCCAACGAATCTTCGCGGTGACACAGATCGCCGCGTCCTTCGTCCTGCTGGCCGGCGCAAGCATGTTGATCACCACGCTGATCGCGCTGCAAGCAACACGGACGGGTCTCGACACGCGCCACGTCCTCGCCATCGACGTTCCGGCTATGTCCTACGGAAAGACTCCTGAGCAGGTCCTCGATTTCTACAAGGAATCGATGCGTCGCATTGAGGCGTTACCCGGCGTGAGCAAGACCGCTTTCGGCATGATTGCGCCCTGGCGGGATGCCAAGAACTTCGGCCCAGGCCTTCAATTCTCCGGGGACGGCCACGTCCACGGCAAAGACGATCCTCGCGCGATGTGGCGTATCATCTCTCCGGGCTTTTTCGCCGCGCTCGGCGTTCCCATCGTCGCCGGCCGCGATTTCAACGCCCTCGACGATCAGAACAAGGAGCCCGTCGTTATCGTCAGCGAGACGCTCGCACAGCGCATGTTCCCCGGCCAGGATGCCGTCAATCGACATGTCTACTGGACGGATCCCGTCCTGGAATTCCTCCCCGGGAGCAAACTTGAAAAAGCGCGATTTATGGCGCCCCACCGCATCATTGGCGTGGCGGCGGATGTCGACGACGAACACATCGTGCCTGAGCCCACGGCTACCGTCTATGCCACCTTTGCAGACGCTCCGATGTTTGGCGGTCACCTCTTCATCCACACCACCGCGAATCCATATTCGCTCGTCACCCCCGTCACGCGCGTGATTCGCGGCATGTCCGCCGAGCAGCCCGTCGAGCATGCCGCCACTCTACAGGACATTCGAGCCGAAGTGCTCGCGCCGGACCGTTTGAACTCGCTGGTTTTTGGCGTGTTCGCTGCCGTCGCGCTGGCGATTGCGGTGGTTGGCGTCGCGGGCGTGCTGGCCTTTTCGGTCAGCGCGCGGACGCGGGAATTCGGCATTCGTCTGGCGCTTGGATCGCAGCCCGAGCATATTCTCAAGAGTGTTATCTCAGAAGGAGCGGTGATGGCTGCGGCGGGCGTCCTCGCCGGCGCGGCATTCGGGTTCGTGGTGGCTCGTGTGGCGGGTAGTTATTTCCTGGACGTGAAGATGCCGGGCGCCTTGCCCGTGGTCCTGTCCGCGCTCGTGCTGCTGACGGCAGCGGTGGTCGCGTCGATGCTGCCGGCGGCACGTGCCGCGCGCGTGGATGTCATGCAAGCGCTGCGCTCTGAGTGAGCCGCCCAAACTCCTGAGCCACCGCATACCGGGAAGTTCGTCTTGGCCCTCCGTAGCTCTCCGTCTGGAAGATGTTTCCTTCCAAAGCCGCAGTGCGTCCTGGGCGGAGGGGAAACCGGCGTCGGTTCGGTTGCGGCGGATGGGCGCGACTGTTAGAATCGCGCTCTTGCGTGATCACGGCCGCTCTGAGGGCATGAGAGCGGCGGCGGTAGGCGCGGCAGCAGCCGGGTGCTCGCAGCGACCCTTCTGTGAACCTGCAAATTTGCGCGGGTTCCAAGCATCCAATAGGTTCAACGAAGCTCAACAATATGGAGGACTAGCTTGGCCAAATATGATCTCGTGATCATCGGGAGCGGTCCGGGCGGATACGTCGCCGCGATTCGCGCCGCGCAATGGGGACTGAAGACCGCGGTCGTCGAGAAGGACCCGTTCCTGGGCGGAACGTGCCTGCACGTCGGCTGCATCCCGACAAAAGTCTTTCTGCATCATGCGGATATCTACGACTACTTCAAGCGCGCGGAAGAGTTTGGTTTCGAAGTTAAAGACGTGAAGGTCAACTGGGCGACGATGCTGGCGCGCAAAGATAAAATCGTCAAGAAGCATGCTGGCGGAATCGCGCTGCTCTTCCGGAAGCACAAAATCGAGTCGATCACCGGTTGGGGACGAATCGCCGGGCCGGGCCGCGTGTCGGTGGAGAAGGATGGCAAAACGACCGAACTCGAGACCACCTACACGATGCTGGCGACAGGCTCGGAGGCGCGCACGATTCCGGGCGTCGAAATCGACGGCAAGACCATTTTGACGAACCGCGAAATCCTGAATCTGCCGTCAATTCCGAAATCACTCGTGGTGGTTGGCTGCGGCGCTGTGGGCGTGGAATTCGCTTCGATCTTCCGCACGTTTGGCACGGAGGTGACACTCCTTGAAATGCTGCCGCGCCTCGTGCCGCTGGAGGACGAGGAAATTTCCGCGGAGCTGGAAAAGTCGTTCAAGAAGAAGGGCATGCGTATCGAGACGGGCGCGAAGGTCAGCTCCGTGAAGAAGGACGCGAAAGGCGCGACGGTCGCGTTCACGGATAAGTCGGGCAAGGAGCAAACGATTGCCGCCGAACGAGTTTTGATTGCGGTTGGGAGGCGGCCGCTCACGGAAAACATCGGCCTGGAAAAGACGAAAGCGAAGCTGGAGCGCGGCTTTATTCACGCGAACGGTTTTCTCGAGACGGACGAGCCGAAGCTGTATGCCATCGGCGACATTGTCGCCGGCCTGCCGCAACTCGCGCACGCCGCGTCGATGGAGGGAATCATCGCGGTGGGTCGCATGACTGGTAAGGACCCGCAGCCGTTCGACCGCAAGCGTTGCCCCAACGCGACGTATTGCGAGCCGCAGATCGGATCGGTCGGCTTGACGGAAAAGCAGGCGCGGGAAGCGGGTTACGACGTGAAGACGGGGAAGTTCCCGTTCATCGGCAACAGCAAGGCGACGATTCTTGGCATGCACGAGGGCTTTATCAAGGTGGTCGCTGAAGCGAAATACGGCGAAATCCTGGGCGTGCACGCGATTGGCCCGCTGACAACGGAAATCCTCGCCGAGCCGACGGCCGCGCTGGGTCTGGAAGCCACGGTCGACGATATGGCGGCGACCATCCATGCGCATCCCACGGTATGGGAAGCGATGGGCGACGCCTTCAACTCCGTCCGCGGCCTGGCGATCAATATTTAGCTGGAGTGGTTTAAGGGTTTGAAGTGCTTTTTGTTTTGCAGCCTCCCGCGCCTTGCAAATCGGGTGAGCGAATTGGCATGGCGCGGTTGCCTTGCTAATCTGGACGAGACGGGCACAGGTAGGACGTCGATAAAATTATTGTGACGCGAAACACGACAATCTGCTGGGTGGTGGATGCGGGGCTGATCCCGTACGAGGCGGCATGCGAATTGCAGCGGCTGCTCGTTGAGGGGCGCAAGGCCGGTTCGACGCCGGATCTCCTGCTTCTCTGCGAGCACCCGCACGTGATCACGCTCGGACGCAACGGCAAGCGCGAGCACCTGTTGGCAGGGAATCGACTGCTCGCGCAAATGAACGTCGAGTTGTGTCCCACCGATCGCGGCGGCGACATCACGTATCATGGGCCGGGGCAGGTGGTCGGCTATCCCATAGTGGATTTGACGGAGCACCGGCGCGACGTCCGCTGGTACGTGGAGCAGCTCGAGGAAACCATGATACGCGCCAGCGCCGATTTCGGCGTGCACGCGAGCCGCGTCGAAGGACGCCACGGCATCTGGGTGAACTCGGCGGCTGGCGAAGAGAAGCTGGCGGCGATCGGCGTGCACCTGAGCCGCTGGGTGACGTCCCACGGATTCGCTTACAACGTCTCGAGCGACCTGCGCTATTTCGACCTGATCGTGCCCTGCGGCATTTCGGGGCGGCGCGCCACGTCGCTCGAGCGGCTGCTTGGGCGCGCGGTGGATGCGGCGGAAGTTCGGGAGCGGCTGGCGCTGCGCTTCGGAGAAGTTTTTCAGCTCGAGATCATTCGGGTGCCCCTGGACGAATTGAAGGATGCGATCGGGCTGGCGCGTACGCGCAACGAGCGAGGCGAATCGATGCCGATGGAAGCGGAAGTTTTGAAGGGAAGCCGCGCATGAGCCGCGCCCTGAGCCGGCAGCAGCATCTCGACCTCTACTACTACATGCAGCTCAACCGGCAGCTCGAAGACCGCATGGTCCGGCTCTTTCGGCAGAACAAAATTGTCGGCGGGTTGTATTCGAGCCTCGGGCAGGAAGCGATCTCGGTGGGGACGGCGTATGCGCTGGAGCCGCGCGACTGGCTCGCTCCCATGATCCGCAATATCGGCGCGCTGCTGGTGAAAGGCTTCAAGCCGCGCGACATTTTCACGCAGCACATGGCGAAGTATACGTCGCCCACGCGAGGCAAGGACGGCACAAGCCATTTCGGCGATTTGAAGGTGCGGCACACGGTTTCGCCGATTTCGATGCTGGGCGATTTGATTCCCGTGATGACGGGCGTGGCCATGGCCGGGCGTTACCTGGGGCAGAATATCGTCACGATGACGTGGATCGGCGACGGCGGCAGTTCGACCGGCGCGTTTCACGAGGGGCTGAATTTCGCGGCCACACAGCGCGCGGCCCTCGTCCTGATTCTCGAAAACAATCAATGGGCCTACTCGACGCCCGTGACGCGGCAGGTCCCGTTGAAAAATCTGGCGGACCGCGCTGCGGCTTACGGGATTCACAGCGCAATCGTCGACGGAAACGATGTGGTGGCGGTCTACGCCGCGGCAAAAGAAGCAGTGGACCGCTGTCGCGCCGGAAATGGCCCCGTTCTGATCGAAGCCAAGACCATGCGCATGAAAGGCCACGCGCAGCACGATCCCGCCGAATACGTCCCCAAGGAGATGTTCGACTACTGGAAGGCCCGCGATCCCATCCCGCGCTACGAAAAATATCTGACGGAAAACAAGATCTGGGACTCGGCCAAGAAGGCGGAGATCGACGCGCGGATCGAACGCGAACTCGATGCCGATCAGAAATTCGCGGAAGAGTCGCCTTTGCCTCCGCCTGAACTGGCCGAAGAGGGAGCTTACTGCGAGGGTTGCCACAAGATCGAAGCGGATTGGAAGCGGCCGAAGGAAGAGGTGATGCCGCCGAAATCGAGCATTCAGCCGGAATGGACGGTTCCCAAGCTGGGCGGGCTCGATGCGGACTTCATCGCCAAGGCTGAAATTCCAGGCGCGAAGGAAGTGGCTGCCGGGAACGATCGCGCAAGTTCTGCGGCTCCGGCCGCGGCGGCGAAAGGTCCCGCGAAACCGGAGGGCAAGTCCGAATCCGTTCCAAAAGAGGATGTAGCGAGCGCTCCGCCGTTGCGCGTTCCCTTCGGACGCGGGCCAAAAGACAAAGCCTTTGAGCGCGAGCGTAAGGAACGCACGGAGCGCGGCCGCGGCAAACGGAGGAAGCGCTGATGGCCGCCATTACGATGCTCGAAGGCATTCGTCAGGCCCTGTTCGAGGAGATGGACCGCGATCCGGCCGTCGTGACGCTCGGCGAGGACATTGGCGTGTACGGCGGCGCGTTCAAGGTGAGCGAGGGCCTGCTCGCGCGGTTCGGCCCGGAGCGCGTGATCGACACGCCCATCAGCGAAACGGCCATCGTGGGCGCGGCCTGCGGCATGAGCTATCTGGGTCTGCGGCCCGTGGCCGAAATGCAGTTTATCGATTTCATCGCCTGCTGCTTCAACCAGGTGACGAACTTCGTTGCGAAATCGCACTACCGCTGGGGCGCGCCGGTGCCGATGGTCCTGCGCGGGCCGTCGGGGGGCGGGGTGCACGGCGGGCCGTTCCATTCCGCGAATCCGGAAATGTACTTCGTGCACACGCCGGGTCTGAAGGTGATTTACCCCTCGACGGTGTACGACGCGAAGGGATTGTTGAAATCCGCGATCCGCGACAACAACCCCGTGCTCTTCTTCGAGCACAAATTCCTGTACCGGCGAGTGAAGGAAGAAATTCCGGCGGGTGACTTTACGGTTCCGATCGGCAAGGCCGCGGTTCGTCGCGAAGGACGCGATATGACCATCCTCAGCTACGCGGCCATGGCGCACACGGCGCTCGAAGCGGCCGAACGGCTGGCCAAAGAGGGAATCGACGCGGAAGTGATCGATCTGCGCACCTTGCTTCCGCTGGACCGCGAAACCATACTCAGCTCGCTGAAGAAGACGAACAAGCTGCTGATCGTGCACGAGGACACGCGCACGGGCGGCATCGCGGGGGAGATCGCGGCGATCGTTTGCGAGGGAGCGTTCGAGGATCTCGACGGCCCCATTATGCGCGTCACCGCGCCGGACACGCCGGTGCCCTACTCGCCGCCTCTCGAGGAACGCTTTCTTCCGAACGCGGAAAAAGTTGTCGCGGCGGCTCGCGAATTGGCAAAATATTAGTTTGGCAAAGGGTGTGGCTCTGCCTCGAGACAAGCGCCACGGGTTCGCTTGCAGCATGATCTTCCGTTCTGAATTGGAGGGAATGAAATGGAAGTTGTGATGCCCCAGATGGGCGAGAGCATTTTCGAAGGTACCATCACGAAATGGCTGAAGAAGCCGGGCGATAAGATCGACCGGGACGAGCCGCTGTTCGAGATTTCAACGGACAAGGTGGACGCGGAAATTCCGTCGCCCGCCGCCGGCGTGCTGAAGGAAGTGAAGGTCAACGAGGGCCAGACCGTTCCCGTGCAGACAGTGGTGGCGGTGATTGAGGTGGACGGGGCCGGCGCGCAGGCCGCATCGCCCGCACCGGCCAAGCCGCAAGCCGCCCAGCAGCCGCCAGTCGCCGCACAGCCGCCCGCGGCGGGACAGCGCAAGCCTGAGCCCGCAAAGCCGGCGACGATTCCGGCGCCTCCGATCCCTGCGGCTTCGAAAGCTCCTGCTCCCCCGGCAGCGGCCGCTTCGACCGAGAAGATTCGCAGTTCTCCGCTGGTGAAGCGCATGGCGCGCGAGCACAACATCGACTTGTCGCAAGTGCCGGGAACCGGCGCGGGCGGCCGCGTGAGTAAGAATGATATTTTGCAGGCCATCGAAGGCGGCGGCGCGGAAGGGGCCGAAGCCGGCGAGGCGCCGAGCGCTCCCATTCCGTTCCGCGCTCCCGCAGCGCCTCCGCCGCCACCTCCTCCGGCGACCGGCGGCGCGGCCATGGCAGCCCTCGAAACCGCCGTCCCGCGCGAAAAGATGTACTTCGGGCACTACGAAGTGCAGCCTATGTCCGTGATGAGGCAGAGGATCGCCGAGCACATGGTGCTGTCGAAACGCGTTTCGCCGCACGTTTATTCCGTGGACGAAGTGGACGTAACGGGAATCGCCGCGGTGCGCGCGAAGAACAAGGAGAAGTTCGAGCAAACGGCGGGTACGAAGCTTACCTTCATGCCGTTCTTCGTGCGCGCGGCGGTGGAAGGGCTGCGAGCCTATCCCACGGTGAACGCGTCCGTGGACGGCACGAACGTCGTCCTGCACAAGGAGTGCAACATCGGAATTGCCGTCGCGCTCGATTGGGGGCTCATCGTGCCCGTGGTGAAGAACGCCGAGGAGAAAAACTTCCTGGGTATTGCAAGAACCATCAACGATCTGGCCGAGCGGGCGCGCGCCAAGAAACTCAAGCCCGACGAAGTCGCCGAAAGCACGTTTTCCATCACGAATCCGGGGGTTTTCGGCGGGCTGTTCGGACTTCCGGTGATCAACCAGCCGAACGTGGCGATTCTCGGCGTCGGAGCGATCGAAAAGCGGCCGGTGGTGATCGACGATGCGATCGCCATCCGCTCGATGGTGTATCTGACGCTGTCGTACGACCACCGCGTGGTGGACGGCGCGGCCGCACACCAGTTCATGGGCAAGGTGAAGCACACGCTCGAGAACTGGACGGAAGCCATTCTGTAGCGCGTCTGAGGAGAGACTCTTCAATTGAAACGCGACGACGAAGTGAACGTTTTCGCGTAGTCTGATGGCCGTACGTGACGGTGGGTAGAACTGCTTTCTGTTTTGCAGCCTCCCGTGGCGCTCCGCATTGTCGTTCCGCGAACTGGCAGATCGGGCGCTGCCTTGCAAATCGAATCGAAAAGATTCGAATCTACGGTTAACGGCTTCTACGCGGCAAGGCAGCCAGGCTTGGCCGGGCCGGCCTCCGGTTACGGGGATTCGATTTGCAAGGAGGCCCTGGATTCGCCAGTTCGCGAGCCACACCTCGAAGCGCAGAGGGAGGCCGCAAAAAGAAAGAATTCCACCGGTCCGCTGCGGGAAATGAGAAAATTTGCTGCTCAGGAGAGGCTGCGAGACAGAAAGCAGTTCTAGCCGCTCATTTTCGTCCTACCAGTTCTCCCATGCATGCTCCTGCCAAAAGTGAAAGCCACTGGGGCGACCCTCCCTGGAACATTGATTTCGCGCCTCCCGCTGCATCCGTTCCCGAGGAAACCGAATTTGCGGTAATCGGCGCCGGTTTTTCGGGCCTTGCTGCGGCTGCCTGGCTTCGGCACGCGGACCCCGGAAAATCCGTCGCGGTGTTCGAAGAGGCTCGCATCGGCGCGGGCGCGAGCGGCAGAACCGGGGGAATGGCGCTGGCCGAGAGTGCGGCGGGTGATCTTCCGGGACTCGGCGACGTGCTGACGGGCGTGGGGGAGATTCTTCAGGCGCTCGGCGTCGAATGCGAACTGAGCCTGCCGAGTGCGTGGGAAATCGCGCGGAGCGGCAAAGCTGTGCTGGATTCTCCGATCGATTGGAACGATTCGGGACGGTTGCGCGTGACCGGCGAAGTTCCCGGCGGCACGCTGAATCCGGGAAAGGCGGTCAGCGGGCTGGCGCGCGCGGCGCACGGGCTGGGGGCGCGGATATTCGAGGACTCGCGCGTGACCAAGATCGATTGGGCCGGGCGGCCTGTTTTGCATCTTGACCGGCACGACCGCGCCACCGTCCGCGCCGGCAAAATCCTCTTTGCGACGAATGCGTTGTCGCTCGGGCTGTCGAAGATTGCGGACGCAGAGGGCGCGCGCCTCACGCTGGCCATCGCCACCGAGCCGCTGCGCCGGGAAGCGCTGCAAGCGCTGGGGCTCGCCGAGCGCAAGCCGTTCTATACGGCCGATCTGCCGTACCCTTGGGGCCGCGTCTGCGGCGACAACTCGACGGTATGGGGCGGGGGACTGGTTTCGCCCGCGAATTCCCGCGATCTCTCCTCGGTTTCCATCGATTCGCCCGAGTGTGTGAAGCTGCTCGCCTCGCTCGAGGCGCGCGTGCGCGGGCTGCATCCCGTGTTGAAGGATATCCGTATCACGCATCGCTGGGGCGGGCCAATTCTGTTTCGCGAGTCGTGGGAGCCGGTGTTCGACTGGCATCCGCGAAGTGAGAAGAAGGCAATCGTGCTGGGCGCGTTCGCCGGACACGGCGTGATGCTGTCGTCCTACCTAGGACGATGGGCCGCGCAGGTTCTCCAGGGCCGGCGGGAATTGCCCTCCTGGGGAAGTCTTAGCCGGTAGCTTTGTGGTTTTGTGAGCTTTGTGCCTCAGGTGGCTATTGTTTCGAAATAGCGGGAATGCTTTTGTTTTTTCGGCCTCCATCTGCGCTTCGAAGAGCAGTTCGCGAACTGGCGAATCGAAGCCGCCTTGCAAATCGAATCGTTGGTCCGAATGAGCCGATTCTGTCTCCGCACCCTCGTGTGCTCTGTGTTCGTGTTGGCTTTCGTTCAGCCCGGCATAGCAAGGCAGCGGTGGTTTGCCAATTCGCAAAACGAAAATTCGGAGTACGAATGGAGGCCGCAAATTCAAAAAGCAGTTCTGACCTCTCAGCGTCGTGCCAGCGCTTGCCACACCGCACAGAGTTCAGGACGATCCGACTTGAAGGCGCTGCTTTAATTCCTCGGCAAACTTCTCGACCCGGCTGAGCGGGACGATGCTGATGCCGTTGTCCTCGAACAGCCGCGCGACGAACGCATGGCGGCGGTCGCTCCCGGCGGGATCGCTCTCTGTGATCGCCGTGAATTCGCAGTTCGGGATGCGCGCGCGAACGCGCCCCGCCGTGTAGGCGAGCACCTTGGCCTGCGTCGGATCACGATGGATGGCAACCGCGTGCAGAAACCCGCGAACGCCGTTCCGGTAGCCGTAATCGAAGCGGAACGAATCGCCGGGCTCGGTGAATTCCTCGACGGGAATGCGACGCTCGAGGCGCGGAACGCGATGGCGCCGGAATACGTCGTCCAGCCGCGCCTTGATCCATCCCCGCGTGCTTTCGAGGATACCGCCGCGGGCGCGCGGCGGAGGAGCCACGCGGTCGTGGTATAGGTGGTCCAATGCGCTCTCGAAATCCTCGGCGGTCAGTCCCTCCACGGGGGTGAACTGGAGCAGGTTGGCGAGCGTCGGCTCGAGCTTCGAGATCAGAGTCGCGCCATTCACGCGGGGCGCTCGAAGCATCGCGTTGAAGTCGGAGGGGAGCTGGCGCAGGATTTCCTCGTCTGCGTTCGGGTGCAGCCGGCGGACGCGCGCGATCTCGGCCGATTCCTCGATCACGCGGATCGACTGGCGTGTCCCGTCGCCATTCTCCAAAAACACTCCGATGTTGACCCACTCATCGCGGATCAGGTTCGGCGTGTACCGCAAAATTCGAAATCGGAACGTTGGCATGGCTCACTTCCAGTTGGGAAAAGGCTGCGCGCTGGATTTCCAGGCCGAGATGACGAGCTGGCGCACCAGTGACCGCCGCCTCCACAGCTGTTCCAGCAGCCGCTGCAGCGCGTCGGCGTCGTCATCGTACCACTCCGGCGGAATCTCGCTCTGGGTTTCATCGAGAGCCGCCTCGCCGATGCGGCTCTCGATTCGCGAAAGCCAGGGCTCGAAGGAATCGATGCCCGTGACACGGGCGTAGACGCGATGCCTCATGTAAATCCCGCGGAGCGGCGCGTCGGGGAAATCCCATTCCCCGGCGTTGAAGCAGAATCCGTTGTCGATCATCTGCGCCCGATAGCGGGTCTGGGTCACGGGGCGAAAGAAGATTGCCTGGCGTCCGTTCGTGTTGCACGTCCACTTATCGAACGACAGCATGCCGGCGAAGTCGCCGAGGTTCTCCACCTCGTCGAGCGCCGGTTCGGGCAGGAAGTCGTAAACGGCCGTGTCCGCCGGCGAGCCCGGATACCGTGAGCCGAATTGCCGTCCCGCGCGGCACGGCGCGCGTCCGCGCCCGAGCTGCATCACCAGATCTTCCGTGTTCGCGATCAGCTCCTCCGGAACGTCGATCACTTCGGCGGGCGCCGTGGGAAGCCCCAGCCGGGCCGCCAGACGTGTTGCAAGCAATTCGTTCGCCAGAATCCGCGCGCCCTGGGGGTTGTTCTGAAACTTTACAATGTAATAGCTTCCATCCTCGCAGCGCATCAAGTGTGACTGCGCGCCGCCTCGCATCCGCCGAATACGCTCCACCGCCTGCTTCATCGAGCGCGTATGCTATCGGCGCGGGCACGTGAACAGCAAGAAAAGATTTCGTTTCCGGGACTCGGAAACCAAATTGGTCAGGGAAGGCAAGTTCGGCCTGCCGCGCGAACTTCGCAAGGAATGTGCCGGAATGAATCAGGTGGGAATCAGGCGATGAAAAAAGTCCTCGAGACGCTCAGACAAATGAACGAGCGAGAACTACGAGCGAAATTGGCGGACTGCCGCCGCGTCAGCCAAACCGCATCCGCGCGGTCGGAAAACCGCAACGGGAGCCGGGGTTTCCGGCTCCCCATGGAGGATCGCCAAATCGGAAAGCGGGTGAGCGTCAACGCTTCTTTCGCTTCGTGCTCTTCTTCGCGCGCTTCTTGGCTCGAGCCGCCTTTTTCCTGGGCTTCGCTTTGGCCTTCGCTTTGGCTTTGGCCTTCTTTTTGGGAGCGGCCTTTTTCGCTTTTTTCCTGGCAGGCGGAGCTGGTCTGCGGGAAGGAGCCTGCGACTGCGTCTCCGGCTCTTCCTCGCCCACTCCTATCTCGACGATCGTCTCTTCGCCTTCCTCGATGACCTCTCCATCGTGCGGGTGCTCCAGGCCCTCGTCTTCCTCTTCGTAGCGTGGCAATTCGTCATCGTCATCGTTCATCTTGGCGTAGAACATTCGGTTCCTCCGTGGGTCTCCGGCCTGGCGGATGGCCATAGACTGTCTCGGGCGCTTATAAACGGAGTCCCGGAACTTTGTCAAGAAGCAAGCGAGCCGGGGACCATGGAAGACGCACAATCCAGGGTGTCCAGACCGTCCCCTTCAGGGGCAGCAGACTTGTCGACGAGCGGCACAAACCCAGCGAATAGACTGACTTACAGGGAGCCTGAAGGCGGCCAAACCTCAGCGCTGGACGCTGAGCACGTCGCCCGCTTTGAGCTCGCGGTCGGTCAGAAAGGGGTTGGATTCCCGGAGGGCGGAAACCGTGGTGCGGTACTGGTGCGCGATCGAATAGAGCGTTTCGCCGCGCTTCACTCTGTGATGCACGGGATCGGCGCTTGCGCCGTGAGACGTCGCCGATGCCTCTCGCACGCGCGTCCCGCGGTTCTCCGACGAACGCGGCCCGGTCATCGTCTCGCCGCCCGCATAAATCCGCAATCGGGCTCCGTGCCGAACCTGGTTCCCGCGGATGTGGTTCCAGCGCTTCAACTCGGAAACCGTTACGTCGAAGCGGCTGGCAATCGCATCGAGCGTCTCGCCTCGCTGCACGCGATAGTGCACCAGGCGCGCCCGCGGCGGCGCCATTGGAACGTTCAGCCAGAAGCCGTCGGGAACAGTTGCCCCGGAATCCAGATGGTTCGCGTTCTCCAGTGCGGCCAGGGTTACGCGGTAGCTGCGTGCGATATCTCGCAGCGTCTCCCCGGTTGCCACCTCATGCAGCCGCCAGCTCGTCCACTTGTCTTCGGGGACCTGCTGGATGTTCTGCTCGAACTTCTGCGCCGACCCCTGCGGCACCTTCAAAGCGAATTGCGGGTCGGCCGGCGTCACGTTGCGCAGCAGTTCCGGATTCATGTCGCGAATGGCGTCGACATCCCCTCCCGTCGCGTCCGCCACCAGGTGCAGGTTGATTGACTGGCCCGGACGAATGGTCTCGAAGGGCTCGGGCTTCTGCGGGTCCACCTGGACGCCGTACATCGCCGGGTCCTTGGCCACCAGGGCCAGGGCGATGATGATCGGCACGTAGTTTTCCGTTTGGCGGGGCAGCGCGTGCAGTTTCTCGAGGTTCCAGAAATCCGCGTAGCCGGTGCGCTCGATGGCGCGCGTCACGTTCATGGGCCCGGAATTGTAGGCCGCCATCGCCAGATACCAGTCGCCGAACATCTTGTACAGATCGCGGAGGTGGTGAGCGGCGGCCCGCGTGGCACTCTCCGGATCGCTGCGCTCGTCGACCCAGTAGCTGCGGTCGAGACCGTATTCCTCGCCGCGGAAGGGCATGAACTGCCAGATTCCGCGGGCTCCCTTGCGGGAAACCGCATCGGGCAGAAACGCGCTTTCCGCCTGCGCGAGGTAAATCAGGTCGCCCGGCACGCCTTCCTGCTTCAGCACCGTCCGGATCATGTCGCTATATCGCGACGCGCGGCTCAACCCGCGTTCCACGATCGCGCGCCCGCGCGGTGTCGTGAAAAAGCTCAAGTACTGGAGAACGGAGGGATTGACGGTCAGCGGTAAATCGTGGCGCACGCGGATCACTTCATCTTCCGCTGCACGGGCCAGACGCGGATCGCCGGGAGGCAGCGTCAGGTCGGCGATCTCATCGATTGGGGCCGGGATGCTCGGAGTCTCCGCTTCCTCCTCTTCGGCGCTCTGCTCCTCATCCGCCTCGTACGAGTGCATGGCCTCGTCAAGTTGATCGAACAGGTGCGACAACTGCGGGTCGAAATCCACCTGAAAACCGCTGGTCACGATCAGATTGACGCCGTGCTCGAAGTCGGCCTTGGCCATCTCGACGTCGCCCGCCTTGTATTCCGCCTGTCCTGTCTCGTAGCTGGTGCGCACCTCTTCCACCAGGACGTCGATCGCGGGCCTGGTGTCCTCGAAAGAAACAAAAGAGAGGTGCCGGGCTGGAAAGGGAAGCGGCCCGTTCGCATACACCGGGAGGTGCTGCGGCGCGGGCGCGGGAGGCTGCACGCGGACCTGCTTGACTGCCGTCTGCTCGCATCCGGCGGCGAATATTACCCCGGCCGCCAGCGTGACCCATAATGTCGCGCGGTGTCTCATGATCGTTGGCGCTGCTCGTACAAAAGCCAAGTAATGCCGGCAAACCGCCAACAGCGGATCGCCGGGCGGTCCCCAGCTTACGAAATGGTATGTACTCGGCGCGGCGGCGTCAATGGGACTTTGCTGTATTGCCCATTTACCAAGTCAGGACACGCTCGCAGACACTCCCGGCCGGGAAAAAGCGGAACAGGACAGCCCGGCGTTCATTTTTGAGGGAGCTTGGCTTCGTCCGGGATCGTCGGCTCGCCAATCTTTTCGCTCGCGCCCACCGCAAACAGCCTGTACCTCGCGAAGCTGTGACGCCGGTAGTACTGATGCCGCCGAAAATCCAGGTAGATTTCGGCACTCCTGGGCAGCCACAGTTCGGTTTTCCGCGTCTTGAAATAGACCGGCCCGTAATCCACCGACTGGTGCTGCCGCAGCAGTTGGATCGCAGGCATCGGGTTCAGTAGATCCGCTTCCAGGTGGACGATCTGGAACTTGTCCGCGGAAATCCACGCGCGGCCTTTGAGGGCCACCCAGAACTCCGCGTTCGTAAAGGAATAGCTCAGGAATCTGGCGGGCTTGTCCGGCCGCTGGCGGAAATAAACGAGCCAGGTGGCGCGCCCTTTCCACTCGCCCAAACCTTCGCAGGTCATGCGGTAGTTGCCCCGGAACGCGGGATGGAACACCAGCGCCAGAGCGGCCAAGCCGTTTGTCGCGATATGGTCCGAGAAGTCTTTGTTGTCGGTAAGCGACGTGCGCGACTCGTTCACCGTCAGCCCGGCTGGCTTCACCTCAGAAATCGAAGCCATGTAGTCGAATTTCCTCTTCGCGGCGCTCTTGGGCTTTCCCGACGAATCGAGTTCTTCGTCGAGCACCTGTTCGGTCGCTTCGAATCGGCCCACATCTTCCACAAGCTTCTCCGCGTTCCGCGTGGCGCCGCGGATCACCTCGTTCGCCGGGCACGCCGCCCCGGCGGCCAGCGCCAGTTTCTCGTCGTCGACACTCGGCGGGTGCCACATCGGAATGGACAGTCCCGCATCGGGCGCGCTTACGGGAAGTGGCGAAGGCGGCGCAGGAGCAAGCGGCTTCGAAGCTTCCTCATACTTCGGCTGTTCAGGCGTCTCCAATCGCACGATCAGCTTCCGAACGGATTCTGCGGCCGGACTGCCCGGTTCTTCCTGCAAGTAAAGCCGGAGCGCCTGGACAGCATCCTTGCGCCGCCCGAGATTGGCCAGTGCTTGTCCCAGGACCAGTTCCGCGGCGGTCGCCGCGCCCTTGCCCTTATGTATGGCCTGTTCCGCCTGCTCGCGCGATTTTTCGAAATCCCCGTCCTTCAGGTACGCATCCGAAAGCAGCCAATGAGCCGTCCAGAATCCCGGGTCGGCCGATACCGCTTGTTCGAGAGGCGTTATGGCTCCCTTGTAATTTTTCTGCCACAACCGCAATTCGCCCAGCATGGTCAGCGCGCGCACGTGCTTCCCGTTCATCGCGATGGCCTTGTTCAAATAGCGTTCGACTTCGTTCGTCCGGTTTGTACGCGAGCACAGAACCGCCATCAGGTAATTGAGATCCGCGTTGCCCGGCGCAATCTTGTAAGCCTTCTCCAGGTGCTTCTGCGCATCTTTCAGCTTTCCCGCCGACAAGTCGGCGATGCCCTTCTGCGCCTCCGTGCGGGCCTTCCCAACCAGCACCTGGCCGGGCGGCGCTGCCTGAGCTGGTCCGCTGAAGTCGCTCCGGCGCAGCCGGACTGACACGTCATAGTGTTCCCTTGCAAACATCACGTGGACACGCTCGGTCGTCGTGTCGTAACCCGCTGCGCTGACTTCTATTTCGTAGTCCGCCGCCGACACGTCCTCGAATACCACTTGCGAATGTTCCTCGGTGGTGCGCCACAGATTCGTCTGATTCGTGGGGCTCGAGAGTTTTACCACCGCCTCCTCGTTGAGGGCGTTTCCGGTTTGATCCCCCACAGTAACGGTGATGGATGCGGAATTGCCGGCCGGAACGGCGGGAGGTCCCATCGGGTTTGGCGCTCCCGAGCCGGGGCGGCCTTGTCCAGACGCCGCCGCGTTCAACATCAGGCACGCGGCAGACACGACTAGGAACGAACATGCACGCTGGATCATGGGTCCCTTTCCCGCCCCGGGAGATTGGTCGGATTCTGGCACACGAACGCGCCGAAGTTCAATTCCGATGCTTGGGCGATTGCTTAGGCGAGAGAGCCGGGGAGTCCAGGGCGCTCAACGTTCAGGATCAATTCCGGGGAATTTGCGGAGCGCCGCTGGTTTGGTCCGGAACCTTCGGCTGGCCGATTTTTTCACTCGCGCCCACCGCAAACAGCTTGTAGTTCTGGAAGCTGTCGCGCCGGTAATAACGATGCCGCCGAAAATCGAAGTAGATTTCCGCGCTCTTCGGCAGCCAGAGCTGCGTCTTCCGGCTCTTGAAATAGACCGGGCCGTAATCGACCGATTGATGCTGCTGCAAGAGCTGAATCTTCGGCAGCGGATTTAGAAGATCGGCCTCGAGATGAACGATCTGGAACGTGTCAGCGGAAATCCAGGCCCGCCCTTTGAGGGCCACCCAGTACTCCGCGTCGGTGAAGGTGTAGCTCATAAAACGGTCGGGCTTATCCGGCCGCTGCCGAAAATAGACCAGCCACGTTGCGCTTCCTTTCCATTCGCCCAGCCCTTCGCATGTCATATCGTAGTCGCCGCGAAGCAGGGGATGGAACACCAAAGCCAGCCCGGGCAGCCCCCGGGTGGCGATGTGGTCCGGAAAATCGCCCGGATCGGAAAATGACGTACGAGACTCGTTGACCTTCAGCCCGGCCGGCTTCACCTCGGAAATCGAAGCCATGTAGTCGAACTTGCGCTTCGCCGTGGTCAGAGGCTTTCCGAAGGGATCGAGGTCTTGATTGACCACTTCCTCGGTTGCCTCAAATCGCCCCACGTTGTCGACAAGTTTTTCTGCGCTTTTTGCAGCTCCGCGGATCACCTGCCTTGCCGGACACACTGCGCCGGCCGCCAGCGTCAGTTTCTCGTCATCGACGCTGGGCGGGTGCCACGTCGGGATGGACAGGCCGGCCTCGGGCGAAGGGGCCACGGGAAGCGCAGCCGGCAGCGGCCCCAGTTCCGCAGAGGCTTTTTGATACACCGGCTTCTCCGCGCTCTGAAGCTGAGCAATCAGCTTGCGCACCGGCTCCGCCTGTGGACTGGCCGGCGATTCCTGCAGGAACGTCTGAAACGCCAGGATGGCGTCCTCGCGACGCCCAAGGTTCGCCAGCGCTTCGCCGAGCACCAGTTCCGCGGCGGTCGCCGCGCCCTTGCCTTTCTGGATGGCCAATTCCGCCTGCTGGCTCGATTTTTCGAATTCGCCGGTCCTGAGATACGCCTCCGCAAGGAGCCAGTGCGCGATCCAGAATCCAGGCTCGTACGAGACCGCTTGCTGAAGCTGGCCGATGGCCCCCTTGTAATCCTTTTGTTGAAGCAGGAGCTGCCCCAGCATGCTCAGCGCGCGCGTGTGTCTTTTGTTGATCGCGATGGCGTCTTTCAAATATATCTCGGCCTGGTTCGCGTCATTCTTCCGCATATAGAGAAGGCCCATCAGGTAATCGACGTCCGCGTTTCCCGGGTCGATCTTGTGGGCTTTCTCCAGGTGCTTTTGGGCATCCTTCAAATTTCCCCCGTTGAGGGCGGTGATTGCTTTCTGAACTTCTTTCCGCGCCCTGCCCGCCAGCATTTGGCCCGGAATCGGATCCGGAACGGCCCCGGACTCGTCGCGCTGCAGCCGAACGATCACGTCGTAATTTTCGTTGGCGGTCAGGACGTTTACGTCCTGCGTTTTGCTCACGTAGCCCGCCGCGCTTACCTCCACCTGATAATCGTCCTGCCGCACGTCGTCGAATATGATTTGCGAGCGATCCTGTGTGGTGCCCCAGACGTTCGTTCCGTTCATATCGCTGTTCAGTTTCACCAGCGCCTGTTCGCCGAGGTTCTGCCCGTGTATGTCGGTGACGATGACCGTGACGGATGCGTACGCACTGCCGCCGAAGGATGGCGGCGCCAGCTGCCCGGGCGCCGGGCGAGCCTGTCCCCGCGCAGTTGAAGCCGCAAGCAAAAACAGGAACGAAAGAATGAGGGGCCTAAGCGATGGGCGCGACAGCGTGGCCGGGTTCTTCATCGTAAACGTTTACCGGAATATGCCATAACACCGGCGCGACTACAATAGCACTCGCCGGGAGTTTTCTACTCCCTTACCGTACACCTGCGTCTCACGCTTTACGCCAGCGCCTGCCGTAGATCTTCGATCAGGTCCGCCGGGTCTTCCAACCCGATCGAGACCCGCACGGTTCCCGGCTCCACTCCGGCCGCGCGCAATTCTTCGAGCGACATGTTGTAATGCGAGGTATAAATCGGCAGGATCACCAGCGACTCGACGCCTCCCAGGCTTGCCGCCAGCAGGAACAGGCGAATGCGGTCGCAGAAGCGCCGCGCGGCCTGCAGGCCGCCCTTCAAATCGAACGACAGCAAAGCCCCGAACCCTTGCATCTGCCGCCTGGCCAACTTATGGTCCGGATGCGACGTTAGCCCCGGATAATGCACGCGGCTCACCTTTGGATGGCGCGCCAGGTATTTCGCCACCTCCAGCGCCGTCCGGCATTGCCTCTCCACGCGGATTCGCAGCGTCTTGATGCCGCGAGTCAGCAGGAAAGCCGCGCCGGGATCCATCGAGCCGCCCAGGTAGATGATGTTGCTGCGCACCTTGTCCATCAGAACGCGGCTTCCCGCCGCGGCGCCGGCCACAATGTCGGAATGCCCCGCCAGAAATTTTGTCGCGCTGTGAACCACAATATCGAACCCCATCTCGATTGGTTTTTGCAGCACGGGGCTCGCGATCGTGTTATCGACCACCGAAACCACGCCCCACTCCTTCGCGAAAGCCGCGGCTTTCCGCAGATCCACGATGCGCAGCGTCGGGTTGGTGGGCGTCTCGACGTAAAGCGCCTTCGTCCGCGGGTTCACCATGCGCTCCATTCCCTTGAGGTCCGCCTCGACGTGGCGCACGGTGATTCCGAATCGCGGAAAGACGTCGCGCATCAGGCGATAACTTCCGCCGTAAACCTGGCGCGTCGCGATCAGTTCGTCGCCCACCCGAAGCACCGACAGCAGCGCGCTCGAAATGGCCGCCATTCCCGAAGCCGATACGACGGCCGCCTCAGCGCCTTCCAGGGCCGCAATTTTCTGTTCCGCCACGGCCAGCGTGGGATTGGCGTAGCGCGTGTAAATGTAGGCCGAGCTCTTTCCTTCGGCCCACCGCTTCATTTCTTCCGAGCTCGCGAACGTGAAATTCGACGTGCGTGCCACGGGCGCCACCACCGGGCCGTTCACGCCCGTGTGCGTTTCGCCCGCATGAATGGCCAGAGTCGCGTCCCGCAGCCCCTTGGATCGATTATTCTTTTTCATGCGGCGGCAAGCTTGACCCAATTTGCCGTTCAACGGCAAGCGCCATTTTGGCCACCGCCGTTCCTGAGACGGCGCGGCGAAGGGGAACGATCGGGCGTGCCACACGAAAAACACAAGGAACCCGAAATATTCCCGCGTCTTCGCGCGTACAAAAGGCAGAGGCTCTCAAGGAACACGCCATGGTGGAACTGAATGCCGGAAACGTGATCGAAGGTGCGTGGTTCATTTGGATCGTCTGGTGGCTCGTTTCGGCAACGCGTCTCAACCGCATGAAACAGCGCGAGCCGGCGGGCGAATGGCTCCTGCGTTTTGTGCTGATGTTTGCCGCGTTCTGGCTGCTTTTTCGTTCCGGCGCGTACCTGGGGGACCTCAACAGCCGATTCGTTCCGCATAACACTCTCGTCCGGGATGCGGGCGCGGCGCTCACCTGCCTCGGGCTCGCCTTTTCGATTTGGGCGCGCCAGCATATCGGCCGCTATTGGAGCAGCACCGTATCCCTTCGCGCCGACCATCAGTTGATCCGAACGGGCCCTTACGCCCGTATCCGCCATCCGATCTACACGGGAATTCTACTGGCGCTCACAGGCACCGTACTCGCCGACGGACATTATCGGGCGATTGTTGCCTTTGTGATTATACTGGCCGGGTTGATTTGGAAGGCCCGGCAGGAGGAGAATTTGCTCACCCGCGAATTCGGGCCCGCTTTCGAAGAGCACAAACGTCTCACCGGCTTTTTCCTGCCGCGGTTTTCGTGAAAAACGAGGGCCTTTTTGGAACTCGCCTGCCCTTTCTGGTCGCGACATCGGCCGGCCGGTCCTGCTTCGCCATTGGATTTGCTGCGATTTACCAATTGGAAAGAAACGTGCTCTCCTTTTGACACCAAAACCGCGCCAGCGCAGAAACCGGCTGGCTGTTTCGTCTCAAAAGGATACGGCAATGAAAAAGGCCACTGGAATGACGCTGTTGCTCTCCTGCGTGCTCTTCCTTGGCGGCTGCATGGTCCGCATGACCGGCCCATGCCTCGGCTACGGCTGCCCGGCGATGACCACCGGGGCAACCAACGCGCGCAACGCAGCCCCGGGCACGAAACCGTCGACGGTCACGGCAAAAAGCACGCCCGCCCAGGGTTCCACCGTTCACTCAGGCAACTGATCCGGCCTTTTAGAAGGTGGGAGCTGCAACCTGCCCTCAGCTTCGAAGGGCTCCGACAAGGCGCTCGTTACAGACCGGACTCCCGGTTGACTCCAACGAGGCGCCTGTAACGACGCGGCGTCCGCGTGCGATACAAAGGCAGCCGAGCCTCGCCAGTTCGCGGACGTGAATTCGGAGCGCCGATGGAGGCCGCAAAGTAAACTGGTTCAGACTCTTCAGCGCCCTGAATCTCATTCCGCGCTACGCCGACATTCCCTCGGCCTCTTCGCCTTCCGCGTGCGGTTTATGTGCCGCGATCACTTTCTCCGCCAGTTCATTCGGAACGAAGTCGTAGTGTGAAAACTCCATTGAATACGTTCCGCGCCCCTGCGTCATGGAAATGAGCTCATTCGCGTAGCTCAGCATTTCCGACAGCGGCACCAGCGCCTTGACGATCACGCTTCCCGCGCGCGTCTCGCTCCCGCTGATTTTCCCGCGTCGCTGGCTGAGATTGCCCATCAGGTCGCCCGAGTATTGGTCCGGCGCGTACACCTCGACGTGCATGATCGGCTCGAGCAGAGCCGGGCGCGCCTGCTTCATCGCTTCCTTGAACGCCAGCGTCCCCGCAATCTTGAACGCGATGTCGCTCGAATCCACATCGTGATATTTGCCGTCGTAAAGAATCGCGCGGAAATCCACCACCGGGAATCCCGCCAGGTAGCCCCGCTCGGCCGCGTCGCGGACGCCTTTTTCCACCGACGGAATCCAGTTCTTCGGAATCGCGCCGCCGAAAATGTCGTCGACGAACTCGATGCCCTTGCCGCGCGGGAGCGGCTCCATCTTGATCCGGCAGACGCCGAACTGGCCGTGCCCGCCGCTCTGTTTCTTGTGCTTGCCTTCCACGTCGGCCTTGCCGCGAATGGTTTCGCGGTAGGGGACCTTCGGCGGCTTCAGCGTCAACTCGACGTGATACCGCTTCCGCAGCTTCGCCACCACCACTTCGATGTGCTGCTGTCCCGCGCCGCTCAACAGAAATTCCTTCGTCTGCGCATCGCGCGCGAACCGAAGCGCCAGATCTTCTTCCAGAATTCTGTGGATGGCGACGCCGATGCGGTCCTCGTCCGCGCGCGTTTTCGGCTCGATCGCAAACGTGATCGAGGGCTCGGGAATCCGCGCCGCGCCGTAAAACAGCGGGGCGCTCTTGTCGCCGAGCGTTTCCCCGGTGACCGTTTCTTTCAGTTTCGCGATCGAGCCGATGTCGCCGGCGTGGAGTTCATTCACCGCCGTCGCCGTTTTTCCCTGCGTGATCTGGATATGTTGCAGGCGCTCCGCCGAGTTGCGATCGTAGTGCTGCAGCGTCGCGTCGTTCTTCAACACGCCCGACATCACCTTGAAATACGTGATACGCCCCGCGAACGGATCGGCGAGCGTCTTGAACGCAAAGATCGAAACCGGTTCCGAATCTGCCACCTTGCGTTCGACTTCCTGACCCTTCTGGCCCGGCTCCGAATAGGCGCGCCACTTTGCGCGATACGCCGGCGACGGAAAAATCTCGGCCATGAAATTCAGGATCGCGTCGCTGCCGATGTTGTGCAGCGCCGAACTGAGCAGCACCGGAAAAACCTTCTTGTCGCGCACTTCCTCGTGCAGCCCCTTCCTCAAATCCTCCGGGGGCAGAGTGCCCTTGTCGAAGAACTCCTGCATCAGCTCGTCTTCGCCTTCGGCCACCAGTTCCACCAGCGCTTCGTGCGCCGCCTGCGCCTCTTCGGCCATGTCCGCCGGGATTTCCTCGATCTTCGCTTTGCCGTCCCCGTCCGGCGTATAGATCAGCGCCTTCATGGCGACCAGGTCGATCACGCCGCGAAAGCCTTTCTCCGACCCGATCGGCAGTTGCACCGGAATCACGCCGCGCCCAAACGTCTGCTGCAGCGAACCGAGCGCCCGTTCGAAGCTCGAAAGCTCGCGGTCCATCCAGTTCAGCACGAAGGCGCGCGGCTGCTCGTATTCCGTCGCGTAGTCCCACACCTTTTCCGTCACCACTTGCACGCCGCTCACCGCGTCCACCAGAATCAGCACGGAGTCCGCCGCAATCAGCGACGACTTCGTTTCATTGATGAAGGTGGAATAGCCCGGCGTGTCGAGCAAATTAATCTTGGTCTTTTCGCTTTGGCCCGGCGCCTGCCATTCGGCGTAGGCCAGGCCCGTGTTGATCGATATTTTCCGCGCGACCTCCTCTTCATCCCAGTCGGTGACCGTCGAGCCTCCGTCACCTTTCCCCAGCGCGGCGTCATTCCCGCCGTGTGTAGCAGCGACGACACGAGCTGGGTTTTCCCCGTGTCGCCGTGTCCTACAATGCCCACGTTGCGTATCCATTCCGTGTTATACGATTTCATCGTTCACCTCGTATTCTTGCTTTCGCCAATCTCGTTTGACCGCTTCTGCCGTTTTCCGGTAGGGGCACAGCATGCTGTGCCGCTCTCACTCGTTTGACCGCTTCTGCCATTTTCCGGTAGGGGCACAGCATGCTGTGCCCGCTCTCACTCGTTCGACCGCTTCTGCCATTTTCCGGGAGGGGCACAGCATGCTGTGCCCGCTCTCGCGTCGCAAGCCCTCATTCCGAGGCCCGCCTTTTGAGCCGAAGAATTTCTCTTTACCCGCCGTCGCAAACGCACACGCCGCACCTGTCGCCCCGTTTCCGGAGCGAATTTCGAACCTCGCGTTTCGATTTTTGGCTTTCAGATATACGTCGGCGGGAGCACGGCAAACGAGGTCAAACCTCGAATTCGCACACGCAGTTGACATGAGCCAGCGCGGGAGCGCTACTAAACGGCGCCGCCCCGAATTCCTCAGCGCCTGCCCGCCATCTTGCTAGGCGGACCTGCTCAACGGCCAGTCGGCCACTTGGACGAAGTGGTCTGGCCCGTTGGGCAAGAAAGCGGGATGCTAGCACACGCCTCACAACGCATTCAACTTCGGGAGGCTCGCGGGACCGGTGAGGCGCTTATAGGTCAACTCGACTGAGGTGTTTGCAGCCGTTCCGCAGCTTCCTGCTACTATGTGTCGGGTCCTAAATCCATGTCCACGAACATTTCAACCGATGCCGCAGAGACCGCCGTCGCGCCGCGGCCGCGCCGGCATGCGATTTGTACTGCACTCTGCGTCGCTGCTTTCGCGAATGCGCTCATCCCGGCGGTCTTCTATTCCGACACGCATCTCTTCGGCCTGACGACGCCCGGCTATCGCGCGATGGTGGCCCTCGTCGTGTTGCTCGAATACGCCATCGCTTTCCTGCTCGTTCGTCTGCATGCCAACGTTGGTCTCGCGAGTGGCTACGCCGTCGCGACCAGCGCCGTTCTCACGCTGGGTTCCGCCACGCTGACTTACATCACGCTGGCTCCGGCCGGTTGGGGTTGGAGCGCGGTGAACGTTGAGATTCTCGTCGTTGGCTGGCTTGTTTTCGCCGTGCTATCCAACGCCGCCTTCTTCATCGCCAGCATCCGTTACGCCCGCGCCATCCATCCGCGCATGCACGTGGGCGGCTTTTTCCTCGGCATCGCCGCCTGCCTCGCGCTCCTCGTCCTCTACACCCGCATCCTCCATTAGTCCCGCGATTTCCCTCATTGCGGGCCGCACGGATTCCATCGCGCGCTCTTGCGTTTGATCCATGTCGGCGGGCGAATTAAACTTCGCCGGGCGCGGCCCTGGATTGTTCACTGGAGGGTCTGTGGCGGAATCGTGACGTTGCAAGTGGCCTCATCATTCGAGGGAGCGCCCATACACACAACAACGAGTCGTATTTCATGCTTGCGGTCCACGCTCGTCCGGGGAGGTTCAAAAATCCAGTTGCCCACATTTGCCGCCACGGAAGACGCGATCTCTTTTAGAGGCGCGCCATCCACATCCACTTGGTCAACGGTCCCGTCCGTCTGAATCGCGTATCGGACCAAAAGTGTCGATTGAAGTCCTGGTATAAGCATCTGTCGCTGTCCTTGGTCCTGGTCATTCATTTTCACCGGAATTTGCGGAAGCAACTTTGCGTCGAGCGGGAACGGCGTCAGGGAACACACTAAACAGTCTGGGGGCGGAGCAACGGGAGAAGCGTAGAGTGGCCCTCCCACAATGGGCTGATCACTCTCGGGTCGTGGCGGCAATCTATCGGACCACGCTGCCGCAGCGCACAGAATTCTCCCTGCAACGGTGCAGATGCTGACCGGTCCCGTAGCCCATTGCGACGTCAAGCTGATATCGCCTGGGTATATCAGATAGTGCGGTTTATTCCCGTAGAGGTCAGCAATGGCACCTTCATAGAGCACGCATCCCTGCTTGCTGCAGTCCGTAAATTCCGTCGGCGCTTTCGCTCCATGTACCCAACGCAAACCGTCGCGAGAGTGCAGGACGAGTGGAACACTGTATCCACCATGATCCTGCCTTTCGACAATTTCGATTCCGAATGCCCAATATTGCTTCCCGTGCGCGAATAGCGCGACGGCATATGTGTTATCGATGTGGAGCGGCTTCCAAGTCATGCCCGAATCCCGGCTCGAAAGAAACATGTTCTCGCCTTGCGGCTTGTGCAGCAGCATTGCATAGTGTTTGCCATCAAGGACTGCCATTCCCAGAACCTCTGAAAATTGCCGCACTCGTTCGTCCGTTTTCATCATCGATACATCAGACCAATTGCGTCCGCCATCAGCCGTAGTTTCAACGCTGGAGGGTAATTCCCGAATTCCATGCTGTGTATCAGCAAAAATCATCTCGAGCACTCGCTGAGATCCGGCGGTCCACGATTTCCACGTAGATCCGCCGTCGACGGATAGCAAGATGAGTCCAGCGGTGCCCGATGAGTAAACCATTCTGTTACCAAGCATGCGTATAGTCAGAAGAACTTCCCCGCCCGCACGCTCGTGTTTTACCTTCCATGTATTTCCACCGTCTACGGACTCCGCAATCATCTCGTCGGCGCCACATACCCAGAGCAGGTTTCCATTACTTGCGATAGAAACCGGCTTAAAGGGGAGCAGGTGTGAACGCCACGCAGTTGGGACCGCTGCCATGGTGGGAGCATATCGCCGCGCACAGCCGGTCATCGCCAGGACACACAGAAGGAAGGAGAGGCTGGGCCGTCGATACCTGACCGCCCTGCGTTCAGATAGAAGCATTAGCTTAGTATATTAGTTTCAGATGTTGGAGTCGCTAGAGTTTAGTTGATTCCCTGGTAAAGTCGCGCGACAATCCCGGCATGGCACATCGATTCACCACGTCGCATCTGGCGGATTCGATTGATCTGTTTCGCCACTACAAGAAGCTGGCGGAGCGCGCGATGGAGGAATGTCCGGACGAGGGTCTCTTCGCCGTGCTGGACGCCGAATCGAATTCCATCGCCATCATCCTGAAGCACATGGCGGGCAACATGCGCTCGCGCTGGACCGATTTCCTCGCCACCGACGGCGAAAAGCCGGACCGCAATCGCGACACGGAATTCGAGGACGCTCCCAAAACGCGCGCGGAGCTGATGGCGCTATGGGAACGCGGCTGGAAGATCCTGTTCGACGCCCTCGAACCGCTGACCGACGCCGACCTGGCGCGCACGGTCACGATTCGCACTGAGCCCCACTCCGTCACGCAAGCCATCAACCGCCAGATCGCGCATTACAGCTACCACGTCGGGCAGATCGCGTTCCTCTCGCGCCACTTCGCCACGCAATCCGGCAAATGGACGTCCCTCACCATTCCTCGAAAGAAGTCGGCTGAA
>DATGHM010000193.1:0-6074 GCA_035307985.1 Candidatus Acidiferrales bacterium
CAAACCCTGGTCTCAAAAATTGCGGTGCATAGAAAATCGTGCTCGCTGCAAAACTTCAAAGGGACGCGACGTGGGATTCTGCCTAAACGTGCAGAGATGAGCAAGGGAAATCGATTCGAATTAGGCGCGGCTCTTCCACAAAAATCCACAGCTTTTCCACATGGCAAAATTCGCCGTTCAAGACGCCTTTGTTACGCTGATCTGCGGCAGGCGCAGCCCGAAACGTGCACGGTTGGCGGCGGAATCTTTAGTGAATGGGCGAATGTGTCGTGTTCCAATATTTGGAAGGCAGCTCCAAACAGGAGGAGATTTCCACAGGACGCGACCGCGTCGATGCCTGTGGAAAACTGGAGTGCGAACCGTAAAAGTCGGTTGAAGTTGCGGCACCGGGTGTGTGTGCTTACGCTATGGTGTGAAATGGTGAGCGCTGTCCTGCACCGCGCGAATGGAATGAGAAAGATGGTAATGGCATGAGACGTGAAACAGGCGGGAAGAAGAAACGGAGAACTATTGTGTACATCGCCACCAGCGCCGACGGCTACATCGCGCGACTGGATGGCGACGTCGGATGGCTCGAGCGTCCGCGACCCAAAGGGAGTTACGGCACGGGCGACTTCTTCAAGACGATCGACACGATCCTGTGGGGGCGCAAGACGTACGCCAAGGGAATCGAGATGGAGAGGGACAAGGGAATGAAGGCTGCGGGATTCGGTCCCCGCATCAAAAATTACGTTTTTTCGCGCCAGCCGCAGGAACCAACGGGCCGGGCTTCGAATTCGTGAATGAGCCGGTGAAGAGCTTTGCGCGGCGGCTGCGCGCGTCTCCCAGCCCGAACCCGCGCCGGATTGATTCGCCAAGCCCTGTTCCGATGTCCCCGCCAAATTTGAAGGATGCGATCTGTGGAAATGGGATTGTTAGTCGAGGCGGAAGTTCAGGCGGTCGATGGAGCGGGCATGGCCAGTAGCTTCGTCGACGTCGATCAGGACGGTGTTCATCTGCACGTCGCCCTCGGCCACTGAAAAACGCGCCGGCATGGAATCCAGGAACCGCTGCAGGATTCCCTGCTTCTCCATTCCGATCACCGAGTCATGCGGACCGGTCATGCCGACGTCGGTGACGTAAGCAGTTCCGTTGGGGAGGACGTGATTGTCGGCCGTTGGAACATGCGTGTGAGTGCCGAGCACGGCGGTCACCTTGCCATCGAGATACCATCCCATGGCCTGCTTTTCCGATGTGGCTTCGGCGTGCATGTCGACGAGGATTATTTTGACCTCGGGCGGAATCGCGGCGAGTTGCTGCGATGCTGCGCGGAAAGGATCGTCGATCGGCGTCATGAACGTGCGGCCTTGCAGGTTGAGGACTGCGTAGCCGGTTCCGTTTTTCGCCCATGCGACGAGGAGGCCTTTCCCCGGTGAGCCGTCCGGAAAATTAGCTGGACGCAGGAGGCGCGGCTCGTGCGGAAAGTATTCGAAAATTTCCTTGCGGTCCCATATGTGGTTGCCGCCGGTGATCACCTCGATACCCGAGGCGAAGAGTTCTTCGGCCAGCCGCGGCGTGATGCCGAATCCGGACGCGGCGTTTTCGCCGTTCGCGATACACAGATCGATCGACCTTTGCTCGAGGATGTCGTGAAGCCTCTCATGCACGATTTTGCGCCCCGGCGAGCCGACAATGTCTCCGATAAATAGAATTTTCAATGCGCAGCCTTTCTGGGATTCCCAGGATCGTTCGTCCAAGTAGCTTAGACGATTCAGCGCGGCGGAAAAAGCCCTGGAGGTTTCACGTGCAGAAGATGCCATCATGACTCGAATGGTTTTACTTCTACAAATGCCGAGCCTCACTCACAGCAACGGTTCGGCGACATTGCGGCCGATGATCCCGCGGGTTTCGTCGCGCAAGCGAACGATCTCCTGCCATTCGCCTCCCGCGGCGGGATTGGGGAGGATGAGAGGGCCGATCGTGACCGTAACTCGCCCGAATTTGGGAAGGTAAGTCTTGTCGCGCAGAATCTGCCGGGCGCCGCGGATCGCGACAGGGCAAATCGGCCGCTGCGCGTCCACCGCCGCTTTGAACGCACCCAGCTGAAATGGCCGAATGCCCGTGACCGCGGTAAATGTCCCTTCGGGGTAAACGGCGAGCGATTCGCCGCGGGCGAGCGCCGCCTCGACTTCCTGGGCCTGCTGGACTCGAGCCGCGGGATCGTTACGGTTGAACAGATGTTGGCCGCTCCGCCGCACGAGAGTGCCGAAGATCGGCATCTCGATGGCATCGCCTTTGGCGATGAAGCGCACGCCGGCCGGAAGCAGCGCCAGCGCGACGAGGATGTCGAGATAGCTGGAATGATTCGGCGTGAAAATCCACGGACCTGTATTCGGCAGGTTTTTCAGCAACTCGCTCCCTTCCACGCGCACGGGAACCAGCGCGGCCTTAAGAATCGTTCTCGATGTCGATCGTACAATCCGCGCGGCCCGACCCGGATCACGGCTTAACCGGACGAGCACCCACGTCGGCCCAACCACAACTGCGCATACCGCCAGCGCGTAAACGCCATATAAAAACTCCGCCGCGCCCCTCGCGCCGCCCCGCAACGCCAGCCAGCCCCGCGGCACAGATCCACGGATCGCCAGCCTTGCAATTTGTATCCAGGGTGCTTGCTGTTTCTTGCCGAGGTCGCCTTCCAGGTACCGGCGGCGCGTTTCGCTGCGCCGCAGTTTTCCGCTCGAAGTCTTGGGAATCGATTGCGGCCGGACCAGTTCGATCACATCGGGCGGCAGGCCCATCGTCTCCTGCACCGCAGCGGATAGTTCCTTTGAAACGCGCTTCGCATCCGCTGCATTGCGAATTTCCGCCACCACCACTAACCGTTCCGTTCCACTGCGCTCGTCCGGTGCGCCGAACGCGACCACGCAGCCCGGCCGCACGCCCGCGATTTGCCCAGCCACTTGCTCGATCTCTTGGGGATAGAGATTGCGCCCCGCCTTGATGATGACGTCCTTCGCGCGTCCCGTTATGAAAAGATCGCCGTCCGCACAGTAGGCAAGGTCGCCCGAATCGAGCCAGTTCCCTTCTCTTGTGAGCTCGCGCGTAGCTTCCGGATTCTTGTAATAGCCGCTGGTGGCAGAGGGCCCCCGGAACCAGAGATGCCCTTCGATGCGATCGCCTGCGTCCCCGCCATCGTCCGTCACGATCCGGCATTCCACATCGCGCAGCGGGTGACCCGCGCCAACGAATTCCAGCGCCGCGGAATCATCCGGCGTGGCGGGAACAGCACGGCCGGTCGATTCGAATGTCGCTCGCTCGATCCGGTCAACGCGGTATCCCAAACTTGCATCCGTGGCCGAAATGGCCAGCGAATTCTCCGCCAGCCCGTACACCGGAAGCAGCGCGTCGCGGCGAAAGCCGTAGCGCTCGAACCGAGCAGCGAACCGGTCGAGCGTCGCCCGCTGCACGGGTTCGGAGCCGTTCAACGCGCCGCGCCAGCGGCTCAAGTCCAGGCCCTCCAAATCCTTATCTGCGATTTTTCGCACGCACAGTTCGTACGCGAAATTTGGGCCGGGGCTGAGCGTCGCATTGTGGCGATGAATCGCCTGCAGCCATCGCTCCGGCCGGCTCAGAAAGGCGAGCGGCGACATGATCACCGTCGGAATGCCGGCGCACAGAGGCGCCAGCCACGCGCCGATCAGGCCCATATCGTGATAAAGCGGTAGCCAACTAACGAGGAGGTCTTCCGACGTCACGTGAACGCCCGCCAGCATCGAGCGAATGTTCGCCAGCAAATTGCCATGTGTAAGCACGACGCCTTTCGGTGCGCCGGTCGATCCCGAGGTGTATTGCAGGAACGCGATATCTTCGCGGCGGGCGTGGTAGGTCAGGTTCTCCACCGGCCGCCACTTCGCACGCGCCCCGTTGGAGACGCCCGCGCTTTCCGATTCGCCTTGCTTACCGTCTCGCGATTCGCCTCGCCCCGGGCACAACCGCTCCGCATTCAACACGCCACGCAGCGACGGAACACTCGGCTTCAGCAGCCGGGCCAAGCCTTCCGCCTGCCGCCACGTGACGAGAAATCGTGCCTCTGCGTTCCGCAATATGTTCGTCTGGCGCTTCGCATATTCCGCAATTTTGTCCGCGCGGAACGGAGGATAAATTGGAACCGGAATGCCGCCGGCCAACAGGATTCCGAAGAATGTCGGAAAGAAATCCGCGCAGGTCGGGAGCATGATCGCAACCGTCTGCCCGGCTTCGAGCCCACGCAATCCCAGCTCAGCAGCGACGCCCAATGACCCCTGGTAGAGTCCGCCGAACGTGATGGTGCGCGGCTCGGCCGCCTCTTCGTAGAGGTGAATGTGCGCGCGGCCGGACTCGGCCACGCCCCGCAGCCGCAGAACTTCGGTGAGCGTGCTAGCCGAAAGCACCTGCCGCTCGACGTCCGGTTGTATTTCGCTCAAGAAGCGATCGCGCGACTCGGGAACAAAAGCCGCCGTCGTGCTTACTCCGTCCCGAGCTGTTTCGGACGCCTCGCGCAGGATCGCCGGGATCAGATCACCGACGGTATTCGCCTCCGCGACCGCACTCTCTGGAAGGTGTACACCGCAAGCATCGCCCAATCTGAGCATCAGCTCGACCCGTTCGAGACTCCCAAGTCCGAGATCCCGCTCAAGGTGCGCCCGCGCCCCGCGGGCATCGAGCTCATCGAGCCCCCGCGAACCGCCTAATTCCTTGAGTAGCTGCCGAACGGTGGCGAGAGTTTGCGTCTCGACGACGGATTTGCGATCGAGTTTTGCTCCGGTGGCCGACATGGATCGCTTTTATAAATGCTGCGCGGCATACCACACGCGCCCGCGTATCGCCCCGGTGAGGAGCGAGCGCTTCGTACGTTTTTTCCTTTCGCGAAGCGTATCACCGGAGCAGAGCCGCTTCAACGTTGGCGACAGAATCAACGACTTACTCCGCGCTGACGAAGAAATCCCGAAGGCCGCCACGGGGGTACTTTCGTACCGGAGCGAAGTGAACCGAGGGTCCATCGACGACGCCGCGCGCTAAGGGCATTCTGCGTATGGATTCGCGGTGCGGGTTTCAGGGTTGATGACGCTAACCTCGAAACCTGGAGTCACCTCGAATACTGCACCTCCATTACCCCCATGCCCACGAGCGGCCGGCACCCCCACCGGCCGCTCACTTTTTTTAGAGCAACCGTCCAAATCGATGGCCGAAAATGGGCCATTCGCATTTCTGATTGATCCGATATTTCGTTGACACGGCGGCCAGCTTGGAACTATAACGTTTGACGACGTGGGTGTGGGTCCTTTTGGGTGTGTTTTGTATCTGGTGTGTCCCCGGCCGGGTTTCTAGGGCCTGTTCTGCCTTTTTATTGAATGTAGCTCCGCACTAGAGACCTTCGAGCGCCGCCAGATCAAGCGGACTTCGCCTGCATGCGGTAACGCGTTCGCCGAGGCCTCAATGGGTGTGCCCGGCGAGGCGGACACTGTCCTGGAGGTGATTTGTGAAGCTTCGAGCCAACGGTTATCTACTCGCGACCCTCTGTGTTGTCGTTGCCCTTCTAACCGCCATTCCCAACGCCTGGGGGCAGGCGTCCACGTCTTTGCGCGGCACCATCAGCGATCCGAGCGGCGCGGCTATTCCCAGTGCGACCGTCAGGCTGACGAACGCCGGCACAAATCTCGGTCGCACAGCCACTACAGACCAGCAAGGCAACTACGTCTTCCAGCAAGTGTTGCCCGGAAATTACGACCTGGATGTGGAGGCTTCCGGTTTCGCCAAGTACCACCAGACCGGTATCCAACTGCTGGTGAATCTTCCCGCGACGATCGACGTCAAGATGAAGATCGGCCAGTCGGCAGAAACTGTGACGGTGACAGAGCAGGCGCCGCTCCTGAATACCACGGACGCGAGTATCGGCCAAACCATGGACAAGGGTGGAAGAGCCTGGTCACATCGTATCCCCCTGGCGGGGCTGAAATGCTTGAGCGAGAAGCGACGCAGGGAGATGGAAGTTTGCTTGGTTCAAAGGTTGGGGAAGTGATGTCCGCCGTGGTGGCTGTGGGAAAGTGGGAATC
>DATGHM010000194.1:0-27844 GCA_035307985.1 Candidatus Acidiferrales bacterium
GGTGATCTGGGTACAGCGGCCGCGAACTGTACGGGAACTGTTTCAAATCGGACTCGAATTCGACATCTCCGGAAACGTCTGGGGCATCGCCTTTCCCCCGGATGACTGGTTCCCCGTCGCCGACGAGCAGCCCGCCACCGCGGCTGGCTCCGCGCAAATCGCGGCAGCGCCGAAAGCGCCCTCCCCAATTCAGTCGGCGGTCAGTGCCATCAGCAAGGCGACCGAGCACGTGGCTGAAAAGAAGCCGGAGACGACCGGAGCAGCGCCACCCCCCGCACATAAACCAACAACCGTTGTCACGGGGCGGACATTCACTGCCCCGGAAACGCCCGCGAAAGACCAGAGCAAGATTCACGTCGTGACGCCGCCAGTCGCGCCCGACGAGGCCCAGGCCTCGCTCGACCGGCACGTGGCGAAGCTCGTGACGAACGCCAAGGAAGCGCTCGACAAGTCCCTCCGGCACGAGGCTCAGACGGCGATCAACGACGAAATGACGATTGTCCGCCAGCAGTTGGACGTCCAGCTCCACGATGCAGTCGAGAAAGCCATCCGGGTCTCGATGGAGCGCGTCTCCGAATCCGCGGCGAAAAAGATGGTTCAGGACGCGGCCGATCGCACGCACGCCATCGTCGAAGAAGCGCGAAAGACGAACGAAGCGAGCGCGGTCCAGTTGGACGCGAAGATTCGGGAGGCCGTGCAGCAGGCCGTAAGCGGCGCTGCAGAACAAGCGGCTCAGGAAGCGGCGCGCCAAACGTCGGCGCTGAATTTGAAAGAGGCTGTCGAGAACGCGGTGGAAAAAGCGATCTCGGACCGCGAGGCGTCGAGTCCGTCGCTGCAAATTCTCTCCTCTCCGGAAGCGGCACAGAAACAGATTGACGAATGGAAGAAGAGTCTCGAAGAGACGGCGCAGTCCGTTCGGCAACAATCGCTGAAAACAACAGAAGCGGAAGCCGCGGTAACCGCGCAGCGATTCCAGGCGGAGTTCGAAAGCGCGCTGAAGGGCGCTTCGCGGAAAATTGAGGAGCAAGTCGCGGAGGCTTCCCAGGCGGCGCTCAACCGCGCCGAGCAGGACGCGTCGGCGCGCAATGCCGAGCTGCAGTCGGCCGTCGAGCAAACGCTGTCGAACGCGCGATCCTCTGCAAACTCACTGGCGGCCGAACTCGCGGCCGAGAGGGCCCGAACGGAGAGCGCCGCGCTGCAACTGCAGAATACGACGCAGTCCACTCTGGAGCACACGCGCCGCGAACTCGATGACCTTCTGGCGCAGCGAGTCGAGGAGATCAATCGCAGGGCGGACCAGGCAATCGAGCAGCGCGCCCACCAGATCGAGCCGATCATCGAGAAGGCAGCGCAGAAAACGGCGGACCGCCTCTCGGCGGAGCTGGATCAGAAGGTCACGGCCAAGCTGGAGGAGAGCCGCCGAGCCGTTTCGGAGCTTTCCGAAGCGCAGCAACAGGCGCGGCAACAGGCCGAGCAATCACGCGAATCGATTCGAGTCGAGGCGCAGCTCGCCGCCGACCAGGTCGCGCGGCTGCAGGAGAGCGCGAAGCAGGAGATCCTCCAGGCCCAGCAGCAGGCCGAGCAGTCGCGCGAATCGATTCGAGTCGAGGCGCGGCTTGCCGCCAACCAGGTCGCGCAGCTGCAGGAGAGCGCGAAACAAGAGATCCTCGACGCTTCCGAGCAGGCGTTGCGCGTTCAGGACGCCGTGCGCGAACAAGTGGCGCAAGCGTCGGAACAGGCAATACAGGAGGCGCTGGAGCGCCTGAATCAGGAAACCCGCCGCTACCCGGGAGAAGTGGAAAAGTCCTGCCGCGAGGTTGTTTCGCAGGTGCAGGCGGAGTTCGAGCAGAAGGCAACGGCGACCGAGCATGCGACGTACGAGGCGCTGCTCAAAGCCTCTGACTGGTACCAGAAGAAAGCGCACACCACGATGCAGTCGTCGCTCGACCGCGCTGTCGAACAATCGACGTCTGACTTGCGCGATCGCGCCGCGGAGGTTTCAAGTCTCCTGGCGTCGGAACTGGACCATTACCGCCGAACGTACCTCGAACACAGCCAGGCGCAAATCGAAGAGGCCGCCAACGAGCTTGTCGAACGCGAGCGCGCCAAGCTCACCGAAACGGCGGAGATCGCGAATGCGACTTTCACCGATCGCGTGCAACGCACGACCGACGAGTCGCTGCACCGATTGAAAGACGCATCGCGCGAAACGGCCGAAAAAACGCGCTCGGACATGGAATTCAGCCGCGAGGGCGCGCTGGCAGCGTTTCAAAAGAGCGTGGATGAACGGCTGCAACGCGGTGTCGAGGAGGCAAAGGAAAAGCTCCAAACGCAGTTGCAGCCGCTGATGCAAACGATGGACGCCACATGGCAGGCCAAGCAACAAGAATGGATCGAGCAGATTCAGCGCTCGACGGATGAATCGATCGAGCACTACAAGTCGCGCCTAGAAAACGCATCGAATTCCTGGCTGCTGGCCTCGGCCACGACACTAGGGCAGCACTCGCAAGCCGTTCTCGACACCATTGCCAAAGCCGCCGAAAAGCGCCTCCGGGAAACCTGCCGCGACGTCCTCGCGGGAATGGGCGACACGTTAAAGGAACGGATGATGGGCCTTTCCACCGGCTTCAGATCCGAAGACGAGGACGACGAAGTACTTCCCAAGAAGTAGATGCCACGGCCCGCCGCGTACCCCGACGAGGTAGACACGTGAGGCCGTAAGAAGTCATCCCGCAATTGCTCGGTCCCGTCCTTCAGTCTTGGCACGATAGAGAGCCTGGTCCGCCGCGCGCAATAGCACCTCGGGTGTATCGTGGCCCGGAAAAGCAGCGAGGCCGATGGACAGGGTCACGCTCCCGAGAACCTGCCCGGCATATTCCACATTCAGATGTTTGAGGTCTTCGCGCAGGATTTCCGCGCGCTTCTGCGCGGCCTCAAGAGACGCGCCCGACAAAATGAGAGCAAACTCCTCTCCGCCATAGCGGCAAGCAGCATCCTGGCCGCGCGTCCGCTTCATCAGGAAATCGCCCAGCGCTCGCAGGAGCGCATCGCCGGCCTGATGCCCGAATGTATCGTTGAACCGCTTGAAATGGTCGATATCGAGCATGAGAAGCGCAACGGGTTGATTGTTGCGGACCCCGCGTCGCAGCTCCCGCTCCAAAGATTCTTCCATGTAGCGGCGGTTGAAAAGCCCCGTCAACGGATCACGAAGAGACTGGCCCCGAAGCACCTCTCGGAGTCTAAGATTGGCCAGTGCCAAAGAGATCCGTTCGCCTACGGCGACTGCTTGGCGACTCAGGGCTTCCAGTTGATCCCCTCCAGACTCTTGCAACGGACTCGAGGACCGGGATGCACACTCCAGATAAAGCACTCCGAGCGCCTCACCTTGCGCAGCGAGCGGTACGCAAAGATAAGGTCCCGTGAGTGACGCACCGACGTGCGCGCATCGTAGCGACGAGATGGGTTCGCTGACCCGATGAATCTTGCCACGCCGCAGCGCCCAGCAATCCTCCGGACGGAACGTTCCTTCGGTGGCCGGCGATTCGCCCCAAATGGCCACTCCTTCGACGAGGTTCCGGGAGGCGCTTGTGATACACAGAGCCCCGGATCGTGCCGGCAACGCAGCCGGGAGAGAATCCCCGATAATCTTGTAGGCTTCCTCGGTCGTTTGACAGGATTGCAGAATGTCGAGCAGTTCCGTCAACCTGGCTGCATCCCGAGCCTGTTGTTCGGCCGCTGCCAGTGCGAAATGCAGACTCTCCACGGCTTCTTTGCGTAATGTGATGTCTTCCGCAATTCCAACTACGCGGATGAATTTGCCCTTCGAGTCACGTACGGGAAAACTGCGTGCGTCGATCCACCGAACGGAACCGTCCGGCCGTACGACGCGGTATTCCATCTCTAATTGAACGCCTCGCATACACTGCGCAAAGAAAGCGCCCACACGTTCGCGGTCTTCCGCACAGACGCTTTCAAGCCAAGCCGCAGGCCGGTCAAGGAGGTCCTGCCGCGGCCGCCCCCAGACCTCGTCGTAAGCCGGGCTGATATAAATCATTCTTACCGGGTCGGCTGTGTAAATGAAAAACACTTCGCGAATATTGTCGGCTAATTGACGGAATTGCTCTTCACTGCGCCGGAGATTTTCCTCTGCTTGCGCTTCGGCCGCTTTCACAACCGCAACTTGAGGTTCGGGCATCCTCCTGGCGCGCTGAGTGACGTTTCGGCGGAGAGATTTCGTCCTTCGTTTCTTCATTGCTGCGGCCTCGAGTTGACTCCCTACGCGGCGGAGAGAACCTATCCATGCCGGGCGAGCAAATCAAGCACCATCCTGCGGCGAGCGCCGCGCGGGTCTGGCGCGCGCACGGCCCGATGATACTAGCTCGGCCAGGTTAACAATAGAGGTAGTTAGGCCGTCTGGAATCTGGCTCAACCGTCGAAAACGCGCAAACCGCAGGATTGGAGGATCGCGGCGGCAGCCGGATGCAAACGGCGTGGTATAGTACACCCTTGGAAGGTCCGGAAGGTCCCCGACGATTTGCCTCGCATTTATCTGTTCGTGGAAGGAGTTTTGGAGTTTGCGCATTGGGATTTACGCTGCGTCCCTTTCCCGGATCGGGCTGGCTTTTGGTCGACGGAGCGATCACGCTCATCCTTGCGATCATGATTTGGAGTACGTGGCCGTCGAGCACGGGTTGGGTCATTGGCACGCTGGTGGGCATCAGCATGTTGTTCAGCGGCATTTCGCGCCTGTCGATTTCGCTGGCTGCCCGGAGCGTAACGAACAAATTGGCCTAGGCAGTCCGGCGTATCTGAAATGGATCTGCAGGAGTGAATGCGCGCCCGCGCTGCCCGGTAGACCTGCGCGTGCGATGACCGGAGGAGGACAGAATGGGCGGCCTGATTCCGTTAACGGATGCATCGCGACGTCCGACGCGCCTGCCCATCGTGACGGTCTGCATCATTCTCGCGAACTTCATCGTGTTTGGGTTCGAGTTGAGCCGCGGCAACCCGTTCGTCCTGAAGTGGTCGGCGGTCCCCGCGAGCATTACGGCTGGACATCACTGGGTCACGATCCTGACGGCAATGTTCTTGCACGGGAGCTGGGCACATCCTGGGCAACATGGTGTTCTTGTGGGCTTTTGGCCCCGAGATTGAAGACTCGATGAATCCGCTGCGGTATTTGATCTTTTACCTTGCGGGAGGGTTCCTGGCCATGCTGGCCCAGGTCGCAATCAGTCCCAGCTCCACAGTTCCGAACCTGGGCGCCAGCGGCGCGATCGCGGCGGTGATGGGCGCATTTCTGGTGACGTATCCCCGGGACCAAATCCGTTCACTCTTGATCATTTTCGTCTTCGTGCGCGTCACGTTGATCCGGGCTGCGCTGCTGATCGGGTTTTGGTTTCTCATCCAGCTGTTCAACGTGGGCTCGGTGGCAGCGTCTCAGACGGGCGGAGTGGCTTACGTCGCTCATGTCGGCGGTTTTATCTTTGGTGCTGCTACCGCGCGCCTTTTCCAAGACCCGCGCCGGCTAGCCGCCCAAGCCTAGCGCGGCGTTCCAAATTCCCCTGTCGCGGATTGGGACGACGCAACCCATCCGGGTTCGGGGATTCGGGCATTTTGACGCGCGCAAGTTGATCCCCGGCAGAACCCAACCAGCAGAGAAGCGCCTCCCCATCGGCCAAACTAAACGGACTGCCGGTATAATAAGAGCGATGGCCAACCTCTCTTATCTGAGCATCTGGTGCAAGGAATTCGGCGAAGAGCGAATGCTGGGGCAGTTCGGCGCGTTCTTGGCTACGATGCCTTTTTCGGCGACGAAGCCGGGGTTCACAAGTCTGACGATTCGCGCCGTCGACGCATCCGAGTCGCCCGTTCTCGAGGACGACCTGCGTTCGGCGCCGCTCGACGCGGCCGGGATCGTAGAGATTATCGGGCATCAGGTCCACAGCGACAGCGCATATGAGGTGCGCGCGAACTGGGATTTGTGGGAGTTCGATGCGGGGGCGGCGAAATGGTTGAACGAACCGCACGCGCTCGAAATCCTCTGCCAGGGCCAGGACTACGACGACGGGTTCTGGCGCGAGAACGGGCACATCCAGGTGAGCCTCGGATTCGAGCATCTCTTCACCGGCCACGCAGGTCTTTTGGGAATTCGGCAGGTGGGCCAACGGACCGCTGAAAGCCCCCAAGAGGCGCGGTTTCTGGAAGCGATGGCGTGGCCGGAGAACCTGCAGGCGTACCAGGAAAAGACGCGCGAGAACATCCACAAGCTGCTGGAATGGATTCGAAGGATCGAGAAGGCCGTTCCCGTGGAGCGAGTTCGGCTGTGGTCGGAGGGCGAGGAGAATTTCGAGGCGCGAATGGAAGAGATCCTCGCTGCACGATAAGGGCGTGGTGAGATTGGAGAGAAGGAAGAGAACCGGGCGCACAGCGCGCTCTGCCGCCTGGCGGGCCTCTCTTTCGTAGAGGTTGACACCGACGAGCACTGGTTCTTTCCATCGAGAGTTTCTCGCTATAGAATCAATCTTGTGCCCTCAACAACCCGCGCAACAAAGCCGGTGCGGAGCCTGCGCGCACAGAGAGGGAGTTTCGCGCGAATCAAGCCGGAAGGCTCGCGCATCCGATAGTTCCGATTCCAATCTATGAAGCGAACAGTAGAAATCTGCGTCCTTATAGCCCTCGCTTTCGGGTGCGCCTCCTGCGGGACTAAAACTCCCACACAAACGCAGGAAACCAGCAAGCCGGCGGCTCCCGCGGTTCCCGACAATATTCAAAAGGCAGCCGAATCCGACTTGGGTTCCGAGGCCGAGGTGATCGTCTACGGAGACCTGGCAAAGAACGGAAAAACGCAGGCGCTGGTGGTGAACCGGCTCAAAGTGACTCCGAAGACGGCCGTCCCTGGCATTCTCCTGACGCGAGCCTCCATCGTCGAGAAGGATAACGGCAGCTGGAGAGAAATCTTCCGCTGCGATGAGCACCTGAAGAACGAAAAAGGTTATCTGGCGCGAAATCCGCTGACCGATGTGGGGTCGTGGCGATTGCAATACGAGCAGAACCCGGAAAAGGGGCTGGAGCTGTACTTCACCCCGCTGGATAAACCCGCCGGCGGATACATTCAGACTTTGGGCGTTCTTTGGAACCCCGAGGCGAAGCGTTATGAAACGCTCGACCCCAGCTACAAGCATTTTCTGATGGAGCAGCCCACGCTGGAAATCCCGCAGTCGCAGGTGCGCATGTGAGTGCGGCGGCGCAAACGGCGGTCGGAGCGGTCAGGCCCGAACGCAAGCCGAGCGGCTGGCACAATCTGAAGCCGCTCGTCCCCTACGTCCTGCGCTACAAGCGCACAACAATCATTGGCCTGCTGGCGCTTACCATGATGGGGCTCGCCGGGGCGCTGCCGCAGCTTATCATTGGCGCGATCGTCGATCTGCTGAAGGGTTCTCCGGCGCCGCTCCAAACCCTCACGGGTTTCTCTCGTCGAATTCTGCACCCGCTGTTTGCGCTCTACGCGCCATCCAGCCGCCACGCTTTGGGCATATTCTGCGCGCTTCTTGTCGGGACGATGCTCGTGAAGGGCTTTTTCTCCTACTGGACGCGCTGGATTCTGATCGGAATGTCGCGAGACATCGAGTTCGACCTGCGGAACGATTTGCTGGCTCGGCTGCTGAAACTCGACCCGGAATTCTACGTGCGCAACCGCACGGGCGACCTGATGTCGCGCGCCACGAACGATTTGAACGCTGTGCGCATGGTGCTGGGTCCGGGCATTATGTACAGCGCGACAACCATCGCCACGATGGTGCTGGCGCTGTTCTTCATGTTCAAGCTGTCGCCGACTTTGACGCTCTGGGTGCTGATTCCGGTTCCGCTGGTGATCGTCGCAGTGCGCTATTTCGGGCAGACCATCCACCGGCTCTCCGAAATAATTCAGGCTGCGCTGGGGGTGCTGTCGACGCGCGCGCAGGAGAACTTGACGGGGATCCGCGTGATTCGCGCGTACACGCAGGAGAAACCGGAGATCGAGCGCTTCGACCAGGCAAATCGCGAATACGTGGACCGGAACATCAAGCTCATCGCTACGTGGAGCTTGTTTTTCCCGGCGCTTTCGGCGCTGGTTGGAATGACGATCGTAATTCTCTTGGGCGTCGGCGGAGCGCAGGTGGTGGACCATCGCGTATCGCTTGGCACGCTGACGGCTTTCTATACGTTCCTGATTCAGCTCGTGTTTCCGATGATCGCGATCGGCTGGGTCACGAACATCTTCCAGCGCGGGGCGGCTTCCATGAGCCGCCTGAATTACATTCTGGAAGCGGAACCCAACATTCAAGACGCCTCTGAATTCCGCGAAACCAGCGTCGACGGCGCGAATGGCGATGGAACCGTGTCTCGGGCTGCGGCGCCTGAAATCCGCGGCCACATCGAGTTTCGCGATTTGACGTTCCGCTACCCGACAACGGGCGACGGCGGCCAGGTCAAGCCAGTCCTCTCGGGCATCAACCTGACCGTACCGGCGGGAACGTCTCTGGCGGTGGTAGGACCGACGGGAAGCGGGAAATCCACGCTGGCCGCGTTGATCGCGCGGCTCTGGGATGCGCCGGACGATTCGCTGCTCATCGACGGCCGGCCGATCCGCGAATATCCGTTGGCTGAACTCAGGGCTGCGATTGGTTACGTTCCACAGGACACATTCCTGTTCAGCGAAACCGTGCGCGAAAATATCTCGTTTGGCGTGAACGACGCGGTCGAGGAGCAGATCTATGAAGCCGCGGAGGTCGCCAGCATTTCCGGAGAAATCGAAAGCTTCCCGAAACGTTTCGACACGATGGTGGGAGAGCGCGGCCTCACCCTTTCGGGTGGTCAGAAGCAGCGAACGGCGATCGCTAGGGCTATCCTGCGGCAGCCGAAGATTTTGATCCTTGACGATGCGCTCGCCAGTGTCGACACGGATACGGAAGAACGCATTCTCCAGCGGTTGCGCGAAGTGATGCGGAATCGTACGACCGTGATTGTCGCGCACCGGATTTCGACGATCAAAATGGCCGACCAGATCGTGGTGCTGCGCGACGGGCAAATCATCGAACGCGGCTCCCACGAAGAGCTGCTGGCCTCCAACGGGTATTACGCCGACCTGCACCAGAAACAGTTGCTCGAGGAAGAACTGGCGCGCGAATGAGCGATTTCCGCGAAGAAGAGAAACTCGGAAAGATCTACGACGCGCAGCTGACGCGGCGCCTGTTCCGCTATTTGCGCCCCTATCGCCCGCAAGTGGTGCTGGCGTTGTCGTTCACGCTGGGCGTTACGGCCATGGAGCTGGTGGGGCCGTACGTCTTCGGGTATGGCGTGGATAAGTACATCGTTCCCGGCTTCGCGCGGACGATCTCGCGCCAGGCGGCAATGACGGGACTCTTGTGGGTGGCGCTCGTTTTTACCGCTTCCCTTCTGCTGAGCTTCGGCTTGCAGTACGCGCAGGTGCGGATCATGCAATGGGTCGGGCAGGAAACGATGTACGACCTTCGGAAGGAAATTTTCGGGCACTTGCAGCGCCTGCCGATGAGTTTCTTCGATCGCAGCCCGATCGGGCGTTTGGTAACGCGCGTGACGACGGACGTAGACGCGCTGAACGATCTTTTTGCCTCGGGCGTGGTGTCGATACTGAACGATTTCGTCCTGCTGCTGACCATGGCCGTCGTGCTGTTCAGATGGCATCGCTTGCTCGCCCTGGTCACGTTTTCACCGCTGCCGTTGATGATCCTCCTGACCTATTTTTTCCGGAACAAGGTGCGCGGCGCGAACCGTCGCATTCGGACTGCCATCGCGCGCATCAATGCGTTCCTGCAGGAGCACATCAGCGGCATGGCCATCGTGCAGCTCTTCAACCGCGAGCGAAAGTCGCGCAAGCAGTTCGCGGAACTCAACCGGACTTACATGGAGGCGTATAAGGACGCCATCAACGCGTTCTCGTTTTTCTATCCCGCGGTGGAATTTTTGAGCTGGGGCGGCATCGCGCTCATCTACTGGACGGGCGGCGCGCGGGTGATTTCCGGCGCGCTGTCGATCGGCGTCCTGATCTCTTTCATGATGTACGCGCAGCGGTTTTTCCGTCCGATTCAGGACTTGAGCGAGAAATTCAACATCCTGCAGACCGCCATGGCGGCGTCGGAGCGCATATTCAAGCTGCTCGATGAGCCGCTCGGTATCACAGGTGGGCACGCGCAGCTGGCGAGCCCGCGCGGCGAAATCGAGTTTCGCAACGTGTCGTTTGCCTACAGCGGCGGCGCGAACCCTCGTGAAGAAGACTGGGTGCTTCGCGATGTCTCCTTCCGCATCGAGCCGGGACAGACTCTGGCGATCGTCGGCCACACGGGCGCGGGCAAGACGACCATCATTCAGCTCCTGCTGCGGTTCTACGAAATTCAGCGCGGGCAAATCCTGCTCGATGGGACGGACATTCGCGAGCTGGATTTCGAGGGGCTGCGGCAACTGTTCGGGATCGTGCTGCAGGATCCGTTCCTGTTCACCGGGACGATGGAATCGAACGTCAAGCTGGGAACGGAGCGAATCGACCGCTCCACCGCCGAACGCGCGGCTCGCGACGTGGGCCTCGGGCCGTTTATCGACGGACTCCCGCAGGGAATCGAGACCGCGGTCACGGAACGGGGAGCGACGCTGTCGGTTGGACAGCGGCAGCTTTTGAGTTTCGCGCGGGCGCTGGCGCACAATCCGAAATTCCTGATTCTCGACGAAGCCACGTCGAGCGTCGACACCAGAACGGAGATCCTTATTCGCGAAGCGCTTGACCGCTTGCTCCAAGGCCGGACGGCGCTCGTCATCGCCCACCGGCTGAGCACGATTCAGCACGCGAACCGCATTCTCGTCTTCCACAAGGGCCGTTTGCGCGAACAGGGCTCACACCAGGAACTTCTGACGCTTCGCGGGATTTACTATCGGCTGTATCAGCTCCAGTACAAGGAACAGGAACTCGCAATTCCACTCACCGGCGCGGGTGGCGCCGGATTCTCGCACCCGCTGCCTGCCGATGACTGACGCCGACGCGGTTGCTCGACCGCGCCTGTCGCCACTTCCTGCTGACTCCGTCTTTGTCTCCCAGGCTCGGCCGCACGAGAGTCGATCGTAATGGCTCCCTCGATTCTGCTTTCGGCCGGCGAGGCTTCGAGCGACATGTACGCGGCGAAGCTCGCGACAGCTCTCCGCGAGAGAACGGGCGCGCAAATCTTCGGCATGGGCGGCTCGCGCATGGCCGAAGCGGGAGTGGAATTGATCGTCGATTACCACGAAGTGGCGGTCGTCGGCATCACGGAAGTGCTGCACAAGATTCCCACGGTGATCGGAGTGCAGCGACGGCTGGCGCGCGAGGCGGTTCGCCGCCACGCGAATCTCGCAATTCTTGTGGATTCGCCGGGAACCCATCTCGGCGTTGCGCGCCGGTTGAAAAAGGCGGGCATTCCTGTCGGCTACTTCATCGGGCCGCAAATCTGGGCCTGGCGGCCGGGACGCGTCCGCGTGGTGAAGCGCTTGGTCAAGCGGATGGTGGTGATCTTCCCGTTCGAGGAGAGTATTTATCGCGACGCTGGTGTGCCGGTGAACTTTGTTGGCCATCCGCTGGTCGATCTGGTTCGGCCGCAAAAGACTCGCGAGCAATTTGCCGCGGCGAACGGGCTCGATCCGTCGCAGCCCATCGTCGCCTTGCTCCCGGGTAGCCGCCGAAGCGAAATCGAGCGCAATTTTCCGACCATTCTGGAAGCCGGCGCGAGACTCGCGAAAGCCGGCGGCGCGATCGAAGGAATCCAGTTCGTGCACGCCGCTGCCCCCAGACTGGGTGAGGCGCCGTGGATGCCGTTCGACAAGCCGGATCTTCGTTTGAAGCGAGTCGAAGGCGCCACCTACGATGCGCTCAACGCCGCCGATTGCGCCATCGTGGCCAGCGGAACGGCGACGGTTGAAGCGGCGCTCGTGGGTACGCCGATGATCGTCGTGTACCGGGTGGCGCCCACCACGGCGATGGTGCTGCAACGTATGCTGCGCACGTCCGATATCGGAATGGTAAATCTGATCGCGGGAAGGCGGGTTGCCCCGGAACTCGTTCAGGACGAGTTCACCGCGGAAGCGGTTGAGCGCGAGACGAGACGGCTGCTCGAATCGTCTTCGGCCCGCGAAGAAGCCAGGGCTGGCCTCGCTGACGTGCGCGCCAGGCTCGGTCCGGGCGGCGCCATCGAGCGGGCGGCGGACGTTTTCGCAGGCATGTTGTAGGCTGTTGCTTCGGGCAACTGCAAAGGCCCCTTCGGTATCATACTGTTGAAGGCGATTGCCTTCTTCCAGAGAGGTCCTCACTTGCTGAAAAGATTCCAGCTCACGGCGGCGCTGGCGCTATTTCTCTTTGCCGCCGCTTCAGCCTCTGCGCAGGCGCCGCACGCGTTTCCGTTTCGCGCCACGAACTACGACGTTCAGGTGCAGCTCCAGCCCGACAGCCAGACTCTTGCGGCCTTGGCAAAGGTCGATTTCGTGGCGAATCAAGTCGGCAGGACCCTGCTGGTGGAGCTTCATCCCGATCTGCACATCAATTCAGTGAAAGACGCGAACGGCAAGGACCTGAGCTTTCAGCGCGACAACAACGATCCTCTGGATGTGACCGTCGGCCTTTCCGAAACTGCGACACCGGGCAAACAATTCACGCTGACCTTCGATTACACGGGACCGATTTCCAACGAAGATGACAGTCCGACGAAAGGGCTGAAATTCGGGTCGATCGACAAAACCTCGGCCTACCTGCTTTTGCCCGCTCGCTGGTTCCCGCTGACCGACTACCCTTCGAATCGCTATACCGGGACGTTCCGGATCATCGTCCCTTCGTCGTTCGTTGTGGTTGGCACCGGCACTTCGGCCGCGCCCACCACGATGCCTGGAATCGGAAAAGGGCCGGGACAAGCCGAATACGTATTCAAGAACGACGACCCTGCTCCCGTGGGATCATTCGTTGCGGGCCAGTTGCAATTGACGCCGGTTCAGACGGAAGGCTACCAGTTCTCCGTGTACACGCCCCCTGCGCAGTCTTCCACCGCGAACGCCTACGGACAGTCCCTCGCGCACATTTTGAGTTTTTGCGCTGACGGTTTCGGCGCGCTCCAGAGCCAGCCGAACCTGACCATCGCGCAAATGCCCGACGGCTCCGTTGAGGGATTTTCCGCTCCGGGATTGCTGCTCGTGAGCGCCCACATGTGGGCCCAAAAGCCCAACGAAGAGATCCTCACGCGGCTGGCAGCCGAACAATGGTGGGGCGATCGAGTTTTGCCCGCAAGCGCGAACGACGTTTGGCTTACGGACGGGCTTTCCCACTACGCCTCCGCGATGTACATGGAGCAGGCAAACGGCGTGGCCGGGCTGCACCAGGCGCTCGAAGATTTCGCGGTTGGCGCGCTGATGTACGAGAACGAGACGCCGATTGGCCAGGCTCAGCATTTGCAGCCGTACTCGGAGCAGTATCAGTCCGTGGTGGACGATAAGGGAGCCATGGTATTCCACATGCTCCGATCCGAGCTTGGCGACGACAATTTCACGGCCTTGCTCAAGGAATTCTATAAACAGCACGCCGGGAAAACGGCAAGCCTCGATGAGTTCGAAGCTCTTGCCGCAACGAAGCTGCCTCCGCCGAAAGCGGGCGATCCTCCTTTCAATATGCTCGCGTTCTTCTCACAATGGCTGAATTCGACGGGCGTGCCCGAATTCAAGATGGACTACATCGTCTATCGCACGATACGCGGCTTCAAGGTGGTGGGGAAAATTCATCAGGGACTCGAAATATTCCGCATGCCCGTGGAAGTCGAAGTCCAAACCGAAGGTAATCCCGAATTCAAGAAGATTCTCGTGACGGGAACCACGTCGCCATTTGAAATCGATACGTTCGGCAAGCCCAAGCCGGACGGAATCATCATCGATCCCAATAACAATCTGCTGAAGTCCAGCGCGAAACTGCGCGTGCGTGCGGCCGTCGCGCGAGGTGAAGGCCTCGCTATGCGAGGAAAATACTTCGATGCGATTCAGGAATACCAGCGCGCCCTCGATCTCGCTCCAAACAATTCGCTGGCCGATTTCCGGATGGGCGAGGCGATGTTCTATCAGAAAAACTATCAGGCCGCGGCGAATTCGTTCCGCTCGGCCATCGGAGGCGACCTCGATCCGAAATGGGTCGACGTCTGGAGTCACATTTATCTGGGGAAGATTTTCGACCTGCTCGGCGAGCGCGATCGCGCCGTGAACGAATACAGCCTCGCGCAACATACCAACGACGACACGGCCGGCGCGCAGGCCGAAGCCGGGCGCTATCTCCAGAAGCCGTACGCGGAAAATGCCACCGCCACTGCCGCCGCCTCTCCGACGCAAAGCGGCGCGGCACAAACCAAACCGCCGGAAAAGGCGGCTGCCGCGGATGCGAAATCCAACCGGCCGGTGCTCAAGAGGCGAGGTCCTGACCAGTAGGTGGACTCGCGGCCCGCGCGATCAGAGAGGCTTCAGCCCGATCAGAGCCGGCGGCGCGTTGAAGCCTTTGCGCTGAACGAAGACCTGAAACGTTTCGCCCATTCCCTCCGGATGAATCAGCGTTTTGAATAAGAGGCGCAAGTGACGTTTCGCCTCTTCAGTGGCGCGTTCGGAGTCGATATCCGCAAACTTCGATTCGCGAGCAAGCGCCAGAAGAAAGTTGGACTGAGTCGTCAATCCTGTGCGAACCAGGCCGCTCTCGCGTCCCCAGAGGTCCAGCGCGGTGAAGTTCACATGGGCCGTAAGGTCCTGATCGCCGGGAGCGCGCAGGAAGTCTTCCGTCGCGCGGTGCCCCTCGTACGCCAGCAACGTTCCTCGCATGTGAAGTTGATCGTATAATTCGCGGGCTTCGCGGCCGTAGTCGATGGTCACGACGAAGCCCCGCCCCAGGCGTTCTCCTGCGTCGCGAATCCAATCACAAGCCGCGAGCCCCGCCTCCGCCTGCTGCCCGTCGCGCAACTCGATTCCCTGCCGGGCAAAATAATCGGCGATGCGCGGGCAAGATAATTGTCCCTTCTCCTCGCACAATTTCCCGTTGTGAGCCCTGACGTACAGTTCTTCGAGCTGTCCTCTTTCTTGAACCGCGCGATGAACGGGAAGCGCATCAAGCAGCTCGTTGGAGACAATGCATCCGGCCGGGATTTCTTGCGGTAGCTCCGCCGCCGAAATAAACCGCTCCCGCTGAATGTGGGCGTCGAGCAGCGGCTTCTGCGCAGCCCGCCGCAGTTCCGATTTCTCGACCGCGACGTAACGGAGCGCCTCGTAGAAAGCCGGCAAAGTTTCCGCGGTGAAATCGAGGATGGCCTTCGCCAAAACTCCCGTTCCCGCGCCCGCTTCGACCAGCCAGTAAAAATCAGGGCAGCCGCTCGCGCTCCACATTTCCGCCAGTTGCCGCGCGAGCAGGCATCCGAAGAGAGGACTGACATCCACATTCGTGAAGTAGTCGCGCCTCGCCTCCCGATTAGGCCTTGTGTAGTAGCCGTGCTGCGGATGGTAAAGGCACGCGTCCATGTATTCCGCGAATGTGAGAGGGCCATGCCGGCGGATTCGCTCGGCGAGCAGCGCCGCAAGCGGCGTCAAGGCAGGTTGCGCGGGCTTCAGTCTTTGCGCTGGGGATTGCAAGTGAACATCTCGACGATATAGTCGTGGAGGCAATCGTACAGCTGCTTCTGGAACATCCACGGAAACTGCGCGCTCTCGATCTCGCGCGGCTTCAACTGGAACGTATACATGTGCACCTGCGGTTGAGCGGGCGTGAAACGAATGGCAACCTCAACGTCCTCGCCGCACGGGCGCGCTTCAAACGCGAACAACGGATGCTCGTAGCGGGCCAGCTCTGCGCGGACCCGATCGGCGAGCGCGGCGGCTGTTTCTCTCTCCATGTTTCGGCTTCAGGCTTCGAGCTTCATTCTGCGCCGGACTTTCTCGAAGGTTTTCAGCGCTGCCCCGTCGAAGAGCACGAAATAGACTTTTTCCAGCGAGCTGCCGCGTTTCAGGTGCTCGTCCACCTCGCGCAGCATGATCTCCGCGCACTCTTCCAGGGGAAATCCCGCGATTCCCGTCCCCACGGCCGGAAACGCAATCGTCTTCAAGCCTTTTTCCGCAGCGATGCGCAGCGAATGCGCCGTGGAGCTTTGCAGCGCGTGCGCCGTCGTGCGCCCGCCAAGTTGCATGCTGGCGGCATGAATCACGTATTTTGCTTTCAGCTTTCCGCCCGAAGTGATCGCCGCGCCTCCCACCGGAATGCTTCCGATCTCGTTGCTCTCTTCCTGGATGACCGGCCCGCCTTTCCTCCGGATCACTCCCGCCACGCCGCCACCGTGCTGAAGGTCGTTGTTCGCCGCGTTCACGATTGCCTCCGTGTCCATTTCGGTCAAATCGCCTTGCATCAGGATCACTTTGGACGCGATGCCGGTTTTCGCCGCTTGCGCCTGTGTCATGAAGGCTTCTTCTCCTCATCGACGCTGTACTCGTAAACTCCGCGTCCCGATTTCCGTCCAAGTCTTCCGGCTTTCACGTACTGCGCCAGAAGCGGGCACGGGCGGTATTTGTCGCCCAGCGTCTTGTGCAGATATTCGAGAATGCTCAGCCGCACGTCGAGGCCTACCAGATCGACCAGCTCGAACGGCCCCATCGGATGATTGAGCCCAAGCTTCAGCGCCTTGTCGATGTCCGAGGCGCTCGCGATCCCCTCTTGCAGCATGTAGAACGCCTCGTTCCCGATCATCGCATTGATCCGGCTGGTGATGAACCCGGGCGATTCGCGCACCACCACCACTTCTTTCCCCATGCGACGCCCAACCTCCGCGCAAGCCGCGACCGTTGCCTCGCCGGTCTCCAGCGCGCGGACAATTTCCAGAAGCTTCATCTTCGGCACCGGATTGAAGAAATGCATGCCAATACAATCCCCGGCGCGCGACGTAATGGCCGCAAGCTCCGTCACCGAGAGCGACGAAGTGTTGCTGGCCAGAATCGCTCCCGGCTTGGCGAACTTGTCGAAGAGCGTGAAGATTTCGAGCTTGAGTTCCATTTCCTCCGGGACCGCTTCGATCAGCAGATCGGCTTCGCGACAGACTTCTTCGGCCGAGCGAGCCGTTGAAAGCCCCGCGAGGGCGTCTTGTCGCTGGCGTTCAGTCGCTTTGCCGCGCGTTACGCCGTCGTCGAACGTTCGGCGAATATAATCGATCCCCTGCTCCAGCGTTTCCCGGGACACATCTTCCAGAACCGTGCGGTACCCGCCGAACGCCGCGGCGTACGCGATGCCCCGCCCCATGGTTCCCGCGCCGATCACGCCGATTATTTTCACATCCATTGAGTTTCTCGCCCCCGCAACGTCGCGCTACACGGGAAACAATCGCGCGGCGTTATCGTACAGAATTTTCTGTTGCGCCGGCGCGGAGATCGGCAACGCGCGGAATTTCTCGATGTTGCCTCGCACGGCGGGAACCCCCGGACCCGGCCAGTCCGTCCCGAACAGTACCTTGTCGGCAATCTCTTCCACGCGCGGAAAATACTGCATGAGCTTCTGCGGCGGAATGCCGGAAATATCGATGTACATGTTTTTATGCCGGCGGACAAGGAAGAATGCTTCTTCCATCCAGAGCGGACGCCCGCCATGCGCCAGGATCACAACCAGGTTCGGAAAGTCGATCCCCACGTCATCGGCAAGGATTGGCTGCGCGTAAACATTCCGAGCGCCCTCGAAAATCGAGGTGCCCGTGTGAATCATCACGGGAAGCTCTGCCGACTGAGCCTGCTCGTACATCGCTCGCAGCGGACCGAAGCCGTTGCGGTACTCGTTGGGCGCGAAGAGCTGGTGTGAAGGGTGCACCTTCAGTCCGCGAATGCCGATCTTCTTCAGGCGATCGACTTCCGCCGCCGCGTCACGGACATATTTTGGGTGAACGGAGCCGAAAGCCAGCAGGCGCTTTCGATCGGCCGAGCAATAGCGCGCGATCCAGTCGTTCACTTCGGGAGTGAATCCGATCACGTCCGGACTGACATAGTTGATCAAGCCCGCGCGCTCGATTTCCGCCGCGTCGAGAAATTTCAGGAATTCAACGGGGCTGGACGTGTATTTCACTACCTCGTCGTAGTCGCGGCGATTGTGCATCAACTCCCGCGCGTGCGGCTTGAACATCTCGAGCGGCTGAATGTGGATGTGGATGTCGATGACGGGCATCAGCTCGGGCTCTCCAGGCGGCGCGGCGTGGGCCCGAAAAGCGAGCGCTTCAGGGTGGTGTAGGGATCCGGAACGGTAAGCATCAATTCTTCCGAGCGCACCAGGTCTCCTCGAGAGCCCGCCGCGTGAAGAGCTTTACCATCTCGCGGCGGTAGACGGGAGTCGACGCGGAAGTCGTCAGCGGCTTGCCCGTGCGAATCGCAACGCGCGCAACCTCCATGGCCAGATCTTCGCTCCACTTCTTCCCCACCAGCAGTTCCGCCACCGGGAGCAACAGCACCGGCGCGGGATTGACGGCGGTCAAGGCGATGCGCGCGTCGCGGCACACGCCTCCTCCGTCGATCTTCATCGCCACCGCGACTCCCGCGAGAGGGTAGTCGATCGAATCGCGCACGCGCAATTTATGATAGGCGCCCCGCAGCCCCGCCATGCGCGCGGGGACGTGAATCGCCGTGACGATTTCGCCGCGGCCGAGTGCCATGCGGTCCATGCCGTCATTCTTGTAGAAATCGCGCAACGGCATTCTGCGCGCGCCGTCGATTCCCGCGATTTCCACTTCCGCTTCGAGCGTCAACAGCGCCGGCGCCGAGTCCCCGGACCATACGGCCCAGCAGAATTTCCCGCCCGGGGCCACATGGCAGATCGGGCCGTCCTTCTTCAGGCAACCGCCCAGAGCCTGGCGCCAGAAGTGCGACTGGTTGTACCAGCGACAGCGCGTCTCGAGACAAAGATTGCCTCCGACTGTTCCCATGTTCCGCTGGAGCGGGCCCGCGATCGTGCTCACAGCGTGAGCCAGCACGGAAAATTGTTCGCGTACGACGGGCGCGGCGAGCAGATTGGTAAGCGTGGTAAGCGCACCGATTCGCAGGCCGTCGCGCTCGGAAAACGAGACGCCGGAAAGCGTGCGCAGCGGTTTCAGATCGACCACCACGCGCGGCGCAAACAGCCGCATTTGCAGGTTGGGAATTACGTCGGTGCCGCCGGCAATCGGCATCGCATCGGGGCCGTGTTCCCCCAGGATTCGCACGGCTTCGTCGACCGTGCGCGGCCGGGCGAGGCGGAATTCGGAGACGATCACGAACGCCTCTCCACTCGCCGCGAGACGGGCTTCGTCTCAGCGGAAGCGCCGTTCCCGCCATTTCCCGTCTGTGTGGCGCTGCCTGCCTTTTTTTCCAGCGCTTCAAGCACTGCTTCGCGCGAGAACGGAACCGTATTGAGGCGCACGCCGATTGCATCGTAGATCGCGTTCGCGATGGCCGGAATTGTCGCCGCCAGCGATCCTTCTCCCGCCTCTTTCGCCCCAAACGGACCTTCAGGATCGTTGCTCTCTACGATGATGCATTCGATCTCGGGATTCTCGAGCGTGGTGGGAATTCGGTATTCGAGCAGCGACGGGTTCATCAAACGAGCGCCCTCCCAGATCATTTCCTCCTGCATCGCCTGCCCGAAACCCATGTAAACGGAGCCGATCACCTGGCCCTCGACCGCCAGCGGATTCAGCGCTTTCCCGCAATCGTGCGCCGCGACGATTTTGTCGACGCGCACGTGGCCCGTGTCTGGATCGACGGTCACCTCGGCCACTTGCGCGCTGTAGCTGTAAGAGGGCGAAGGCCCGACTCCGGCGCCTTTGAACTTTCCTCCACGCGCGTCTTCGGGCGGCGAATATATGCCCTGCGCCACGAGGGCTCCGTGGAACTCCATGGCCATGGCAACGGCGTCATCAAAACTCGCGCGGATTCGGGCGTCGCTTCTCTTGTAGACCATCTCATCGGCGCACTCGATTTCATCCGGTTCGCATGCGAATTTCTTCGCCGCGGCGCTGAAAATCTGCTCTCGAATTTTCTTCGCGGCGTCGATGCACGCGTTTCCCACCATGAACGTGACGCGGCTCGAATAGCTGCCCAGGTCGATGGGCGTCAGTTCCGTGTCCGCCGAAACTAGCTTCACGCGCCCCGGACGAATGCCCAGAACTTCGGCCACGATCTGCACTTGCATCGTGTCGGAGCCCTGCCCGATATCCGACGCGCCGGAATAAACCGTCACGGCGGCGTCCCGGTCGATTTTGATGTTCACCGTCGTGTGCGGCATGTTCGACCGGATGATCGGATTCGCCGCGCCGCTCACGTAGTGGCTGCAGGCAATGCCGATGCCCTTACCGTATGGGAGCCTGCCCCGTTTTTCTTTCCATCCGGAACGCTCGACGACCTTCTCCACGCATTCGGGCAAACCGTAGCTTGTCACGCGCAGACCATTCACGGTTACGCACGGCGCCATAAGCAGATTTTTGCGGCGGACTTCCGCGGGATCGAGCCCGGCCTTGCACGCAAGCTCATCGAGCATCGATTCGAACGCGAAGCGAACGTTGACCGTGCCGTGCCCGCGCATCGCGCCGCATGCGGGCTTGTTGGTCAGGACGCGGTAACCGTCGTAGCGCACCGCAGGCACATCGTAGATCGCGCCCAGCAACGCTCCCGAATAGAGGACCGTCACGGGACCGAAGCCGCAATAAGCCCCGCCGTCTTGCACCACACGCGCCTGTACCGCCGCGATCTTCCCTTCGCGCGTGATCCCCATTTTCAGGTCCACGATCGTCCGCGGCCGCCCGCGATGTGCGTAGAACACTTCCTCGCGCGTGTACGTGATCTTCACGGGCCTTTTCGTTTTCTTTGCCAGAACCGTGGCCGCGACCTCGATCGGAATCACCTCGCTCTTGCCGCCAAAACCGCTGCCAATCAGCGGCTTGATCACGCGAATCCGATTCATCGGCATAGCGCACACTTCAGAGATCGTGCGGTGCAGGTAATACGGGACCTGCGTCGAGGAATAGACCGTCAGGCGATCGTCGGGCTCCCAGATCGCAAGTGTCGCGTGCGGCTCCATCGCCGCGTGATTCACTTCGCCTGCGACGTAGCGCTGCTCCGCGACGAAGTCGGCCTCGGTAAAGCCTGCCTCGGGATCGCCGAACGAATGGTGATATTCCTTCTCGATATTGTGCGGCCGCGACTCATGAATCCAATCCGATTCCGCCTGCATGGATTCTTCGGGATCGAACCACGTATGAAGCGGCTCGTACTCGACGTGAATCAGATCGAGCGCTTGTTCCGCAATTTCCGCCGAAGTGGCTGCCACGGCAGCGACGTTATCGCCCACGTAGCGCGCCTTATCCACCGCAAACACGCACTCGTCGTGCCCGATTGGAAGAATTCCGTATGGGGTCGGCGCATCCTTCCCCGTGGCGATGCCGTGCACTCCGGGCAGCGCGTCCGCGCGCGACGTGTCGATGGAAACGATGCGGGCGTGCGCATGCGGCGAGTGCAGAATGCGGCCGATCAACATTCCCGGGACGTGCAAATCATCGGTGTACTTCCCAAGACCGACAATCTTGGTCCGTGCATCCGTCATCGGCATGGATTTGCCGATCGTGGCCGGTTTTTGATCTGTCGAACTCACAGTCACCGCACAGCGGGCGCGCCGGCTGCCTGCTGCGCCTCCTTCTGGTGCTTCTCAATCGCGTATTTCACCGACTCGTAGATCTGCATGTACCCGGTGCAGCGGCAAAGATTGCTGGAAAGCGCGTCGCGAATTTCGTCGAGCGAGGGATTCGGATTCCGCCTCAGCAGGGCCACGGTGGTGATCAGAAAGCCGGGCGTGCAGAATCCGCATTGGGCGCCGGCGCGTTCCACCCAGCCTTCCTGTGCCGGATCAAGCGCCCCCGCGACGCCCAGCCCTTCCACCGTCGTTATCTCGGAGCCTTCGCAGCTCGCCGCCAGCGCCGCGCACGAAAGCGTCGGAACCCCATCAATCAAAACCGCGCAGCATCCGCAACTCGAATCGTCGCACCCGCGCTTCGTTCCGGTCAGGCCGAGGTCTTCGCGCAACGCGTCCAGCAAGAGACGGTTCGGAGGCGCGGCGAATTCGCGATCTTCTCCGTTGACGTGAAAATGCATCAGTTCTTTCCCCATCATGCCTGTTTCAGCGCCTTCAACTTCGGCTCGTCATAACCCAGAATGATTTGCTTGCCGGCGATTACCACGGGACGGCGAATCAGATTCGGCTCGGCGGCCATCAACTTCAGTGCTTCCGCGCGCGATGGCGGCCGGTTCTTCATGTCTCGCTTGCGATACAGCTCGTTTCGCGGATTCAGGAATTCACGATAATCGCGTTCGCCGATCAGCGCATCGAGCTCTTGCTCCGTAAGGCGCTGCTTGTCCAAATCACGCAACTCCAGCTCGATTTTCCTCGTTTGCAAGAGACCTCTTGCTTTGCGGCACGAGGTTCAAGTCGGCTTGTGCAGAAACCGGACTTTCGGTTTGCTCATTCGGTCGGCGCCAGACGGAAATCCTGCCTGGCTCGCCCTCGCATTCCGTTTAGTATCGCGGCACCTGAGGATCCACCTCGACCGACCACCGGTCGATTCCACCCGCCATGGACCTTGCCGTTTCGATTCCCTGCGAGCGCAGCCAGACGGTCGCGTTCAAGCTGCGCCTCCCGTGGTGGCAAAAGAGAATGATTTCGCTCGCGTCTTTAAAGCGCCCCAGGTTCGCGGGAATTTCGCGCAGAGGAATTAGAGTCGAACCCTCCACGCGCGACACCTCATGTTCCCAGGGCTCGCGCACGTCAACGAATAGCGCCACCTCGCCGCGGTCCAGCATTTCCTTGACGCTCAGCGGCTCGATTTCCATGTGCGATTTGGGTGGTTGCGTCATCGGCAATCAGTCCATGTTTCCTTTTGGCGCCACCCATTTCGGCTCCACCACCTGAATCTCGTTCACCAGCTTGATGTCCTCCGGCTGCGGAAGAACTTCCTTGCAATGCTCCGCGAAAGCCTCGGGCGAAAGCAGTTCCCCGCTCACGCTGTACGGCTGGTTGGCAAACTCCCCGATGTGCCGGTTGAATTTCAGGCTCGGAACATAGAGTTGTGGCTGGCCGGCGGGAACGTGCTTGTTGATCTGCTCGATCAGCTTTTCGCATTCCAGATGGTAGAGCTGGCGGTTGTGTTCGTTCAGATGCCCCAGTTCGGCTTCGTGCTGCGTTTGAGCCTCGTCGTAGCGGCCTTTGAGTCCCCAGACGTAGAACCAGTGCGCCGAGCTCGACTGGTCCACGCCGAAGAGGTCGTAGCTCACCGGAATCCACTTGTTGACGTACTTCTGCACGATGTTCAGCGGGACAACTCCGGCCTTGACGATGCGCTTCAGCCCGTCGTGTCCCGTGCCCAGATGGAACGACTCCTCCCTCAGCATCGGATTCATCGACTGCGCCAGCGGCTCGAATCCCGAATAGCTCAGCATCGTGAGCTGGAATTTTCCGTCGCGATCCACAAAATCGGTGTACGTAAAAAAATCCAGCCAGTTGTCCACAATCTGATTGAACGCGCCAAGCAGCCGCTTCGACTCGAACGCCCGCCGCTCCAGCATTTTCTGAGCTTCTACTTTTCCTCCGTAACCAAAGTGGCTGATCAGGAGGTGGCACATCTGCCAGCCGTGACGCATTTCTTCCGTCACCACGCGGCACAACGACTTTCGGTCGTGCTCGCTCGGCGAATACTGAAACAGCCTGCGCTGCTGCTCCACCGACGCGAATTCCGTGTCGCCCTGGTACACGATCAGGTTGAGCAGGCCGTCGCGGATTCGCTGATCCGGGATTTCCAGCACCCGCCGCCACTTCGGACGCCCTTTGAACGCGCCGAACTCGATTTCGTTCGATCTCGTTGGCCCGAACTTCGCCTCGAACTGGTACTCCTCGATTTCCGGATAATTGACGCCGATGTCCTTCCGCCAGGCGCCGAACAGATCAACCCAGTCGTCAAATGTGCTGATGCGTGCTGCAGGCATACCCTGTCTCCTTCACTGAAATCTCAATTCCGCCACGACGGCGTCACGATCCGCGGAAATTCGGTTTCCGCTTCTCGAAAAACGCGTTCAAGGCTTCCAGGCAGTCATCCGATTCGAAGCAACGGATCTGCATGCGAACTTCTTCATCCAGCCTGTCCTCGAGCGCTCGCCGGTCCTCGCCAAGCATGGTGCGCTTCACGGCCGCCAGCGCGAGAGGAGGCGCAGCCGCCAAATCCGCCGCCGCCTTTCGCGTTTTCTCCTCGAATTCCTCGGCGGAAAATATCCGGTTGACGATTCCTAGCCGCAGCGCGTCCTCCGGCGTCAATAGGCGGGCTGTATAAAACAGTTCCGCCGCCAGCGCCGGACCTACGATGCGCGGCAGAAAATACGTTCCTCCGAAATCGGGATAGAGACCCACGTTCGCGAAAGACTCCGCGAACTTCGCCTCGCTGGAGGCGATACGCATATCGCAGGCCAGCGCAAGATTCATTCCGCCGCCCGCTGCAGGACCATTCACCGCCGCAATTACCGGCTTGTCCATCGTCGCGATCGCCAGGCAAATCTCTTTGCCCGCGATCAACAAGCCCTCCAGCTCGCGCATCGCATTCCGGCGCCGAACGTCGCGCAACAGCTCCAGATCGCCCCCCGCGCAGAATGCCCGCCCGGCTCCCATGATCACTACGGCCCGAACACTCTGGTCTTCCGCCGCGCGGCTCAGACCCTCCACCAGCGCCCGCCCCATTTCCGGAGTCAAGGCGTTCAGCTTTTGCGGACGATTCAGACAAAGCGTCGCCACCGCGCCCCAACGCGTCTCCAGCACCGTCGCGCTCGTAATCGGTTGTTGTGTCGCCGGCATATCTCTGCTTCCGCGCCTTAATCGTTGAGGGTCTTCAGCAGCGCCGCCAGTTTCTTGAAATAGCGCATCTTCACTGCACGATCCGTGCCGCCGTTCTGCCCGCTCGTAGACGGCAAAACGAAAATGCGCGCGCCGTACAGCAGTTCCTTCTGCAGTCCTAGCTTGCAAGCTCTCCCGGAGAATTTCTCATAAACCATTTTCCCGTTGAAAGCGATGATACGCGGATGGAACTCTTCCAGCTTTCGCGCCAGCAACACCCGGCCTTCCGCGAATTCCTGCCGCTCGATCTCCTCGATCCCCCGCGTCGGCCGCTTCACCAGATCGGTCATCCCGATCCCGAACTCCAGAATGCGCCGGTCGTCGGAATACTCCAGCGCCTCGGGGATAACGCCGGACTCGTACATCATCGGCCAGAACTGGTTCGTGCGTCCCGCGTAATAGTGGCCCACGCGCGCCGACCGGTCGCCCGGATTTGCCCCCACCACAATCAGCCTCATTCCTTTGCGAAGATAATCGGGTAGTGTTCGCATTGACTCTTCAGATTCCCCCAGACTCTAGCCGCTTCGGCCTGATCGAGAGCGTGCGGCGTCGATCCGCACGCATCTTCGCTCATCTTATAATCCCCCACCGCTTCATGCCGGCGCGTTGCCTTAGACGTTAATCCGCCCTGGGGCCCGCCGCGCGACCCCAGCCTTCACGCGCAAACGTTCACTTGCCCTTGAATTCTGGCTGCCGCTTCTCGACGTAGGCCTTCAAACCTTCCTTCGCGTCCTCGCTCGTGAACAGCAATTGCTGCAGTTCGCGCTCGATGCCCAGCGCCTCGGCAAACGGAATTTCCGAACCAGTCACCACGGCGCGCTTGATACGTCCCACCGCCCGCGACGCCTTGTTCGGCGGGCAGAACTGGCGCGCGTACGCCGTAATATCGTCCCAGAAGCTCTCCCGCTCGTAAATGTAATGAATCAGTCCGATCTCGAGCGCTTCCTCGAAACTGAACGTGCGGCCCGTCGTCATCAATTCCATGGCGCGCGAGCGCCCCACCACGCGCGACAGTCTCTGCGTGCCGCCCGTGCCGGGCAGCACGCCCAGGTTCACTTCGGGCAAGCCGATCTTCCCGCCCTCTTTCTTCGCGATGCGAATATCGCAGGCCAGCGCAATTTCCAGGCCGCCGCCCACAGTGTGGCCGTTCAGCGCCGCGATCACCAGCTTCGGCGTTTGCTCCAGGCGCGAAAGCGTCTCGTTCGCATGAAGGCAAAAATAATATTTGAACTGCGGATCCGCCTTCGCCAGCATCGGAATGCTGGCCCCTGCGGAAAAAAACTTCTCGCCCGCGCCGCGCAGGAGGATCACGTGCGCGTTCTCATCCATGCGCGCCTGCAGAATCGCCGCGTCCAGTTGTTGCATCATTTCGTACGTGTACGTGTTTGCCGGCGGGTCGTCCATCACGATCGTCGCCACACTGCCTTCCACTGCGTAGTGGACCAGCTGCTTCTGCTCCACGGCCTGCATTGTCGCCATTGGTTCCTCCATCGAAATTGTTCGAACGATTCTTCGCCGCCGGCTATGCCGCCCGGCCCGCCACCGCAATCTTTCGCGGACGCCCCGCTTGAAGCGGCTTCCCTCGAGACGCCAGGCGGCCATCCGCCACCCCATGCAAAAACATCTCCGTCACCGATTCTGCCAGGGCGTCCGCCTGCGGGTCGATCTTCGGACGATGCCAGGTGTACACCCAATTCATCATGCCGAACAGCGACAGCACGGCCACGCGCGGGTTCACGCGCCGAGCGGCTCCGCGCGCCCGCATCTCCTCAAAAATGGCCAGCGCGATTCCGTAATACCGGCGCTTGGTCCGCTGCACTTCCTTGCGGTAGCCGCCTTCCAGCGCTTCGTCTTCGTGAGAAAGCACCTTCATCTCCACCGGATGTCGCAGGAAATAGTCCAGATGGTTGTGGACCAGTATTCTCAGCCTTTCAACCGGGTCGGAAACGCCTGCAAGACGCTCCTCGAGACGCGCCAGAACCGTTTTGAACGTGTACGCTTGAATCAGGTAGAGAAGCTTCTGTTTGCTTTCGACGTAGTAATACAGCCCCGCAAGTGAAACGCGCGACGCGCGGCTGATATCGCGAATCGATGCGCCCTCATAGCCCTTTTCGTAAAACACACGGGCTGCATGGCGGACGATTCGTTCCAGTTTTCGTTGAGAGAGGCGCGATTGACGCGTCGACAAGTTCCGCCCCCGGCAAAACTTTATCGAACGTTCGTTCGACATTTCGAGCATACTTTCTCGTACCTGGGATGTCAAGCGAACTGCGGCCACGCCGTTCCGGCCCATTTAGAATGGGATTGCGGACTGATAGGTCAGCGACTGTAAGTGGCTTGTTCTTCTGGGCTTTCAGAATCCGCACAACGGCAAGAATCGTGTTCCAGTTGCGTGTGATTGCCGGGACACCAAGCAACTTGTCAATCCGGTGAAGATAGGCAACGGCCCTCATGCGTCGTTACGAATCGCGCGGCCCTAATGAACCCATTCAGACAACACCCATCCTGACTTGCCTTGATGAGCGCCATCCATTACCGTCACGAAAGAATTGTTCGAAGCTCTCTTCACGAGGCGAACTGGGGTGTTGCTTTTCACCGTAAAGAGGCAGCCATATTCGAGCAACTCGGGGATTTTCTTCCTACCTTCAAGCCCCCCTTCATTTATCGCGTCAACGGTTTCTTTAAGACATTTTTCATCTGCCGCAACAGGAACGCGTTGACTGCCATAGACCAACTTGGGGTACTGAGCTAGTTCGCGGCGACGTGCCTCTGCTCTTGCAAGCGCAGCATGTCGCTCTGATGCGGCCTGCGCCGCCGCTGCTTGGCGCTGCTGTTCCGCCTTCTGTAGCGCGAGTTTTCTCTCTGCTTCTTCCTTTTCCTTGGCTT
>DATGHM010000195.1:0-2924 GCA_035307985.1 Candidatus Acidiferrales bacterium
CGCCATTGGTGGCTGACCGAGTTCTGGCCCAGCAACGCGGATGATTTCATGAAAGTGGCCTCGGCCATGGGCACGCAGGAAAACAACTGGCTGCGCCAGGTCGGCGGCTACTGGGGAATCGTAGCCTCCTTCGTGTTGCAAGGAGTGTTGAACGAGCAGTTGTTTCTGCGGCCAGCCTTCAGCGGAGAGATGTTTTTTATCTTCGCGAAGATCCATCCGTTCCTAAAAGAACTGCGGGAAAAACTCGGCGATCCGGAAGGTTTCGGCGACATCGAAAAAGCGATCACCCGCACGAAGTGGGGCCGCGAACGGCTGAAGTTCATCGACAAGCGCGTTGCCGCATTGCGCGAACGAATGACGCACAAGTCCTGACGGCCAGGCTATTCGCCGTTACTCCACCACGAGCGCCAGATCAGTGTGCGCGAAATCGTCCCCCTTACACAGCAGAGGATCGCCCAGCATCTTCGCCAGCGCATAAGCGAAGCAATCGCCATAATTCAGACCAGCGCGATGCCGCCCTTTTCCGAAGAGGGAGAATGCCGCCCGCGCGGCGCGTCCCTGCTCGATATCGACGTTCATCAGCTCAATCCCAGCCGAGAGAATGAATTCATCCAACGCACTTAGCCCGGCAGCGCCTCGTCGACGTTCGGCAACCATGGAAACCTCAACATAATTCGCGATCGACATGCGACGCGAGTCCGCTGCTTCGATCGCATTGAGGAACGCACGCCGCTCCGGCTCATGCTCCAGTATCGCGACGAGCGCAGATGTGTCGATCACCATCGGCTGTCGACGCTCACCGCGGAAGGCCGTTTTCATCGTAGCCAATGATCTCGTCCGGGGAGCGAGGATCCAAAACAGGAAGGGATTCGTAGCGCTTGGCAATTTCTTCCAGCTCATCGGCCAGGCGGCGCTTTCCGCGCTCACGCCTTACGCGCGCCAGACGGTCACGCAACGCCTTGATCACTGCTTCGGTCTTGCTTTCGCCGGTGCGCTTGGCGAGCTCTGCGGCCAGCTGCTCCGCTTCGGGATTGCGGATATTTAGCGCCATGTCTTTACGTGTAGCCCCTTAGCTATACGGTATCATAGAGCCGGACACGGATCAACCAGCGTTCTATCAACCTGTTTAGACACAGTGACTTATCAGAAGTTCCGTCAGTTCCGCGATCCGCCCGGTCCGAGGAGGACTTGGCCGGGACGCGCGCCCGTCATTTTGCCTTCGTCGATGACGGGCACGCCGTTCACCAGCACGTATTTCATTCCCACCGAGAATTGATTGGGATTTTCGTAGGTGGCCACGTCGTGAATCGTAGCGGGATCGAAGACCACGACGTCCGCCCACATTCCTTTCTTTAGAACGCCGCGATCGATCAGGTGCTCGCGCTGCGCCGGAAGCGCCGTGAATTTGCGGATGGCATCGGGCAGCGTCAACAGGTGTTGCTCGCGGACGTACTTGCGCAGAATTCGCGGGAACGTGCCGTAAGCGCGCGGATGCGGATGGTCTTGTCCCAGGATTCCCTCTGGTGAAGTTCCCTGATAATCGTTATCAACCGACACCCAAGGCTGCTTGAGCGCGAGTTCCACATCCGATTCCTTCATGGCGAACACGGAGACCTGCGTGTTCGCGTTATCCGCCAGGAGAATCGTGAAGATCGTGTGGATGGGATCGCTGTTCGCGGGCAATCCAAGCGCGGGACTTCCCTGCTTGGCGATTTCGGAGATGCGCTTCCCCTCCAGAGAGGAAAGCTTCGGATTCAGAACCGTGCTGATGAGAATTCCCTCCGGTCCGGGGACCTCCTGCCACTCGTTGTCCCAGGCGCTCGACCGCGTGAGCATGTCTTTGCGGATGCGCGCGCGAGTGGCGGGATCCTTCAGCCGCGCCAGCATTTTTTGGTCGCCACCATCATGCGCCCACGGAGGAATAAAGGCGGACAGGCCATTGTTCCAAGCCGTATAGGCGTAGGTGTCCGCTTCGATGTCGAGGCCGGAAGCGCGCGCGTCGTCGATGAACTTGATGATTTCAGGCATGCGCCCCCAATTGGGATGGCCCCCCGCCTTCAGATGAAAAATCTCGACGGGAGTTTTTGCGTCGCGGGCGATGCGAACCACTTCGGCGAGCGCGCTCATGATTCCGTCGCCTTCGTTGCGCATATGGGTGGCGTAGATGCCGCCGTACTTGGCGCTTTCGGCGGCAAGGGCGATCAGCTCTTCGGTTTTGGCGTAAGGCGCGGGCGGATATTCGAGAGCGGTGGAAAGCCCAAGCGCGCCCTGCTGCATCGCCTGGTCGACGAGCGATTTCATGCGCGAGAGTTCGTCAGAGGTAGGCGCGCGATCGACGGTGCCGATCACGTCGCGGCGAATCTGCGTCGCGCCAACATACGTGCCGAGATTGATCCCGATCCCCTGCTTCCGAAGACGCGCGAAATATTGCGTGAACGTCCGCCAGTCCGGGGTGATGCCGTAGTGCTTGTATTCGGCCTGGTCTGCGGCGAGTGTCGCATCCGTCTGAGGAGCGACCGTGTCGCCTTCGCCGGTAATCTCGGTCGTGATGCCCTGATAAATTTTGGATGGCGCGCGCGGATCGACCAGGATGGTCAACTCGGATTGGCCGAGCATGTCGATGAAGCCAGGGGCAACCACCATCCCCTGCGCGTCGATCGTTTTCTTCGCCGACGCGCCGGCGAGATTCCCGATCGCGGCGATGCGCCCGTCGCGAATGCCAACGTCGCCCGAATACCACGGCGAGCCCGTGCCGTCGATGATGTGGCCGTGGAGGATGACAACGTCGAACGCTTCACCGCCCGATTGCCGCCCGCCTGAAGCGCCGGACGTCGCGAATAGACCGAAAAGCAACAGAACCGCGCAGATGCTCGATGAGAAACCACCAGGGATCGATAAGGACCGACTGAACAAAAATCACCTCC
>DATGHM010000196.1:0-15192 GCA_035307985.1 Candidatus Acidiferrales bacterium
TTCCGTGTAGTAGTTGAAATAGTTGAATGGTTCCATCGGCCTTCAGGGTTGCTGGTGACGAAGCATGGGGATTTGAAACGGGCAGACTGGCGTTCCGAGAGATCGTGTCCCGGAGATCACGCGGGGCGCTTAAGAGTTGACGCTTTCTTTTGCGCGCCGGCCTTTTCGTGCACGCTCTCCTGGTTTCGCTCCCAGATGATGCGCAGCCCGTTCAGCGTCAGGAATTCATCCGTGTCCTGGATGTATTTCGATCCGCGCGCGATCAGCCCCGCCTGCCCGCCCGTTGCGATCACGTTCAGCTTCGCCGCTTCGGCGCCGAGCTCCGCCTTGATTCGCGCGATCATGCCGTCGACCATGTCGATCGTCCCGTAATACAGCCCCGATTGCATGTGCGCGGCCGTGTTCTTGCCGATCACTTTGCCGGGATCCTTGATTTCGACGCGAGGCAGCCGCGCCGCGCGCGCAAAGAGAGCCTCCGACGCGATTCCCAACCCGGGCGCGATCGCTCCGCCGATATATTCGCCGCGCGCGGAAATCACGTCGAACGTGATCGCAGTGCCGAAGTCGATCACGATCAGCGGCCCCCCGTATTGCTGAAACGCCGCCACCCCGTTGACGATGCGGTCCGCGCCGACCTCCAGCGGATTATCCACCAGCACGGCCATCCCCGTCTTCACACCGGGTTCCACAAACAGCGGCTTCTGCTCAAAATACTTGCCCGACATTTCCGCCAGCGTCCAATTCAGCGGTGGCACCACGGAGCTGATGATCACGCCGTGGATTTCCCTGGGCGCGAGGTTGGCCAGCGAAAAAAGATTGCGCGTCAGGATGCCGTATTCGTCCACGGTTTGGTCGCGCGCGGTTGTCAGCCGCCAGTGCGCGATCAGCTTCGACTCGCGGAAGACGCCGAGCACCGTATTCGTATTGCCCACGTCGAGAGTCAACAGCATCGATCAAGCGTCTCCCACGTCGCCCGAAATTACTGCCTCGACTCCGCGCCCGTCGTCCCGCAGAACGCGCAGCACGCCGCTCGGCTCGAGACCCGAGGTCACGCCGGTGAACCGTCCTGCGCTCGTCGTGATCTGCACCCGCTTTCCCTGAAAGTAGCTCGAAACCTCGGAAAAGCGGCGCAAAATCGGGGCGGAGCCCTTTTCGATAAACTGATTGTAGTAGCGGTCCAGGTGGCGCAGCAACCGGGTCAGCACTTCCAGCCGCGAATGCGTCTTACCCGTTTCGATGCGTAGCGAGGTCGCGATGTCGGCGAGCGGCGCCGGCATCTTTGACTGGTTGACGTTCATCCCGATCCCAACCACCGCGAAATGCACGCGGTCGGGCTCGGCGCGCATCTCCGTTAAAATGCCGCAGAACTTTTTGCCTCGGATGAGGACGTCGTTGGGCCAGCGAATATCCGGAACCACGTCGAGTTCTTCCGCCGCGGCGTCGCGCGCCGCGAGGCCGGCGACCAGCGTCAGGAGGGGCGCCTGTGCCGGCGCGATGGGCGGCCGCAGCAGGATCGAGCAGGTGATCCCCGCCGATTTTTCCGAGGTCCACGAACGCCCCGCGCGGCCGCGTCCCGCCGTCTGTTCTTCCGCGACAACGAGTGTGCCGTGCGGCTCCTCCTCGTCGCCCAGCTGCATCGCGATCGAGTTGGTCGAGTCGGCCTTGAAATAATGAATGATCCGACGCGCGAAGGGTGTGCCGTGCAGGCGGTGGCTTAGCAGTTGTGGCATCAGAATGTCGGGAACGCGCTCGATGTGGTAACCCGTTCGCGGATGGCCTTTTACCCGCACTCCCAGTTCGCGCAGCACCTGAATCCAGCGCCAGACGACTTGTCGCGAAACGCCAATTTCCTTGGCGATCTTCGCACCGCTGATCACGATCGTCGTATTCTCGGCTAGGAGCGTCAGCAGGGCGTCGATGCGGCGATCGGTAGTCCCGGGCTGTGTTGATTTTTGTTTCTTCGCCATGGAAGGGAACTGAAAGGATACTCGACCGCTGCCGCAGCCACAAGCGGGAGGGTCTTGTCTCCCGGCGAGCGCCCTAAAGTTACGAAGAGAGTTGGGCGAGGCGCGAGCGGAGTTTAGAGAGTTCGCCTTGCCGTTCGACCCGGGCTCGTTCCATCGATTGGACGACTTCGGCGGGAGCCTTGCTGCGGAAGGCTTCGTCGGCGAGGCGAGCCTCCTTCGAGGCGACGTCCTTTTCGAGCCGCTCGATTTCCTTTTTCGCTTTGGCGATTTCGGCGCCTTTGTCCACGACGTCGCCATAGGCGATGCGGAGATCGAATCGCGCGGTCGACCGAACCACGGCACCGGTGGGAGCCGGCAATCCTGTCGAAATGTTCACGCTGGACAGACCTGCGAGGCGCAGGATCGGTTCCAAATTGCTGTTCACGACCTCCTCGCCAGTTAAAGCATGAACGGTGAGATCAGCCGGGACTTTCTTCTTGGGATCGATTTTCATCTCGGCGCGGACGTTCCGCACGGCGACGATGATCTCCTGCAGGAGCGCCAGTTCGCTTTCGGCCGCGGGATCGGACCAATCGGAATTGGGCTGCGGATAATCTTCCAGTGCAATCGAGAGCGGCCCGGGCGTGGCCGTGTCGCCCACTCCATCGGCTAACTGCGAGGACGCAAGCGCCTCGGCGGCCACCCGCGATGCGCCGCCGCGCTGAGGGAGCCGATGCCAGAGTTCTTCCGTGATGAAAGGCATCACAGGATGGAGCAAGCGCAGCGCCGCGTCGAAAGCCGCGAAAATATTTCGCCAGGCCGGGATTGCTACGTCTCGATTTTCTGCCGCGAGCTGCGGTTTCAGCCACTCAATATACCAATCGCAGAAGTCGTCCCAGAAAAAGTGGTAGATGGTTTGGCAGGCCTCATGGAAGCGAAAGCCTTCCAGGGCTTCGCTCACCTGCGCGGAAACGGAAGAAAGCCGCGAGAACATCCAGCGATGCGCGAGCGCTGCTTCGCCGGGAACCGGATACGGTGCGCGTGCGCGAACCTCGGGCGCGGCCAGTTCTTCCAGAGAAATTCCCCGACCTTCGATTTTTTCGAGGTTGAGGAAGAGAAAACGCGCCGCATTCCAGATTTTATTGGCGAACGCTCGCGCGCTGAGAACGCGGTCCTCGCTGAGAATGATATCGGTACCCGGCGCGGCCATGCTCGCCAGCATGTAACGCAAAGCGTCCGTGCCGTACTGCTGCGTCATCTGCAGCGGATCGACGCCAGTACCCTTCGTCTTCGACATCTTCGCGCCTTCCGCCGTGCGCACCAGCGAATGGAGATAGAGCTGGCGGAAGGGAATTCGCGTCGAAATGTCGCCGCTGCTCAAATTCGGATCGGCCATCAGGTGGATGCCCATCATGATCATGCGCGCGTCCCAGAAGAACAGGATGTCGTAGCCGCTGATCAGGAGGCTGGTGGGGTAGAACTCGCGCAGATCTTTCGTGTCGTCGGGCCAGCCAAGCGTGGAGAAGGGCCACAGGCCCGAACTGAACCAGGTGTCGAGCACGTCGGAATCCTGCGTGAGCTTCGAGCCGCCGCACTTCGGGCATTGTGTCGGCACGCTGGCGGCGCGTGCGTGCCCGTCGACGATCTCCACGCGCGAATCGCCGGCCGGAACCATCTCCTTGCAATCGGCGCAATGCCAGATGGGGATGCGATGGCCCCACCAGAGCTGGCGGGAGATGCACCAGTCGCGAATGTTGTCGAGCCAGTTGAGCAGAATCGTCCGCTGATTGTCGGGAACCACTTCGATCAGGCCCTCGCGAACCACCTGCTTGGCCGGTTCGGCCAGCGGAGCCATTTTCATGAACCACTGCGTCGAAATGCGCGGCTCGACAATGGCTTTGCAGCGGTCGCAGGTGCCGACGGCGTGGATGTGTTCCTTCACCGATTCAACGAGGCCAAGCTCTTTCAAGTCGGCAACGATTCTCCCGCGCGCAGCGAAACGCTCCAGTCCCGCGTATTTTCCGGCGGCTTCGCTCATGTGTCCGTCGGGCGTCATCACGTCGATTTCGGGCAGATTGTGGCGCTTGCCGATCTCGAAGTCGTTGGGATCGTGCGCTGGCGTGATTTTCACGACGCCCGTGCCGAACTCTCGATCGACGTACGCGTCCGCGATAATTGGAATCTCGCGGTTCATCAGCGGCAGCATGACTTTCTTGCCGACGAAGCGGCGATAGCGGTCATCGTCGGGATGGACAGCGACGGCCGTGTCGCCCAGCATGGTTTCGGGGCGAGTCGTCGCAACGACGAGAAACTCCGTCGCGCTGGGCTTGCCGTCGCTGTCGGCCAGCGGATAGCGAATGTTCCAGATTTCGCCGGTGCGCTCGTGGTGGACCACCTCGAGATCGCTGATGGCCGTCTGGCAGCGCGGGCACCAGTTCACCATGTAGCGGCCGCGATAGATCAGGCCTTCGCGATAGAAGCGCAGGAAGGCGTGAAGCACAGCGCGGTAGAGCGCGGGCTCCAGCGTGAAGCGCTCACGTGTCCAATCGCATGACGCCCCAAGGCGAATCATCTGCTCCTTGATGACGCCGCCACTCTCCTGCTTCCATTTCCAGACTCGGCGCTCGAATTCCTCGCGGCCCAGGTCCTGGCGCTTGATTCCTCCCTTGGCGAGCATGCGCTCGACCACAAATTGCGTGGCGATTCCGGCGTGGTCCATTCCAGGCAGCCAGAGAGTGCGCTGGCCGCGCATGCGGTGCCACCGCACCAGCATGTCGATCTGCGTGTGCTCGAGCATGTGGCCGATGTGGATCGAGCCGGTGACGTTCGGCGGCGGCAGCGCGATGGAAAAGCGCGGGCCGTAGCCGGAGTTTTCGGCGCGAAACAGTTTCTCCTCATACCAGGCCTTGGCCCAGCGCTGCTCGACTTCGTTCGGCTCGTAAGCTTTTGGTATTTCCCGGGGCATCTTCGCCTTTTTAATTTTTGGGCTTGTCCGCTGGTGCGCGGCGGAGAAGCGTTGGGATACGCAAGCAATTTCGGTGGAGATGAAGCATTCAATATAAGGGTGGGCGCGGAGTGCGTCAAATGCGAGGGCGAGGTTCGTGGCGTAGAGGTGTGCGCAATTTAGTTGAGCGTCGGCCGGATCGAGTTTTTTGCGGCCTCTCGGGGTGCCGCAGCCCCTTGCGTCCTGAGTCTTCGGGACCGACGCTTCAGGAACGAGGGTGCGCAGGAGTTTTCATTCCCAATTTGGTCCTGCAACGCGATCCCGGATCTCCGATTCCCCTCTGGTCCTAGTAGTACCATTCGCAAATTGTACCTACCAATTACGTCAATTCCGTGCTACCCTACCTCGTTTCCGCTTTCAGCAAAATCGGCAGCTCCACAGCCAATCGCGAGAGCGTAACGGAGGGCGTTGTTCGACACTCGGCATACAGGGAAGACCCCACAGGCCGAACCAGGGCAGGAACCGGTAGCGGTCGCCGTAGGGGCGAACAAAGGGCCGTGACAAAAATTGTTAATCGCAACAAGCTTTTAATAGAAATCGCCGCAACCTGTAGAAAACAAAGCGCGGGCGAATTTCTACTCGCAACTCAAACGCCTTCGCGGATTCACTTTTTCTTCGCTCCTTCCCATCCGATCAGGATGGCGGCGGAGCGGGTTACTTCTTGTTGGCGAGTTCCTGTTGGATGAGGTTCTCGACGAGGGGCTTGAGCAGGTCCTTGGAGAGAAGCTCGTGAATCTGCGGCTCGAGTTTTTCGAGGAGCCTGGAGACGACAGCATCGACGGACGGATAGGCACCCGGGGCAGCGCTCGACGGTTCGGCGGCGGCCGGCGTTGTTGATTCAGCCGGCGGGTGGCTGACGGCGAGATCGGTTCGCGGCTCCGCGGATTCTTCGACCGAAGGCGCGTCGTGTGTCGTTGGTTCGTTTGCCCAGGAACTGGAGGCGTGTTCGGCGGTGTTCGATTCGACTGGCTCGCTCTCGAGCGGCGCAGGCGAAGACGGCGCCAAAAACGGTATGCCGGCCAGCGCTTCGCGATCGGACGGCGGAGCCGTCGAGATGCGCTCTCCCGAGCCGGTTGCGAAATGAGCGTCATCGGTGGTTTCCGCCATGGATTCGAGCGACGCAGGCGCGAAGAGCGGAGCGCTGGGCACACTGTGAACTGCCGGGTCGTCGGCAGAATCCTGGTCGGCGGGCGCTTCCACCGGCGGCGAAGGAAGAAACGCTTGCAGCGCGGAGTGGTTTGCCTCGACGGGAGACCCTGCGAAGTCGCGCGACGGCTGATCGGTTGTCCGGGCATCATGAGCCGAATAGGCTTGGCGCGCGTCGTTTTCGAACTCGGATGACATCGATGTGACGTCGGTCCAGGGAAAACCGGAAGAAGGAGACGCGGGCCGGGCAGCATCGGCTTGCCGGTAGGCTTCCGAATTTCTAGGCGCAGCGGAGTCAGCCGGCGCCGACAACAGGTTCTCCAGCGGTCCGGACGAGAAGGCGGAAGGAGCCGCGTGCGAAGGCTCGTGCGCATCGTGCAAAACGGAGGGATGCGGCGCGAACCAGGAATCGAGCGCGGCGCGTCCGTCGCGGACGAGAACCTGCTCTTCTTTCGGCGCACGATTGGGCTCGGTGCTCGGCGTGCCGTTCGCGGGAGCGGAAGCTGAAACCGGGGCGACGGACTCAGGGGCCGCTTCGGAATTTTCGGTGGTCTCGTCCTGCTCTTCCTTGGCGGGCTTCGCGCGACGGAATTTCCCGAAAATCGCGGACACCCAGGATTCTTCGGAATATTCAGACGACGCAGGAGCGGCTTCTTCCGACGTTGCCTGCAGCGATGGCTCGGGAGCTACAGGCTCGGGCGAGGCTGGCGGTTCCGGTTGCGCGCTGGAAGCGGCGTGCTGGAAAGGCGCTTCGTCCACCAGCGCCGGTTCGAAGGTGCGAGCGGGAGAAGACGCGCGGGGACGTGCGTCTTCCTCATTGCCGGTCACATCGTCGCTGACCATGGGATAGTGCTTCGGAGGAACGTCGCGCTCGGAAGGGAAGACAACCGGGCCGAAATCCTCGTCCGTCGAAAAGGCCGGCTTGGAGCCAAGCTCGTCGGGAACTTCGAAATTCGCGGCAGTGCGGCGCCAGTCGTTCGCCGTGGCGTTCTCGTCGAACTCCTCCTGCGTTTCTTCGGGTTTGCTCGCGAAACGCGAGGGCGCGCCTTCCTGGCCGGAACGCGCGGGTTTTTTCTCGAATCCATAAATCAGGGCGGCTTCTTCGGGAGAAGGCTCGGGGAAGTCGGGAAGCGGCTTCGGGGCCATGCGGGCAGGAGCTTCGAGAGCGATGGGAGGAAGCTCCGGCTTCGGCTGCGCGGCTTCGCGTTCCTTCGCCATTTGGGCGGCAACTTTAGGATTTTTCTCGAGCGCCGAAACGACCATTGCGATCAGGGGATCGGGCGGGACGAAGGGCTTCTTGAGAACGCCATCGGCGCCCACGCGGCGCGCTTCCTTCTCGTCCAGCGGATCGAATGCGCCGACGAGGAGGATCACGGGGATGTGCGAGAAGCGCTCGTCTTTCTTGACGAACTCGCAGACTTCATAGCCATTGCGGACGGGCATAAAGACGTCGGCAAGAACGAGATCGGGCGCGAGATCCGGGATGCGGCGGACGGCGGCTTCGCCATTGCCGACTGAAACGACGTCGATGCCCTGCTCTTCCAGAGCGAGGGCGACCATTTTCTGGATGTTGGAGTTATCGTCGGCGACCAGAACTCTAGGCACTGATTTCCCCTGTGCGCGCGTGCTCAAGAGACACGCCTCGCGCCATCATCTATTGCTAACACCCGCATCGAGGGGCGTCAACGAAGTCAAGGGACAGGAGTGCTTGAGGCGTTAGCAGGGCAAAAAGGACAGGTACCAGAGTCGAGCCGCGGCGGTCGAGCAATCGAGCGCCCTACCAGGGGATGATCTTCTTTATGCCCTTCTTTTTCTTGCTGCTGGATTCAGTTTTGTCGTCGAGCGTGGGCGTTTTGTAATTCTTGCCGTGTTTGGCGGTTTGCGAAGAGTCGGTGGCAGTTTTCGTTCCCGTTGCGGCAGTTGCCGCGGGCGGCGGGGCACTGGCCGGAGGGTCCGCCGTGTTCGAGGAAGAGGCTGGGGCGGCCGCAGGAGCGGCACCGGTGACGGGGGCGCCGTTGATGTTCGAGACTCCAGAGGGAGAATTTTCGATTGGTTGCGGCGCGGGAGCCGATCCTTCGTTCGGCTGCGCCGTAGGCGGCGCATCGGAGCCGGTTGTGGGCGCGATGATCTGAACTCCGATACCGGTGCCTTGCGGGACGTCGGTCGGAGGGCTCGAGGTGTTGGCATCGACGGGAGTGCCGGAGTCGTTGTCGGCCGGAGGCGGAGCGGTGGGCCGAAGCTGCTGGTTGGCCACGTTGAAGTCGGGACCCTTCGCGCCTTGCAGCAGGACGTCGTGGGCGGAGATGGCGTCGTCCGGCGGATTCAGGTTGGGCAAACCAAAGTGCGCCGATTGCGCGACGGACGGGCTCGACTTCACCAGGCTGAGCGGGAGCCGCAGAAGCGCGACGGTTTGCGCCGGACGGTGCTTCCTGTCGTACATCTGCTCCTTCTTCATTCGCGCGAGGGCTTCGGGATCGGGCGACGGCACGGGCATTGCCATGGACTGCAGGCGGTCTTTCGCCTGAGGGACAAAGCCGGACAGCGGGTAATCCTTGACGATGCGGTCGTAGCATTCGCCCGCAAGATCCGCCCAGTGATTTTTTTCGTCTTCGTTGCGGGAAACTTTCCTGGCGCGGGAGTAAACGTCGGCGAGCATCCAGAGCGCCTGGTCGGTCGCGCTATACAGCGGGTAGCGCTCGACCAGGTCCATGAGCCGGGCGGCGGAGGCCGCATAATCCTGCTTCAGGTAGTAGAACTTGGCGACACGGTATTGGCCGTCGGCCAGGACTTCCTGAACGTCGCGCAGGTGCTGTTCGGCTTGAGGGACGAGTGGGCTGCGCGGGTATTTGAGAAGAAAGGTCTGAAATTCCTGCTCGGCGTCGAGGGCCTGTGTGGTGTCGCGGTCGGGCTTCTCCATCATGCGAAAATGCGCCATCCCGACTTGCATTTGCGCGTAGGCGGCTTCGTCGAGGAAGGGGAAGAAGATGATGAAATTCTTGTATTCCTCGACCGCCTGCGTCATTCCCGACATGCCGCCTTCCTTGTAGTAGGAATCGGCAGTGGCGAGTTTGGCTTTGGCAAGATATTCGCTGTCCGGATAGGTGTTGATGAGGGTCTGGAGGCTGAGGCGGCCTTCGGTGTAATGACCTTTATTGATGGAGAAGAGGGCGCGCTCGTAGAGAACTTTATCGGGAGCGACGGACTGCTGGGTCACGTCGGGAGTGGCTTTCTTCTTCTTGTCCTCGTTGACGACGTGAACCTTGATTTTCTTTTTGCTCGGCTTGGCTTCAGTCTTGGAAGGCTCGATCTTGCCACCGCTGGTTCCGGTCTGGGCCTGAACCGCCTGGGCCTTCGCGGTAAGAGAGAAGGGACCCGCCAGAAGGGCGTACAAAATCAGCCAAAAGCATTTTCGGTTCGAAGATTTATGCGCCGTCCGGCGCGCGAGGAATCCAGCCATGAACGTTTTCACCTTCTCAACCCCTGAGATGTGTCGTCGCAACCTCAAACCCGCTGACTCAAGGCTTCGGTGGCGAGCTTGCGCATTTGTCGGGCCGCCGCGGCTGGATCGGGCGTATGGAAAATCGAAGTTCCGGCTACGAGTGTATTGGCCCCGGCCTGAATCAACTCCGCCGCGTTGTCCAGATCGACTCCGCCGTCGACTTCGATCCGGAAGGCCGCATTATAGCGTGCTCTCATTTGCGCGAGCTGGCGGATTTTCTCGAAAGAATTGGGGATGAATTTTTGTCCCCCGAACCCGGGGTTCACGGACATCACCAGCACGGTATCGAGCTTATCGAGCACGTCGGAGAGCATCACAATCGGCGTCGAGGGATTCAGAACCGCGCCGGCTTGCGCGCCATTTTCGCGAACCATCTCGAGAGCACGATCCAAGTGGGGCGTAGCCTCCTGGTGCACGAGGACGCGGTCCGCACCGGCATGGACGAAGTCCTCGATGTACTCCTCGGGTTGCTCGATCATGAGATGCACGTCGAGTGGGAGACGGGTTGCTTTGCGCAGCGAGATGACGACGGGCACGCCGAGCGAAATGTTGGGTACGAAATGGCCGTCCATGATGTCGACGTGAATCACGTCGGCACCGCCTTCTTCAACCTTGCGGAGTTCCTCCCCCAGCCTCGCGAAGTCGGAAGCAAGAATCGAGGGAGCGATTTCGACCCGGGCGTATGTCATGAATATTCTTCCGGTCTCGCGCATTGCAGGGGCGCGCGATGCAGCCGGCCGGATTCTAGCACGGGGAGCGCGCTTCTCATTCGGCGACCTGCAACTCGATACTGGAGCCGGCGTCGACGCGCTGGCCGCGATTGGGCGTTTGACTCAGCACATTTCCGTGTGTGGCGCCGGGCACGGCGGCGAGGGAAACCTTCTCGATCTTCAGGCCGGCGGGTTTCAGTTTTGCCTCGGCATCGGCGAGCGAGAGCCCCACGAGATTGGGCATTACGTATGCCAGCGGACGCGGGCCGAGCGACACGAGAATATTCACGTGAGGGCTGACATTGTCGATCGTCCCCGGCGGCGGGTCCTGCTGGATCACCTGGTCCACATCCCAGCCGGGCAGATAGACGCTTGAAATTTCGCCGGCCTGCAATCCGCGGCGGAGCAGGTCGATGCGCGCGGCGCGCAGGCTGGCGTCGGCAAGTCTGGGAATGTCGGCGCGCTGCGGCCCGAGACTCAGCACCACGTGGGCGTACTGACCGATTTTCACCTTCATGTTTCCGGGCGGGCTCTGGCGAACGACGGAATCAGCGGGAAGGGAATTGTAAACGCGGTCCTCGATCTTCAGGCCGAGACCGCGGCCCTGGAGCGTCTGTCGCGCGGGAATCGCTTTCAAGCCGACCACATCGGGCATGACCACTTCGCGTCCCTGAATGGCAAAACGCATGGCCGTGATCGCGCTTAGGAACGCGACAGAAGCGAGAATGAAAAGCACGCCTGCCATGCGAAACATCCAATGGAGGCGTTCGCGAATGGTCACGGTGTGCCTGCTCCAGGCGGCATTTTCCTGCCTCCCCGATCAAAATTAGCACGATATTGAGCAGGCGCAAGGAAAAGGAAGCAGTTCAGGGTTGATTCCGATCAACCCGCAGCGAGGCCTCCGACAGGTCTTTGTAACGTTAGCGGCCTGAAAGGTCCCTGATGCGTCTCGAGTCGCAGAGCCTTATCGAATGCTATGTCAGACGAGGCCAAACGATTATTCTGAGGCGTGGCGGAAAACCCGGGCACGTCTCCAAAGGTAATTTTTCGAAAGAACTTGCTCCGGTCCTTCGTTCGGTGGCTTCTCATCGGAGCGGCGCTTCTTTGGTCGCTCGCAACGCTGATGCTTGTGGCTGCCCGATGGTTCAACCCACCGACCACCGCGGTGCACATGGAGCGTCGCGTGCAAGCCTGGATTCACCGGACGCCGTATCGCGAACGTTACGAATTCGTTCCGCTGAGCCGTATCTCGCCCAATCTCCAGCATGCCGTGATCGCTGCGGAAGACGCGCGCTTTTATCAGCATCATGGATTCGACTGGCACGCGATACGAGTCGCTGCGAAAGACGACGTGGAAGGCGGCCGCATTCGCGGAGGGTCCACCATTACGCAGCAACTGGTGAAGAATCTTTTCTTCGGAACGGGCCGCTCTGTCCTGCGCAAGGGAGCCGAAGTCACGCTTGTTCCGGTGGCCGAGCTGGTCCTCGGCAAGCGGCGTATTCTGGAGCTTTACCTGAATGTGGTCGAGTGGGGACGGGGTGTTTATGGGGCGGAGGCGGCGTGTGAATACTACTACCGAACCTCGGCCAGGAATATCGACCGGCAACACTCTGCCCAGCTCGCCGCCATTCTGCCGTTGCCCCTGAAGCGACGGCCCGATCACATGATTCACTACAGCGAAATCATCCTGGAGCGGATGCGCCAAATGGGCTGGTAATCGCGCAACGCGTTCTTGAGAACCTTTTGAATATGCGTACCGATGAACGGCGTACGCGAACGATTGCTTTCCAGCCAAGATCAAATGTCCGCTTAGGCGTGCCGGCTCAACCGGTCGATGCAACAGCATCTAATCAGTTGATCGAACCATGCTTCCCATCGAGAATCGATCTGTGCGGCGCGACTCAACCAGAACCCAAACAGGACAGTGTTTTGTTTGGATTAACCCCCGACGAACGAAATCGGCCTGATAGACCCCTACGAACAGACTTCGAGCAAGTGTTGCGTCGACCTATTGAGATCACCCGACTTATCAGGAGCTCCCTTCAACGATCCCGTGTGAACGACATTTTTACTTGCCCGGTGTAGTCGCTCTGAGTAATGTCCTGAACAGTTCGGGCGAGGAAGCAAATGGCAACGAGTGCCTTGCTGGTTCAAGTCCTAGCCCAAATTCAGACCCAGACTGCCACCTACGGCGCCGGCATCGGGCTCGGTTCTGCGGTCGCTGTCGTTTGTTCTTGGCAACGGAATCGCTCCATTCTGTGGGCGAGAACGGTCAAGGTGACTCGATGACGCTCAGCATTATCTCCTTTGTGCTTCGGCTGGTATTGATTCTGATTCCGCTTATTAACCCTTTTCCGCCTCGTGCCCAGAGGAAGAGCGCGAAGAGTTCGTACTTCGTGTACGTGGGAACTTACACTGGCGAGAAGAGCAAAGGAATTTATGTTTTCGATTTTTATGAGGGGAATGCGAGTTCCGCTCGGGTAGCGGCCGAGATCGCGAATCCGTCGTTCCTCGCTGTAGATCCAGCCGAAGATTTTCTTTATGCCGTGAATGAAATCTCCAACTACGACGGTCAGAAGACCGGGGCCATCAGCGCCTTCTCGATCGACCGCAAAAACGGCAGGCTGGCGTTCCTAAATCAGGTCTCATCGAGGGGAGCAGATCCGTGCTACGTCACTTTGGACGTTACCGGGAAATACGCCCTGGCAGCGAACTACACGTCGGGAACGGTCGCGGTATTTCCGCGTCGGCGCGATGGGACGCTAGGCGAGCCGACCGCAGTCTTGCAACACACGGGACACGGCCCGAACCGCGAACGGCAAGAAGGCCCGCACGCACACCAGGTCGTGCTGAGCAGGGATGACCGTTTCACGATCGCAGTCGATCTCGGTTTGGATAAATTGCTGGTGTATAGGTTTGATTCAGCGAACGGTACGCTAAAGCCGAACGATCCTCCGTTCTCGACGGTAAAGCCTGGCTCAGGCCCGCGCCATCTTGCGTTTCGTCCTGATGGTCGGTTCGCCTATGTATTGGCAGAAATGGGGTCGACCATAACGGCATTTGCATTCGATTCCGCCACCGGCGTTCTGCGCAAATTGCAAAGAGTCTCAACCCTTCCGGCTGGATTTAAGGGACAAAACGGTGCGGCTGAAATTGTGGTGCATCCGTCGGGAAAATTTCTTTACGCATCGAACCGCGGCGACAACAGCATTGTTGTTTTCGCGGTCGGCAGCGACGGGAAACTGACTTTTCTGGGGCGCACCCCGACCCAAGGGAAGACGCCACGCGGGTTTTCCATCGATCCGACAGGTGCATATCTGCTCGTTGCCAATCAGGCCTCTGATACTATCGTCGTCTTCAACATTGATCGAGACGGCCACCTCAAGCCGATGGGCACGATTGTGAATGTTCCCAGCCCCGTCGCTGTGCAGTTCGTTCGCGCCGAATAGGCGGAGTGTCAGCCCGCTCGCGTTCCAACCCCGCGATGTCAGTGTATGTGTCGTCGGCAACCCGGAAGTTAGGCCCAAACTCCCGGTAAACGGCGCACTCGGAAACTCGCTCCCCGCAAAGACCGAATGTAAGATTAGCTGACTTACCACGCCTTTTCTTGACTCCCACTGAGAATTGGCTAATAGTCGCGCGCACAGACACCCTCACGGAGGACAACATGAGATCCCGTATCTCGTTGAGCCTTGTGCTCGCTCTCTTTCTGGTTCCTTGTCTCAGTGCTGATCAGTCCAGCAATCGCGTCACGATCTTGTACGACGCGTTTGGCAACGTTCCAGCCATGACGAAAGCGTGGGGATTCTCCGCGCTGGTGGAGTACGGGGGCAAGCGGATCCTTTTCGACACGGGTGGAAACGCTGAGATTTTCGAACATAACGTGAAGGCATTGGGAGTGGATCTCACCAAGCTGGACTTCGTCGTGCTCTCCCACCGGCACAGCGACCACATCAGCGGACTCAATTACTTGCTGCGCGTGAATCCGACCGTGAAGATTTACGCGCCTGCGGACCCGTGGGGCCCGTTTGGATGGAGTGCCCCTAATAGCCTCTATCGCAAAGACGAGTCCCTGGCCGCGAACATGCGCTACTTCGATGGGAATCCACCCGCTGCGCTCTCGGCGAGCGCGCCTTGGCCCCAGGCAAACTTCGTGCGTGTGGATTCAACGACGGAGATCGCACCAGGCATTTTTCTTGTCCCGACAATCTCCCAGGTCCCTGGGACGCTGGAACTTCGTGAGATTTCGATGGCGATTCGCGGCCCGAAGGGCCTGATCATCGTGGATGGGTGCTCTCACGCGGGCGTCGAAAAGGTCCTGGAAGCTGCGACCAAAATGGATTCGCATGTTCGGGTTCTGTTTGGAGGGCTCCATCTCGTGGGGGCGTCGGATGCCGATATTCAAAGGATAACCACGGCATTGCACGATCAATGGAAGCTTGATTACGTCGCCGTCGGCCACTGCACCGGTGAGCCGACGTTTGCCGCGCTGCAAAAAGCCTTTGCTGATCGGTACCTTTACGCCGGCGTCGGGACAGTGGTGGAAATACCTTGACGAACCTGGCGATTTTGTTATGCCGCTTGCTGAGTCCTGGTAAACGGGGAAACCGGACAATTGCTCTGACTGTGCTTATTTCAGCGGTGAGGACAGCCCGGCCAGCAACAAGGCCGGCGCATTCCTTCCTTAAGTTCTGTGCGCACCCGCTCAATGTGCTGCCTTCTGGTTTCCGGTTTCTTGACCGAGATAACCCAGCAGATCCACTCATTGCGCGCGAGTGGCGTAATATCCTCCCATTTTGCCCGCGCCTCTGGGTCAGAAATGAGAACCTTACGTAAATCGGCCGGCAGGCGGTGGAGAGCGCCAGGAGAGATTGCTTTCTTGGTCAT
>DATGHM010000197.1:0-13449 GCA_035307985.1 Candidatus Acidiferrales bacterium
TTGAGAAAGAGGTTCGAAAAGTCCACCTTGCCGAGAATCAGGCCGAGAGGCGGCATGATGATGTCGCTCACCAGCGACGTGATGATTCGCCCAAACGCCGCGCCGATGATGATGCCGACGGCCATGTCCAGTACGTTTCCCCGCATCGCGAAGGTCTTGAATTCCTTGAACATCGTTGTTTCCTCCTCGAGGTCAGGAACGTCGCGCGCCCTGACGATTCACTTGCCTAGGCCTGTCGAAACGAAAGCAGCCCTCCCACGATTCCTCGAACGACCAGCACCGCGCCTGCGATTCCCAGCAGCAGATTCGCGCGCCCGAGCGACAGCAGCGGTATCGCGACCAGCAGGATCCCCACAATCCCGAGCGAACCCGCGCGCACGCCCGTCATCATCTGGCCCTCTTTTGGCACGGGCCGTGCCCACGCTCGCGCCGCCCAGAAAACAAAAACGAATCCGAGCGCGATCAGCAGCGCCGGATGCGATGGCAGCGCCATGGTGTGCGTCGCCGCCATCAGCGCGAGCAGCGCGCCAAGCAGAAGCACGATGAATTCGTTGAGCAAGCGAAAGAGGTTGAGAGGTGCGGGCATCCGGCCTTTCTCGGGCCGGATTATCGCCTACAAGCCTGAACCGCGCAAATTCCTCTCGCGTCTCCACCGCTTGCGCAAGGCCGCGAGGCGTTGGTGTAGGTTTGTACGTAGCGCCGGGCTTCAGTCCCGGCAGGGGTTTGCTTCCAGAAGCTCGGCTGCTGGTCGCTTATCGAGCCCGAGGCCGGGTCCGACGTGGGCTGCCGCTGGCGCTCCTCGGCCGCGCAAACGTCTATGCGCCTGCAATCTGTAGGGGCGGGTCTCAGACCCGCCCGCAGTCGGCCACATCATCCGTGGAGGTCGGGTCGCCACGACACACTGGTTTTAGTTCTTCGTGGGTCTTTCGTGCCGTCTCGCCGCGTCAATCCTGGTCGCCCAGCCGCTGGCGCTCCTCGGTATTGCCGCGCAAACGTCTATGCGCCTGCAATCTGTAGGGGCGGGTCTCAGACCCGCCCTTTTCGCCCTAATTCGCGCCCGCACTCGGGGGTGTTACAATGACCACCTTTTCGTGCCGCATCCGGGCGCGACCGCGAACATCGAATGGTAAGGAGAAGACCCTTGCACAAGGTGATCATCATTGGAAGCGGTTGCGCCGGTCTGACCGCGGCCATCTATACGGCTCGCGCGGATCTGAATCCGCTCGTTTTCGACGGCTACGAGCCCGGCGGCCAGCTTGCGCTGACCACCCTCGTCGAGAATTTCCCCGGCTTCCCCGACGGCATCCTCGGTCCCGAGCTGATCGAGAATTCCCGCAAGCAGGCGCAACGCTTCGGCGCGGAATTTAAGTCAGGCGCTGTTGCTTCGGTCGATCTCAGCGGCCGACCGTTCAAAATCGTCGTGGCCAAGGAAACCTACGAAGCGGAAACGCTGATCGTGGCCGCCGGCGCCTCCGCGCGCATGCTCGGAATCGAGTCCGAAAAGCACCTGCTGGGCCACGGCGTTTCCACCTGCGCCACCTGTGACGGCTATTTCTTTCGCGACCGCGAAATCCTCGTCGTCGGCGGCGGCGACACGGCCATGGAGGAAGCGACGTTCCTCACCCGCTTCGCCAAGCACGTCACGATCGTGCATCGCCGGAACGAATTTCGCGCCACCAAAATCATGCTCGACCGCGCCCGCGCGAACGCGAAAATCACGTTCATGACTCCCTACGTCGTCGAGGACATCCACAACATTGAGAACAAGGCCGTCGAGATGGCCACGCTCCGCAACGTGGAAACCGGCGCAACGCAGACCATGCCAGTCGAAGGCGTTTTCGTCGCGATCGGTCACGATCCGAACACGAAAGTCTTCAAGGGCCAGCTCGACATGGACGAAGCCGGCTACGTCCGCACTCATGACGGCCCGTTGACCAGCGTCCCCGGCGTTTTCGCCGCCGGCGACGTTCAGGATCATCGCTATCGTCAGGCCGTCACCGCCGCCGGTTCGGGCTGCATGGCCGCGCTCGAAGCAGAAAAGTTCCTCCAGGAACACGCCGTGGCTGAGCACAAAACCGTTGAGAGAGCGTGAGTCGACCGGGAGAGATTTAGCTTTCAACTTTCAACTTTTGATTTTTAACGCTCTCAACCAACCTCCAACTTCTGCCCTCTAACGTCTGGCCTTCTGGCATAATTCCGTGTCCATGTCGACTGAGTCCGCCGCCCCAGCCGCCCGCGTTCCATTTCACCCGATGCGTTCCATCCTGCTGCATCTTTCCGAGAGCAAACGCCTCGCGCCGCTGATGATGAGGAATCCACTCAGCCGACGTGTGGCGCGCCGTTTCGTCGCGGGCGAAAAATTGGACGACGCCGTCGTGGCTGCGTATGCCGTGAATCAGGCCGGCCAATCCTCAAGCCTGGACCTGCTTGGAGAGAACGTCGCCGACGAAGCCGCCGCTCGCCGCAGCGCGCAAAATTATCTCGCGATCTTCGACCGCATCGCGCAGGAGCGGCTGGAATCGAACGTTTCGCTGAAGCTCACGCAACTCGGCCTGGATCTGGACGCCGCACTCTGCGAGGAATTGCTCGCCGGCATCGTCGCGCACGCCGCGCGCTACGCGAATTTCGTCCGCGTGGACATGGAAGGCTCGCCTTACACGCAGCGCACGATCGATATCGTCAAACGCGTCCGCGCGCGGCACTCAAACGTTGGCACCGTCATGCAGGCCTACCTCTATCGCACGGAAAAAGACGTTCGCGACCTTCTCGGCGTTGGCTGCCGCATCCGTCTTTGCAAGGGCGCGTACAACGAGCCGCCCGCCGTCGCCTTCCCGCAGAAGCCCGACGTGGATGCGAACTACGTCAAGCTCATGAAAATTCTTTTGCCCAGCGGCGTTTATCACGGCATCGCCACGCACGACCCCGCCATGCTGCAGGCCACGAAGGATTTCGTGCGCGAGAAGAAGATTGACCGCGACCAGTTCGAATTTCAGATGCTCTACGGCATTCGCACCGATTTGCAGCGGCAGCTCGTTCGCGAAGGGTATCGCCTGCGCATCTACATCCCCTACGGCACCGACTGGTTCCCGTATTTCATGCGCCGCCTCGCCGAACGCCCCGCCAACCTGACGTTCTTCCTCCGCTCCCTTCTCCCGCGCCGAGCCTGAGTGCTCGTCCCGGGAGCGCCATTCTCCCGAATGGCGGATTTCCGAATTTTGATTGGTCCTAGTCGATAGGCCCTCCGTGCGCCAAGCCGTTGCAAAGTGTACCGGGAAATTTTGGCAGTTTTGTTGACGGGACTAGAGTTACGCGAAAAATATCTCGGCAGGTGTACCGAGAAATTCTCTCCCGTACCGAAACTGTCAGGAAAGTTAAAGAAAGACTTTCCGAATGCCGCAAACTGTTCCGGGTAGAAATTCTCAGGTAGCTGATTTCGCTGGACTTGCGGCGATTTCTATTCGAACGCTGTTCCGGGTAGCATCGCTGACAATCCCGGCCAGCAGCCCCCGCGAGGGTCCCATGGCCGCTCCTTCGGCCATTTTCTTTATCAGTTAGTGTCTTCATCGCTGCGTTATCTCATACATACTTTTACGGTAACATGCGTGTCAAATCGGCGGATCCAAGGTAAACGTTCTAAGTGGAGGCCGGACAGCGGATTACGGGCGCGAAAGTTGCACAAGAATGGTGCAAAACAGGTGACAAAGTTTGTCGGTCGGTGCGGGCGCTTCGAGACGGTCAAACCCGAACGGACAGCAGATCCCTCACCGCCATTCCCGCAGACGACGCGGGACTGGGTTCGGGATGGCAAGCGGGACCGAAGAGCGCGCGAGTTTGGCGTTTTTCGTCCTCGAAAGCGAACCGGTCGATCCGCGCCTCTACAAAGTAGGGGTCCGTATCTACAATGTTGACACGCACGCCCGTGCGATGGCATCCTTATTGCCGCTGCAGCGTGCAGCTGTGGTGGGACCCGCCCGTCGAGGCGGGCTCATTCCGACTCGCAAACAGGAGACTGTGTTTCCATGAAAGCCGCCGTCAAAAAATGGGGCAATAGCGCGTCGATCCGGATTCCCAAAACGGTTTTGCAAGCCGCCGATCTCAAGCTCGACGACGCCGTCGACATCCGCGAAGAATCCGGGTGTATCGTCATCGAGCCGCTCCGCCGTAAGGACTACGACCTAACCGAGTTGTTGAAGGGAATCTCCCGCCGCAACCTGCACGGCGAAACCGACTTTGGCGGGCCGGTCGGCAACGAGGTCTGGTAGTGCCGCGATCCTATGTTCCCGACGCGGGCGATATCGTCTGGGTCACCTTTAGCCTTAGCCCGCAGGCAGGACACGAACAGGCTAGCCATCGCCCTGCTGTCGTCCTTAGCCCCGCCGCTTATAACGCCAAAACCAGCCTGATGCTTTGCTGCCCCATGACCACCCACATCAAATCCTATCCATTCGAAGTGCTCATTGCCGGCCCTACGCCCAGCGTCGCCCTCGCCGACCAGGTTCGCAGTCTCGATTGGCGCCAACGGCGCGCAAAAAAGAACGGCGCCGTCTCCGCCGCCGAACTCGCCGAACTCCGCGCCAAACTCCGCGCTCTCCTCGGCTAGCTCGTTCCGATGCTACCGTTCCGCCTGTCACTCCGCCTGCCCTGAGTGCCTCGGCGAAGAGAGCGAGCGCCGGTGGTTAGCGCGACGCGCCTCAAGCGCGCCAAACGACGAGGGATCGGCTTTTGCCTTGGGTTTGAATGTAGCGCCGAGGTCTTTAGCACTGCACGCACGCTATGCCGACGATAACCGCTTCTGACACGAAGGCGTCGAAACTCGGAACCGCTCCGAGGGGAGAGGAAGGGATCGTTCCCAAAACGGTAGCGTTTCTCGGGAATTTGTCCTAGATTAGCCCATAAACATTTATGGATACCTTCGCTCCTGACCAGCGCAGCGAGATCATGCGGCGGGTTCGCGCGGCAGAACGCGCCCGTGACAGTTCTAGCTTGGTTGAGCTGAAGGTTCCCCTATCCTGACGCGAATGCGGCAATTCTCCGTACGTGACAAGGCCATATTAGCGGGGCTATACCTTTCCAAGTTCAATTCGGATGGCTTGCAACGCCTCGGTTTCGATAGCTTTGCCGAAGCGTTTAACGTAATTGGGTCGGCGCTGGCGGCTAGACCAGCCTCTCTTAAGAACTACAGAGATGAATTCGATCCTCTCTTTCCGAATAAGAGAAAGGGTTGGCACAAAAGGCCGCTAAGATCGTACTGCAAAGCTATCTACAACAAGTTCGGTGGTCTGCCCCTCGATAGCTTCACGGATCTGCTGAAGCGTGCGGTCTACAAGGAGCACGAACTCGACCTCCTACAGGAAGAAGCTGAAAGCAAACAGGAGCAGGAGCGTTCATTTGCAAAACGACTAATAACGGGCCAAGCGGCCGAGCAGTATTTCAGATCAAAATATAAGGAAATCGATCTTTTTAAGAATTGCGAACTTGAGGACACGACGAATTTCGGCTGCGGATTTGACTTCAGGCTCCTCTTTCCAAATTCGTTCTACGGAATCGAAGTAAAGGGCTTGGCCGACGCAAGCGGTAGCATCGCCCTTACGAGCAAGGAGCACTCGGTTGCTTCCATGCTGAGGGATAGATTTTTTCTCTTTGTGGTGAAAAATTTCAGGGAGGTTCCCTCTCACGAGCTCTATCAGGATCCGCTTCACGGAAAGCTAGTGTTTAGCAGGGTCGAGCAGAAAATAACCCAGGTAAGTTGGACATCGAAAATATAATGGTCGCGCACTGGAGGCGAAAATGAGCATCCCAGCTGATCAACGGTTGCAGACACAGCAGAGAGCGGCTAGGAAACTCCGCAGTCGTACCGGCAAGCGCCAAGTCCGGTTGCCCGCGTCAGTGGTCGAAGCACGAGCGGGGCTGATCCCGTCCGAAACGACGGACGCGTATCCGCCGCCGGACGGTCTGATCGCAGCTGAGCTGCTGGTTTGGCACCGTGGTTTGCCTGTGCGACTTCCGGGCACACGCGAAAGCGCGAGCGGAGCATGATCGCCGCAAGAATCATGGCTAATCTGTCTGGGCGACGAGTAAGGAATCTCAGGCGAGATGGTTTTTCCGTCACCGGGACAATTTGCGACACGTAGACCTCCGTTACGCACACGGAAGCGCCCTGAAAGAGTTCTTTGATGAGTGGCTTAGGGAATATCCCGACCCATACCCTCAGCGCTATCGTAAGAACATTCCGTTTAGCTGGGTTAGGAAGAATGGGATATTACTCATGACGCCTGACCGACGGCGAAGTAACCTACCCGAAAACAGTGGCAGCGCGCGAGACATAGGTCGCGCCGCGCCCCCGAAACCAAGATACGGAGCCCGCCCCGCCGACGCGAGGGATTCTCGTCCCCTGTTGCTCGCCATTCCTGACGAGCTTCTGGACACCGTGTCGAGAAATCTGCGCGTGACTTCCACTCACCGGCGAAGGGACATCCCTCGGTGAACCGATATGGCACGCGGATGGGGGGCGCGGGTTGCGGTGAGCGGGGCGGGCGAACTAAAATTAGTTAGCAATTGGTTCATTCGTCCGTAATAGGCGCCCAGCCTGTCAGTCCTGAGTGATTGGAAGTCTGATCGCTAGAAGTGATCTCACGAGTGGTTCGGCGATTTCGGGCTTTCTCCGGGGGCTAGAAGCCCCTCGTTTGGGAGTCAATTGACGCCGGGGCTGAAGCCCCGGCCTCCTGAAAGGGCTAGAAGCCCCTGGCTGGGAGTCGATTGACGCCGGGGCTGAAGCCCCGGCCTCCTGAAAGAGGTTAGAAGCCCCTCGTTTGGGAGTCAATTGACGCGGGGGCTGAAGCCCCGGCCTCCTGAAAGGGCTAGAAGCCCCTGGCTGGGAGTCGATTGACGCCGGGGCTGAAGCCCCGGCCTCCTGAGAGGGGCTAGAAGCCCCTTGTTTGGGAGTCGATTGACGCGGGAGCTGAAGCCCCGGCCTTTTGGAAGGGGGCTAGAAGCCCCTGGTTGGGAGCGATTGACGCCGGGGCTGAAGCCCCGGCCTCCTGAAAGGGGCTAGAAGCCCCTGGTTGGGAGTCGATTGACGCCGGGCTGAAGCCCCGGCCTTTTGAAAGAGGCTAGAAGCCCCTCGTTGGGAGCCGATTAACGCCGGGGCTGAAGCCCCAGCCTCCTGAAACCCTGAAGCGGGATGCGGAAGGCGCGGGCGAAACGATTTACCAGGCATATGTGATCGCGACCAATGAGCTCTGAACGCTAATCGAGAGGGAAAAAAACGATGGGTGTGTCGTCAAGAATGGCCCGAAAGGCATGGATTGCAGCGGCTGCGCTTTTGCTTGTCGCGGGGTGCAAGAACTCGCAAGCTCCGGCGAACAGCGGGCAGCCGAACGCCGCGAACCCGGCCGACGCTTCGAGTTCGGCCAACGGCGCCGCCAACCCGCCCAACTCCGCGACCGCGCCGGATTCGTCGTCTTCGGCGCAACAGTCTCAGCAGGAGAGTGCGCAGCAGCCCGCGCCGCCGCCGATCGTCATTCCCGCGGGAAAGATTCTTCGCGTTACCGTGGACCAGGCGGTAAGCTCGAAAACCGCCAATGACGGCGATCGCTTCGATGCTTCACTCGACGAGCCTTTGATCGTTCACGGTCAGGAAGTGGCGCGCCGGGGCGCTCGAATTCTGGGCGTTATCACCTCGGCGAAATCGGCGGGCCGCTTCAGAGGCCAGGCTGAACTTGGACTTGCGCTCGAATCGATCACCATCGATGGCCGGCGCTATCGCCTGCACACCTCGTCGGTGGCGGAAAGTACCAAAGGACGCGGCAAGCGTACGGCCATCGGAGGCGGTGGTGGCGCGGCTTTCGGCGCGATTGTCGGGGCGATTGCGGGAGGCGGCAAAGGCGCGGCAATCGGCGCGCTGGCAGGGGGCGGCGCGGGAACGGCTGGCGCTGCGTTCACCGGCAAGCGCGACATTGAAATTCCCGCGGAGACTCGTCTCGATTTCAAGCTGGCCCAGCCGGTGAGCGTCACGCCGAAGGAGTGATGGGAAGCAGTTGAGAGTTTTTAGAGTTGCGAGTTGAACGGGCGTGATCCGTGAATCGTGACTCGTAACTCGTGGGAATCGGCGCTCGCTCGGGATGACCTGGCAGGGGAAAAGGCCGAAAAAGCAGATCCCTGACTGCTGCATGGCAGACTTCGCTGCGCTCAGGATGACATCGCCGCAAGGGCGAGCGCGCGATTCCCGCTCAGGTCTGAAGACCTGAGCTACATCCCCGTCCGGCACGAAACCGGTATCAGAGTTTGCGGCAAATGGAGACGCCATCGCGCAGCGGCACGATCACCGGAAAAAGCTCCTTTGACGCGTACGTGGCCCTGTTGAATTCCTGAATGCTCCGCGTGTTCGCGTCCTTGGCGCGCGAGGTCACCTTGCCCGACCACAGCACGTTGTCCGTGACGAGCAATCCTCCGCGACGAAGCCGGGGCACCGCCTTCCTGCACGCCGCCGGATACTGCGTCTTGTTGACGTCGATCAAAATCAAATCGAATTCGCCGCCGACCGTATCGAGCAATTCGATCGCATCGCCCACCAGAAAACGAATGCGCTCGCTTACGCCGGCGCGCTCGAAATGCTCCTTGGCGCGCCGCGCGTTTTCCGGATCGCCGTCGGTACAGAAAATCTCCGCACCATCTCCCGCGCCCTTCGCGAACCAGATCGCGGAGTAACCGATCGCCGATCCCATCTCGAAGATGCGTCTGGCTCCGGAAATCTGCGCCAGCAACGACAGCAGCCTGCCGCACGCGGGGCCGATGATGGGCACATCGTTGCGTTTTGCGTAACGCTCCATTTCCGAAAGCACGGCGTCGCGCTTGGGCAGCAGCTCGTTCATGTACTTTTCCACGTTTTCCGAAAGGATTTTCGGCATCGTCGCTCCTCGAGTCGATTGCGGTGTCCTAAGTAAAAGGTCTGAGCGTCTCGCGTTGTCTTCAGGGGCTGAAGCCCCTGAGTTTTGATCGGCTTAACGCCGGAGCTAAAGCTCCGGCCTCCTGAACCCGTGAACTCTCGTAACGCCGGAGCTAAAGCTCCGGCCTCCTCAACCCATGAAGTCTCTTAACGCCGGAGCTAACAGGACGCTGAAAAAGTCGAACGGCAGCTTCAGGGGTTAAAACCCCTGATACAAAACGCCCACTTACGGCGGGGTTAAAACCCCGCCCTCCTGAAGACAAGGCGTTTTTCAGCAAGCTGCTAAAGCTTCGGCCTCCTGAACCCATGAACTCCTGGGACCCTAGCCGAGCGTTTCGCCCGGCTTCATCACGTGAACTTCGAGGCCCGACATATCTTTCGTCAATTCGCGGAACTTTTCGGGAGTGCCAGTAAGCACGGGGAACGTCCCGAAGTGCATGGGCACAACGTGGCGCACACCCAGCAAGCGCACCGCGAGAACCGCCTCGCGTGGCCCCATCGTGTAGCAGTCGCCGATGGGCAGCAGCGCGATATCGGGCGAATAGAGCTCGCCGATCAGCTTCATATCTCCGAAAACGGCGGTATCGCCCGCGTGATATATGTTCGGGCCGGCGGCCAGGTGAACCACGAATCCCGCCGGATCGCCGCCGTAGATCGTCTTGTCTCCGTCCTGAATCCCGGAGGAATGGAACGCCTGCACCATCGTCACGTCGATGTCGCCAACTTTCTGGGTTCCCCCGATGTTCATCGGGCTCGTGTTTTGCACACCTTTGGACTCGAGCCATGCGCACGTTTCATGAATCGCCACCACCTGCGGCGTGTGCTTCTTCGCGAGATCAACGGCGTCCGCGATGTGGTCGAAGTGCCCATGCGTGATCAGCAGGACGTCGACCTTGTCGACCTTCTTCAGGGAATCCGGGCAAGCCGGATTCGACGTGAGCCACGGGTCGATGATGATCACCCTTCCGCTTGCTGTGGTGATGCGAAACGTGGCATGACCCATCCACGTGAGCTTGTGGCCGTGCGTTTGAAACATGATGGCGTTCCTCCGGTTCAGATTTGGATTGAAGCTTGAAATGGATCAGTGCGAGCCGGGCGCGGCCTCGGGACTCGCGAGAATCGTGCGAATGGCTTGCTCGAACGCTTCACGTGACTGCCCGCCAAAAAAGTAGCCCGCGATGCGGCCGCTTCGGTCATAGAAAATCGTCTGCGGCATCGTTCCCGTCCAGGCGGGATTCACGCCATGGTAGAACGCGTCCACGTCGATGCCCGATTTTTGCCGGTAGCTGGGAAACGGCGGCTGATTCTTCGCGAGGAAATTCCGGGCCACGTGCATATCCGCATCACTGTCGAGGTTGACGCCAAACACGGCCAGGCCTTTCGGCGCATATTCGCGCGTAAGCTCGACGATCATCGGGAACTCGTAGCGGCACGGTTCGCACCATGTGGCCCAGAAGTTCACCATGACGGGCTTGCCCCGATATTTTTCCAGGACGCGCCGGTAGCCCTGCACATCGATCAGCGGCATGGTAGCGGGTTTGGTGGTCTTGTGCGCGGATGCGACTTTGTGTGCGGGCGCTTGCGAGGCCCGCGCGGCGGGCGGCATCGCGGAAAGCAGCGGAAGAAGGGCGGCAACAGCCTGCATCAGAGCGAGTCTGCGCGTTCGCATCGTCGATATCCTACCTGCATTCTATAGGTTCCGCGACAAAACATGAAGAGGCGTGAGCCGGTCGCAAAACCGTGCGCGAATGTCATACAATCGGCCAGCGATATACTCGATCAACAGACCTCAACACTTGTAAGCCGCCTCTGCGACAATCAGCGCAGCCAGAGGGCGCCAGAAATGAACAAAGATCGGCCGCGGCTCTTTTTCGGCTGGTGGGTGACGCTCACGGCGGCGCTTGGCTTATTACTCAGCTCCGCTCCGATTATTGTGTTTTCTTTCAGCGTTTTTCTGGAGCCGTTGAGCAGGGAGTTTCATACCAACCGCGCGGCCATTTCGTTGGCCTACACTCTGTATGGCGTGACAAGCGCAATCAGTGCGCTTGTGATTGGACGATTGGTGGATCGTTACGGCGCGCGAAAAATCGTGATTCCCTCGATAGCGATCTTTGCGGTTCTGCTCTCAGCCAATCGTCCCTTTTCAGGGCAACTGTGGCGCCTCTACCTGTTCTATTTCTTGCTGGGCGCCGTTTCCACGGGGACTGGTCCGATGGCATACAGCGACGTCGTCTCTCACTGGTTCGATAGGCGCCGGGGCCTGGCCCTGGGCGTGATGATGATTGGCGTTGGTACGGGAGCGATGATCATGCCATCGCTGGCGCAGCGGTTGATCACTACGTTCGGCTGGCGTGCGGCATACGTGTTCTATGGCGCCGCGATGCTCCTGATTTCTGCGCCGATCGTGGGAATTTTTCTGAAAGAGCGGCCGGAAAAAGTGGGCCTGGTTCCAGATGGCGATGCGCTTCCGAGCGGTGCCGTCGCTTATCAGAGCGAAGATCAGGGCCTGAGCTGGAGCCAAGTCAGGCGGGACCGGACGTTTTGGTGCATGGTAGCCGCTTTTTGCCTAGTAGCAGCGGGGGTACAGGGGTGCGTGGTTCACATCAGTGCCATGGTTGCCGATCGAGGGAGCACGGTCCAGATTGCGGCATTGGCCAGTTCGTTTCTGGGCGCGGCGCTACTGATCGGAAGAGTTGCGTCAGGATATTTGCTGGACCGGTTCTTTGGCCCTCGTGTCGCCGCGTTCTTCTTTGGCGGAGCTGCTGCGGGAATTGCATTGCTCGGCATGGGCGGCCCTCGGTGGACGGCATTTGCGGCCGCTGTACTGTTGGGACTTGGACTTGGGGCGGAGGTCGACATCATTGCGTATTTGACCAGCCGGTATTTCGGCCTGCGTTCTTTCGCCGAGATTTATTCCTATGCTTGGGCGGCATTCGTTGTAACGCAATCTTTGGGCCCGTATCTCATGGGCCTGGGGTTCGATAAAACGGGATCGTACGTTTTGTCGCTGACGGCATTTTTCTTCGCGGCGTTGGTTGCGATGGTGCTGATGACGCGGCTGGGTCCCTACCGGTACGCACCGCGGGTTGCTGTATCCGTGATGGCGCGAGCTCAGCCGGAAATTACCGCGTAACGCGAGGGTGTGTTTCGCGGAATCTTTGCGGAGGTGATGGCTATGGAAACGGCATCGAAGGCGACGGCATCTGCAAATCCAGAGCCCGCCGCGCCGCCGGTGGAACTATTGCAGATGGCGGACGGATTCATCGTTAACCGGTGTTTGTGCGCGCTGGCGACATTGGGAGTGGCGGATTTGCTCACGGAAGGGCCGAAGAGCGCTGCGGAGCTCGCCGGGAAGCTAAAGGTGAACGAATCGGCTCTTTATCGCGTGTTGCGGGCGGCGGCTGGCGCGGGAGTATTCGACGAGACCGCGCCTGTCTCTGCGGGCGCCCCGCACTTTTTTGGGAACAACCGGCTCTCGCATTTTCTGCGCAGCGGCGTGCCGGGATCGCTGCGGGCGCAGCTTATTTTCCGTGGAACGGAATTCTTTTATACCCCTTTTCGGGACATTCTCCACAGTGTAAAGACGGGGCAGCCCGCGCGCGATAAAGTCTTCGGGATGGACGGCTTCGAATACTTGCGCCAGCATCCGGAGCAGGGACGGATCTTCGACGACGCGATGACCAGCATGTCGGCGATGACAGGGCCGCTGGCGGCGGCGGCGTATGATTTTGGGCGCTGGGGCAGCATCATGGACGTGGGGGGAGGCAACGGAATACTGCTGGCATCGATCCTGCGCGCTTACCCGAAATTGTGCGGCGTGCTGGCGGATTTGCCGCATGTGCTCGACCGCGCGCGGGAGCGCGGCTACCTCGGCGCGGAGTTGGCGAGCCGCGCCAAACTGCAGGAATGCGATTTTTTTCGCGAAGTGCCTTCCGGTTGCCGCGCCTATGTGATGAAAAGCGTGATCCACGATTGGGATGATGAAAAAGCGCGCCACATTCTCGAGAACTGCGGTCACGCGGTGCCCGACGATGGCGCGCTGCTGCTCGTCGAGTGGTGTTTACCCGAAGGCAGCGAGCCTTCGCCGGGAAAGCTGACTGATATTGCGATGCTCGTTTTGACCGGCGGGAAAGAGCGCACTGCTGACGAATATCGCGAACTCCTTGCCGCCTCAGGCTTCCGTCTCAACAATGTCGTCCCGACTCCGACCGGAATGGCCGTCATCGAGGCCCTCCCGGAGCCCCCGTCGAAATGAGATCGTGAGGGCTGCCTGGGCACATCGTATCCCCCTGAGTCGTTGAGGTAATAATCCAGGAAGACGGGCGGAAGCAAGCAGAGTTCGAGAGGCGAGCGTGGAGCGAGGCGCTCGATGATCTGCCAGGGGCTCTGATAGTTTTTGTGTGAGTTGGGACGAGCCAGGTTGAAGTAGAGCTGGTAGGTGTGGGCCTTAGCGAGGAAGTCGCCGCGGCTGGAGAAGTCTTCCAGATCGAAGAACTCGTCTTCTT
>DATGHM010000198.1:0-4317 GCA_035307985.1 Candidatus Acidiferrales bacterium
TTACTTGTGGCCCTCAGCACGCTGAAGGGAACCGACAGGATCAGGAAAAGCGACAGCAGGTTCGATTTGCGCGGCCGAATCACGATGGCGTACGCCAAGGTATCACCGGCGGCGAGGTTCGTGAAGCGTTCGCCGTTTTCGAAGAAACCAGCGAAGGGCCGGCCCGTGCAGCGCTTTTGCGGAATCGAAACCGGCGCAGCCGGCGACTAGCGCGCGGATTTCGCGACGCGCGCTTTCAAATCGGCCGCGAGGAGACGATGGAAGAGATGCTCGCCGGCTTCGCGGCGCACGGAAAGGCGGCCGGCGTGATAGGCGCGTGAATTGAGCCCGCGCTGCACGCCCTCGCAGATGACGATATCTTCCTGCTGGACGCGCTCGCTGACGCCAATGCTTTCGAGGATATAAGGCATCTGCGATTCACTGACATTGCCGAAGTAGAAGTCGAAGATCACCTCGCAGCGGTCCACCGCGAGCGGGATGACGAGATTCGTATCGAGATAGCCTTCGTACCAATTGAGCATGAAATTCGGATATTGCCAGAAATAGAACGCGCGATCGCCTTTGCGTGTGGCCGCGGCGCTCGCGTCAGAACCGGAATCGATGGAGACGGGGCTGGACTGAACGCAGCAGCGCTCGAGGTTCTCGATCGTGTAATTCGTGTAATCAAGGACGCTGTTGAGGCCCTTGTGCATGTGTGGAACGTGATAGCCACCATCGAGAAAATTGTCGACGTAGATCTTCCAGTTGCAGTTGAGCGTGTAGCTGCGGCGCTCGACGAATTTCAGCCGGCCGAATCCGAGCGGCAGCGCGCGTTCGACGAGCGGGCCGAGGAAATCGTGCAACGGCGCCGCCTGCGAGTCGAGATTCACGAATGCAAAGTTTTCCCACGTTTCGACGCGCAGCGGGACGAGCCCATTTTGCGAGCGATCGAAGTGGCACACGCCCTCGAAGTCGGTCACGCCGCGGAGTTCGCCTTCGAGCGAGTACGTCCAGCCATGGTAGGGGCAGCGGAGGTGCGGCGCACGGCCGCAGGGCTCGTTCATCACGATCATGGCGTGATGGCGGCAGACGTTGAAGAAAGCGCGGAGTTTTGCGTCGCTGCCGCGAGCGATGATGATCGGCTCGCCTGCGACGAGGGCGGTGACGTAATCTCCAGGCGATTCGAGCTGGCCGATGCGAGCCACGGGCTGCCAAGTGCGCGCAAAGACATTCTCGTTTTCCAGGGCTGCGATACGCGCGTCCGTATACCAAGACGCTGGGATAGTAAAGGCCTCCGACAAAGGCGCCGATTCGTCGTAGCTCGACAGAATTGCGTTTAGCGAGTGGTCCATGCGCCCTTCGCACGCGGGAGATTGCCGCTGCGTCAGCCCGCAGCGACTTCACCGCGGACAAAGATAACCTTATTCGGCTTCCCGCGCGAGTGGTTGCGTCCGGCGGGGCGCATCGGAAAGGGACCGTTCTCGGCGAGACCGCAGCCGATCAAGTAGTATAGAGGCGGGCACGGACCCTTCGCGCATCGCGGCGGAAGTCGAAACCATTTCGAGCGCCAACGCTCAGCTTTCGCAATATCATCAGTCACGGCGGAAGTGGCTGGCGTCGGTGTAGAGTCTCACCTGAAACAGAGCGAGCGTATTTCAGCCGGGAAAAGGATGATTTGAGGTGTGCGGCTCTTCGATTGCGCGTTCCCTTCACAGTGGGCGCCGGGCACGTGCGGCTGCGTGGATCGTGGCCGCTGCGCTCGCGCTGGTTCTCTGCCCGGCAAGCAGCGCCGATACCGAGTACTACCGGCACACGTTTTTTGATAACAGCAACACACCGGATGCTTATTTTTACAGCCTGGGAAAAGCCGTGGGGCCGAGCGCTCTCGAGTTGCGCGATGAAAAGGCCCCCGTCGATTCAAGCATCTTTTTTACACCGCCGAACGCGCTGCGGCTTGCGTGGCGATCGGAGCCAGGCGGTTCCTGGGAACTGCAAGTCAGGGTGGTCGAATTCCGGAATCGAGAGATCTTGTTCTACGGCGACGCGCTATTTCTGTGGTGCTTCTCCCCCGCGCCGATTCTGCCGCAGGATTTGCCCGCGATTCGCCTTCTTGATACAAACAGGAACTTTTCCGTGCCGGTGAGGCTTGGAGATTTTGCCAACACGATCCGGGCGCGGCAATGGACCAGAATCCGAATCCCCCTGTCGAAATTCTCGAATGGTTCGGTGGACCACTTCGATCCGCACCGGCTTCAGGAGATCGTCTTTTCCCAGAATGCGGCGGATGGGACAAAACACACACTGCTGATCGACGAAATTCGGATCGACCCTGCTTCCAGCGGCGAGGCCGGGAACATCTCGCCGTTGGCTGCTCCGCAGGGCCTGAAGGCGGTCGGCTACGAACGGCAGGTGGATTTGCGGTGGGATGCCGTCGACAGCGGCGCGCTGAAGCGATACGTGATCTACCGGTCGGAAAATGGCGCGGGTTTTCGTCCGATCGGGATCCAGGTGCCGGGCATTACGCGATACAGCGATTATCTCGGGCGTCCTGGAATGACAGGACGCTACAAGGTGGCGGCGGCAGACGAAAACTATCATTTATCAGCGTTCTCTCTGGTAGTTGAGGCTTCGACGCGGCCTCTCGACGACGATCAATTGCTGACGATGCTGCAGGAGGAGTGTTTTCACTACTATTGGGATTCGGCCGGCCCTCACTCGGGGATGGCGCGCGAAAATGTTCCGGGCAACGATCGCATCCTGGCGACCGGAGCGAGCGGCTTCGGGATCATGGCGCTGGTTGTGGGAGTGGAACGCGGATTCATCACGCGCGAGCAAGGAGTCGAGCGGCTGACGAAGATCGTCAGCTTTCTCGAAAAAGCGCCAAGGTATCACGGGGCGTGGTCGCATTTCATGGACGACGCTACGGGAGCGAGCCTGCCCGTTTTCGACATGTATGACAATGCCGGCGACCTGGTGGAAACGTCGTTTCTGATGGAAGGATTGCTGACGGCGCGGCAATACTTCGCGGGAAGCAGCGAACAGGAACAGTCGTTGCGCAAAAGGATTTCGCATCTGTGGGAAACGGTGGAGTGGGATTGGTACCGGCGAACGCCTCAGGGAGAGGCGCTCTATTGGCATTGGTCGCCGCAGTGGACTTGGCTGATCAATCATAAGATTGACGGGTTCAACGAAACGATGATCGTGTACCTTCTGGCGGCCGCCTCTCCAACCCATTCTGTTCCCGCGAGTCTCTACTACTCCGGATGGGCAAGCCCGAAAGGCTATGCGAACGGCAAAACGTACTTCGGGATCAAGCTGGATGTGGGGTTCGACACCGGCGGGCCTCTTTTCTTTACGCAGTATTCCTACATGGGTTTTGATCCGCGCGCGCTGACCGACCGCTACACGAATTATTTCGAAAACAATCGAAACATGGCGCTGATCAATCGCGCGTACTGCATCGAAAATCGCGGTCATCACAAGGGCTACGGGCCAGATGATTGGGGGCTGACGGCCAGCGACGGCGCACAAGGTTATCTGGCGCACGCGCCCGATCTGCGCGACGACGACGGGACGATGACACCCACTGGCGCTCTTGCTTCGTTTCCCTACACGCCCGAAGCGTCGATGGCCGCATTCAAGCATTTTTATCGCGATTTAGGCGACCGACTCTGGGGAATTTATGGGCCGCGCGATGCGTTCAATCTCGATCAAGACTGGTTCGCGCCGATCTATATGGGATTGAACCAGGCGCCGATTACGGTGATGATCGAAAATTATCGCACCGGGCTGATCTGGAAATTGTTCATGTCGAATCCGGAAATTCGGCCGATGGTCGAGCGCGTTGAGGCACTGTCGAAGAAGGTGTCACATGCGGGCGCTCCGTGAGGGGGTCGGGGAGGCGGAAGGCGGCCGCGGCGAGGGACCACTAACGGAAACACGGAAGCGGCAGCGCGATTGTGTTGACACCGGCGGAGCCCTGATGCTATCAAATAGTGCCGATTAAAACGATTTAGCTAACCATGCGAACGCAACCGCAAAGAGCCAACCCAATTCGACGAGCCGGCGTTTTCCTGGCGACGCTCGCGATCCTCTGTGCGCCCGCTCGCGGACAAATCTCCGCGCAGGCGCAAAAGACCGAAGTCATCGTGGTGGATGCAACGGCTCCCGCCCACGCCTTCCCTCATTTCTGGGAGCAGATGTTCGGATCCGGGAGGGCCATCCTCAGTCTCCGGGAAAGCTATCGGCGGGACGCGCGCGAAGTAAGGCAGATCACGGATTTCCGGTACGTTCGCTTCCACGACATCCTGGACGACGATGTGGGAGTCTACGACGAAG
>DATGHM010000199.1:0-9438 GCA_035307985.1 Candidatus Acidiferrales bacterium
GTCCTGAATCATTTCTTGGAGGTTCATGTTCATGTCGTCCATAAGTCACCCCAAAAAGAGAAGGAAGAAACACCCAAAGGACATGACTACCGATGAAGCGATGCGGCACCTGTTCACGCATAAAGGCCACAAGCTGATTAAGAAGCACTTGCGAGAGGTCGAGAAGAAATCGTGAACCATGACCAAAGAGTATCAGAATGGCTTGGTAGCGTCAAGTATATAATCCTGATTTCTAATCGCAACTGGTTGCGTCCATTTCGCCTTCGCTTTGCATTCGCCTTTCTGCCGAAAACCAAGTCTGAGGAAGTAACTTTGAATTGCGACAAATCGGAAGAAAAAGTAGTAGGATGGCGCTCCTATGCGAAGAGCCTTGCTGGCAATCGGCGTCATCTTACTGATTACCCTCGCCGCACATACGCGAGCGGCAGAAGACGGCCGAAACGCAAAATCCCCGTCAGCCGCTCCGCAAGCGCCTGCTCAGACTACGGCATTGCCATTTACGTTGAAACAGGTCGGTCCGAACGCGTGGGCCGCCATCGACTTAGACGGTCACTCCGGCTCGAACGCCGGCTTTGTGATTGGCGACGATGGAGTCGCCGTGATCGATACGTTCGAGCATGAAGAGGCGGCGCGGGCGCTGCTCGACGAAATCCGCAAGAAGACCAGCCTCCCCATCAAGTTCGTCATAGACACGCACTATCACCTGGATCATGTTGCAGGAAACGGCGTGTTTGCCCGGGCCGGCGCGGTGGTGATGGCGCAGCGTAACGTTCGCGCCTGGATTCACACGCAGAACCTGAAATTCTTTGGCAAGAACATCACGCCCGCGCAGAAGGCGATGATCGAGGGGTATTTCGCGCCGGAGTTGGTCTACGATTCCGGCGTTACTCTCTATCTCGGCTCGCGCGAACTGATCGTGAAATCCTATCCCGGCCACACCGGCGGAGATTCGATCGTGATCGTCCCCGGCGAGGGCGGGCACGACGTGGTGTTCTGCGGCGATCTCTTCTGGAACCACCTGCTTCCAAATCTGATCGACGCGACCACCGCCGCCTGGGTACGCACACTGGAAACGCTGCCGACCGAGCTGCCGCACCTGTCGGCCGAGGGTTCGGAGCCCGCGAGCGTCGCTGTTTTCGTTCCGGGACACGGCGACGTCGGCAACCTCCAGGATCTCGAGGCGTTTCGCGGCTATCTGATCGATCTGCGCGCGATGGTCTCCGGGCCGGTGAAGGAAGGGAAGACGGGTGACGCGCTCGTCGCCACGGTCATGCCCGATCTCAAGGCAAAATACGGCCAGTGGGGCATCTTCCAGCATTTCTCAACGCCAAACATCCTGTATGTCGCTGAGGAACTGCGCGGAACGAAGCGCGTTCCGCAGCCCGTCGCCGCGCAGTAGGTTCGAGACGCCTCCAGCGCATTTAGTGCGACAATGATCCACATGAGAAGAAACACCCGCTGCGCAAGCCTGACTCTTTGCATCCTGCTTTCCTCGGCTGCGTTGCCCGCGCAGGGTCCTGGGGAGCGTCAACAGCCGGAATTCATCAAGCAGGGCCGCCAATTGATGCGGGAAGGTAAGCTGGAAGACGCGCTCGCGCTTTACCGCCGGACACTTCAGTCGACACCCAATTCTCTCGACGCGAACATCGCCGCCGGAAGCGTCCTGGACCTGATGGGACAGGGCTCCAAAGCGCGCGGGTATTTCCAAAAAGCGATCGATTCCGCCGACACGTCCGAGCACAAAGCGATAGCCGAGCGCGCCATGGCCATGTCTTACGCGTTCGACGGGAATTGCCCGAAGGCTGGGGAGTATGAGCGTCGCGTGTTCGAGTATTACGGCAGCGTAAAGAACCTCTACCAGCAGGGCGAAATCGCCGACGAGGCTGCGCGTGTTTGCATCGACGCGAGTCCGGACTCGCGCGGTACGAGTGCTGACTTGGACGCCGCCGCTCGCTGGTATGCCCTCGGGCGCCAGACCGGACTCCAGGAGCCCAATATTCAGCCGGCCCGCGTCGATCTGTGGAACTTCCGCTGGCAGCACGCGCAAGCGCGTCTGGCGGCGCGACGGGGCGATAAAGCCGCGGCCCAGGGGCGTGTCGTCGCCGCAAAAGCGATCCTCGACCAGGGCAAAATCCCCCAGCAGACGCAATTCTTTCCGTATTTGCAGGGTTACGTCGCGTTTTACGGCGGAGACTACAAGGCGGCGCTCGCGGATTTGCTCAAGGCGAATCAAGACGACGCATTCATCCAGTGCATGCTGGGCCGAACGTATGAAGCGCTTGGCGACAAATCCAAAGCCATCGAGTACTACCAAAAAGCTGCGGCGGCCATCTCCCACAATCCTCCCGCCGCGTACGCAGTGCCTTTTGCCAAAAAGAGGCTGGCGGCGCTGCGCGGTTAGTTAGCATGCGAACGCCGGTCCGGGTACAATTCCACTGCACATGAAAAAAATCGCCATTCTTGGTTCAACCGGATCGATCGGCCGGCAATGCCTGAGTGTGGTGGACTCGCTGCCGGGACGATTTGAGGTTGTCGCGATTGCGGCGGGTTCCAACATCGCGCTGGCCGCCGAACAATCGGCGCTGCATCGGCCAAAGCTGGTCTCGGTGGGCACGCGTGAGGGCGCGGACGAACTCCGCGCGGCACTCAAGGCAAAGTCGAGCGGCGGAGCCGCAGCGCCGCAGCCCGAAATTGCCTGGGGCCCGGAAGGCATCGAGCGCGTGGCCACGCATCCGGACGCCGAAATAGTGGTGTCGGCGGCGGTCGGGGTGGTTGGCTTGCCCGCCACATATAAGGCCATCGAGCAAGGCAAAAACATTGCCCTCGCCAACAAGGAAGTGCTCGTCGCTGCCGGGGAAGTGGTGATGGCCGCGGTGGAGCGGCATAAGGTGGAGCTGCTGCCGGTGGACAGCGAACACAACGCAATCCACCAATGCCTGCGGGCGGGCGAGCGCGGCGAAGTGAAGCGCCTGGTCCTGACGGCTTCCGGCGGGCCCTTCCGGCAGACACCCGTCGCTCGCCTGGCCAAAGTGACGCCCAAACAGGCCCTTGCTCATCCCAATTGGAAGATGGGCCGTCGCATCACCATCGATTCCGCCACGCTCATGAACAAAGGCTTCGAGGTGATTGAGGCGAAGTGGCTGTTCGGCATGGACCTCGACAAAATCCAGGTGGTGATCCATCCCCAGTCGACCATTCATTCCATGGTCGAATTTGTGGACGGTTCGATTCTGGCCCAACTCGGCCCGACGGACATGCGCATGCCCATTCAATACGCGCTAACCTATCCGGCCCGCGTGCCATCTAATGGCTGTGCTCTCGACTGGTCCAGCTTGCGCCAGTTGAGATTCCAGGAGGTTCCCGCGCGGAAATTTCCGTGCCTTGGGCTGGCCAAGGAAGCGCTTCGGGGTGGAGGTCCATTGCCGTGCGCGCTCAATGCGGCCGACGAAGTGGCCGTAGCGGCGTTCCTCGAGCGCCGACTGCCGTTTCCCGGCATCGCCGCCGTGATCGAGCGCGTTCTGAGCCGGATGCCGCGAACGAAAATGGCCACGATCGAAGACGTGCTTGCGGCGGATGGCGAAGCTCGTTGTCGCGCGCGCGAAGAGGTACAGAAATTCGGCTTCCGCTCGTGAAGGAAACTTCCCCTTGAACCCATCTAGAACGATGCGGGCGTCCAAGATAGAATCAAGTTTAGCGAGGTGCTATGTCGAGTTTCCTGTTTGATGTGCTCGCCGGGGCGCTCGTGCTCGGCTTCATGGTGCTGCTGCACGAGTACGGTCACTTTGTCGCCGCCAAGATGTGCGGAGTGCGCGTCGACGTTTTCTCGGTCGGCTTTGGCCCCCGCATCTGGGGCGTCAAGCGCGGCGACACCGACTACCGCGTCAGCGCCTTGCCTCTCGGAGGATACGTCCGCATGGCTGGAGATAACCCGGCCGAGGAACGCACCGGAGCTCCTTACGAATTTCTGTCCCGGCCCCGCTGGCAGAGATTCATCATCGCGATCGCCGGACCTGCGGCGAATATCCTGCTCACCTTCCTTCTCTTTTTCGGTGTGATCTTTTTTGTCGGCATGCCGTTCGCGAAGTATACGCGGCTGCCCGCGGTCGTGGCTGCCGTTCCGGAGCACTACCAGGCTTCTGGAGTCCAGAGCGGGGACCGGATTGTCTCGGTTAACAGCGTTGACAGCCCGACGTGGGAAGCCGTCTATAGGCAGGTTGCCAAAGTCAAACCGGACAGCACTCTCTCGCTTACGGTGATTCGCGACGGAAAGAAAGTGGACCTGAAGGTGCCGGTCGGAAGCAGCCGGCTTAGCGCGGAATCGCTCATCGGGTATCCCTTGCTGCCGCCCCTGCTCGACGATATCCAGCCAGGCTATCCGGCGGCGACGGGCGGTTTGAAAGCGGGAGATCGTGTCGTTAACGTCGACGGCCACCCGATCTCCAGCTGGTTTCAACTGCCTGAGCTGATTCGCCAGTCTGACGGGCACCCGATCCAGTTCGTTGTCCAGCGGGACGGCAAGGATGTCGCGGCGGAGGTGACCCCGAAATACACGATGAATCCTGCCAACGGCGACATGACCTGGATGATCGGCATCGGTGCGAACCCCGACAGCGAGGAGGGGTTCGAGCGCGAGGGATTTTTCGCCGCCGTGCGCGACGGCGGCCTCGAAACGGCCTCCTACATACGGCTGATCGGCGATGTCATCAGCGGATTGTTTCGCGGCCGCCTCTCGTTCCGCGATTTGGCCGGACCCGTCGGCATCGTACAGATGTCCGGTCAGGCTGCGAAGCGCGGACCCCTGACGCTGATTCAATGGATGGCGTACATCAGCCTGAACCTGGGATTGTTGAACCTTCTGCCGATTCCGATTCTCGATGGCGGGCACGTCCTGATGCTGGGCATTGAAGGCACGCTCCGCCGGGATCTCAGCGTCGCCGCCAAGGAACGTTTCGTTCAGGTGGGCCTCGTCTTTCTCCTGGGCATATTCGCCTTCGTGATGTACAGCGACATCTTGAGGCTCTTCCAGCATTAGTTCGCCGCCCGCATCTGCGATGCGCGCGTGACCACGTGCGCGTTGGTTTACTGTCCTGAAGTAGCTGCCGTCCTGTGCTGAAGCCGGCCGCGCCGCTCCCCATCGCGCTTTTTGCTATAATCGCTCCCAAGCCATGAGAGCCATACCAGCGGGCCGTGTCTCCACCGGCGAACGAATCAATGCCGACGAACCGCCTGGACGCCTTCGCCGGGAGTTGGGCGCCCGCAAAATACGCGTTACCCGCCAGCGTCGCGTTCTTCTTCAGGTAATGGAAAGCGCTCACCGGCACCTGGACGCGGACGAAGTGCTCGAGCGCGCGCAGGCAATCGACCCGAACATCACGCGAGTCACGGTTTATCGCACGATCGATTTGCTCAAGCGGGAAGGACTGATCGACGAGCTCGATTTGCTCCACCTGCGGGGCCATCGCCACTTCTACGAGAGCCACGGCCCGCGCGACCACATCCACGTGGCCTGCATGCGCTGCGGCAAAGTGCGTGAATTCGAGAGCGAGCTCTACGAGCAGCTCAAGCGCCAGATCTCCCTCGACTGCGGAATCGAGATTACGGTCAGCCGCACGGAAGTCGGCGGCATCTGCGCAGAGTGCCGTTCAAAGGCCGCCAGCTGAGACCGGGCATCCCTTCAGGCGATCTTCCGACCTTACTTCTTCGCAAGTCCGAAATATTCGCGGGCGCGCTCGATGTCGCGGAGAATCTGTTCGCGCAAAGGTTGGGGGCCGGCGAACTTCTGTTCGTCGCGCAACCGGTGCAGGAAGCGGACCTCCATGCGGCCGTTCGTACGAGTCTCGCTGAAATCGAGCAGGTGCGACTCGATCGTCGTGGCCGCGCCGTCGAACGTCGGCCGCACGCCAACGTTGGTTGCCGCGCGATATACCCTGCCGTCCAGCGCGACCTCTGTCGCATACACGCCGCGTTTCGGCAGCAACTCCTGTTCCGTGGCCAGGTTCAACGTGGGGACGACGAGCTTGCTCCCCAATCCCGTGCCCGTCCGGATTTCTCCCGCAAGCGCATACGGGCTGCCTAGCAGCTTCCAGGCTTCCTCGACGCGGCCCTCGCGCAACGCCGTGCGAATCGCCGTACTGGAGACCACGGTGCCGTCGATCACAACCGGAGCAATCGCCTCCGTCTCGAATCCAAAGCGCCGGGCCAACTCGCGCAACAAATCCACGTCGCCCGCCTGCTTGTGGCCAAACCGGAAATTCGCGCCGACCAGCACTGCTTTAGCCCGCATGGTCTCGACCAGGTAGCGCCGCACGAAGTCGTCCGGGCTCAATTGCGCCAGGCCATGGTCGAATTGCAGCACGAACGCCGCCTGCATCCCCGCCTTCTCGAATGCGGCGAGGCGCTGCGGGAGCGTCATCAAGAGCTGTGGCGCCTCCTCGGGACGAAGGACGCACGCGGGATGCGGATAGAACGTAAGCACTGCGGAAATGACCCGCGCTTCCTGCGACGAATCTTCCAACGCTCCTGCTCGCTCCCGCACCGCCCGAAGGATTCTTTGATGGCCAAGATGAACGCCGTCGAAATTTCCGATGGTGACCACCGTTCTTTCTTTCGAAAGAGGGAAGCGGTCCATCCACTCTTCTATCGAACGGGCGGCGATGAGCGCGGAGGAGTGCATCGGCTAGTGGCTCGGAATTTGCGTGCGCGGAGTCAAACCTCAACCTCGAGTTGCAGGCCATCATAGGCGAGTTGAACGCCTTCGGGCAGCTTCGCGTTTGTCTCGACGTGCCCCAGGTCATGACAAATGTGCGTAAACCATGCGTGCGCCGGCTTCAGTTCGGCGACCAGCGCCAGAGACTGCTCCACCGTCGAATGCATCGGATGAGGGCGGTAACGCAGGGCGTCGAGAATGAAATGATCGAGATCGCGCAGGAGCGTCTTCGAAGCGTCCGGGACAACGCTGAAGTCCGTGAGATAAGCGCCTTTGCCGAACCGGAATCCGAGAACGGGCAGGGACCCGTGAAGCGCGTGGATCGGGACGAACTTCAGGCCGAACAATTCCATCGTGCCATGAACCTCGTGCACCAGAACTTGCGGCAGGGAACTGACGGAAAACGAAGGATCGAAGATGTATGAGAACTGCTTGCGAAGGGTCGCAAGCGTTTCTCCCGACCCGTAGATGGGAATTGGCGCTCCCTGCTTTGCGTTAAAGGGCCTGATGTCGTCGAGCCCGAGGACGTGGTCCGCGTGCCCGTGCGTGTAAAGAACGGCGTCCAGCCGTTCTAGCCTAACGCGCAGCGCCTGAAAACGGAAGTCCGGCGTGGTGTCGATCAGCACGCATCGCCCGTCGTACTCGAGCAGAATGGATGGCCGCGTGCGTTTGTCGCGAGCGTCCGTCGATGTACATACAGCGCAATGGCAGCCGAGCGTCGGCACCCCCATCGACGTTCCCGAGCCCAGGATGGTGAGTTTCAGTCTGGACATGATTCCGAGGAAAGCGGATGCGAAAAACCAGGTGCGAACCGAGAGAGCGATTTGTGACTGGCCCTGCCCCGCCGGCCGAAGGGGCAAGAAGACGGAACCCTCTCCTATCCCTTCTGCTTCGCCTTCTTGGCCATAGCTTCCGCGGCAGCCTTGGAGACTTCCATAAACGTCAGCTTCAGGCTGCCGATCACTTCGATCAGCAGATCTTCGTCTGACTGCGCCAGATTTCCGCGCGTGGTTTCGCGCAGCGCATCGAGCATGTCGATCATTTCTCGCGCACCCTCGAGGTCAAGAAACGCCTGGCCTGTTCGTGGGTCGGCTACGCCGCCCAGCATCGCCGCAGCATTCCTCGTGAGGAAATCGACGAGCATCTCGAAGCCTCTCGAAGGAGCATTGGCCTCTTCGGGCGCTCCCACAGCCGTTCCATCTCCGGGCGCTTTCGCGGGCGTTTGCGCCCGCGCGTTTGCCCCGGCATTGTCGGCGGAAGGCGGCTTGCTCGCAGCATTCTGAGCGGCTTCCTCGTCGCGGCGCTCCTGTTCGACGACGTCCTTCCGGAGCTGGCCGTCTTCCGTGAATAATCGCCTGTCTACGACTTTGAACGTCTCTTCCTGTTTGGGTTCAGCCACCTGTGCAGACCTCGCTGACAGCATCGCTTCGTGAAAGTGTGTTCCGCGCCTGCGGAACAGCCCGGCAACGGACTGGAGGCAAGTTTAGCATCGAGATTCCGGCAGCCACAAGCGCGAGGGCAGACGCCCGGAGATTCTCGTCGCGCGGGTGACGCGCCACGACAATGTAATTGTCAATTGCGGCTGTCTGCCGTAAATTGTTTCGTTACCACTGCTGAGGAGCTGCGAGTCCGCTTGTCCCCAGGCCGAAAATCTTCTTCCCGCCAAAAAGCAGCGCGTGGTCGCCGCAAAATCAAAACGCCGGCGAATCCCAGGCTCCGTCTTACCCGCCGCGACAACGCCGCCGGCGAGTGGTTCGCCAAACTGGTTGCGCTGCAAGCCCGGCTGCGCGGGGCGGGCGGCTGTCCCTGGGACCGCGAGCAGACGCACGAAACGCTTCGGAAATTCCTGGTGGAGGAAACTTACGAAGTCCTCGACGCCATGGACTCCGATGACCCGGGCAAGTTTTCTTCGGAACTTGGCGACCTGCTGCTCCAAGTCATCTTCCACTCGATTCTGGCGGAAGAAACCGGCAGATTCACGATCTCGGACGTGATCGAATCGGTCTTCACCAAGATGGTTCGCCGTCATCCGCACGTCTTCGGCGCCGCGGAGGCAAAGACTTCCGCCGATGTCCTGAAGAACTGGGAGCAGTTGAAAGCTGCGGAACGCGGTGAAGAAGCTTCAACAAATTCGCCTTCCGCCGGACCGCGCATCGAAAAACGCGAGTCCGTTCTCGACGGCGTTCCGCACTCGCTGCCGGCTGTGCTGGAAGCCTACCAACTCACGCGACGCGCTTCTCACGTGGGTTTCGACTGGGACAATCTGGCAGGTATCTTCGACAAGCTGGAGGAAGAGAAAAACGAACTCGCGGCGCTTGTTTCTCGCGGCCGGCCCGATGTCAGGCCTGCGTCGCGCACGGAGAAACAAGCCGAGGCCGTCCTCAACGAATCGCAGAGAGCTCGCGCTCAGTCGCGACTCCTCGAGGAGGAAGCGGGCGACCTACTCTTCACCGCCGTGAATATCGCGCGTTTTCTTGGCGTTGATCCCGAAATCGCCCTGAAGAAAGCTAATGCCAAATTCAAGCGCCGGTTTGTCTGGATGGAATCGGCGGCAGCGCGCGAGGGACGCGCATTTGCGAACGTTCCCCGCTCGCGCATGGAAGAGCTTTGGAACGAGTCGAAGGCGAAGGCATGAGCCGCACGGACAAGATCGAGATTGCGCCGCACTTCTCGGAATTGTGCGACGGCCGAATCCTCCTTCACGTCGCTCCTGAGGGCGGACCGCATGCCTG
>DATGHM010000200.1:0-6063 GCA_035307985.1 Candidatus Acidiferrales bacterium
CTGCGCAAGCCGTTCACCGCGCCGCTCCGCGTGTCAGTCGACTGATCCAGATTATTGCCCAGGTACGCCACGCCCGGCTGCAGGCTGAGCAACTGAACCACATTCCGGTCCGCGATCGGCAGTTCGGAGATTTGGTTGTTCTCGAGAGTATTGCCCAGCGACGCATCGGTTCGGTTGATCAGCGGCGCCCCCGCGCCCTCCACCGTTACCTTGGTGGCCACACTGGTCACCTGTAATTGAATGTTGATCGTGGAAGGCGTGTTGACGACTAGCATCACACTCGGCACGCTATAGGGCACGAACCCGTGCGCCGTCGCATCCAGCTTATAAGTTCCAGGAGGAACATCTAGGAATTGATACAGCCCTGTCCCGTTGCTCGCCGTTGACCGCTGTAGCCCCGTCGCCGTCGCAGTCAGCGTGATCTGCGTGTTCGGAACGGCCGCACCGGACGGATCGGTTACGGTTCCATTCAACTGGCTGGTGGATTGCGCAACCGCTGCTCCCGCCAGCAATCCAACCAGTGCCAGCGCCCAAATCGCGCGCCCAACTCTCTGCAACCATGCTGCGGCGGACTCGCCGCAGAACTCCTGCAGCCCATTGCTCCGATGTGAACTGACATACGTGCTTCCCATAGCAGCCTCCCCGCGAAAGAGTCAAAACCAGGCTTCGATCCGAAAAGGAGCCTGCGCTCTTTTTTCTGGACCGCTTGCGCGTCCCGAGCCGCCGTTCCTTCGAACCTCGCCTGATTCCCGTCGTTCTTCGCCACCCCGCGTGTGCCGGGCATTATGCCAGATTGGGAATCAAGCTGCGTCCACAAAAATCTGATCCACCAAATCCGATTTTCCTTTTCAGGGGCCGTCTTGGCCGTGAAGAATGTACTCCCGGGATCGGGCACGCGATCTTCAGGTAATTTTCAGGTGCGCGCGATAGAAAGTGGTGGGTGTCTGGGTGCCTCGAATCTGACCGTCGGATCTGCAGTTGGGCCTCTGTGGCAATGATAATCTTCATGAATCGGGAGAGGTGAATCGTGCACAAGATGCATTTGAGGACGGCGGGCGTTTATCTGGCCTTCCTGGTTCTCGCGGTATGCGTCGGGATGGTGGAACACGTAATCGCGCCGCGTAAGGCCGGCGCGTCCAGCTTGACGTCTCATCCGGCCGCGGCAAGGGCGGATGCCGCTCGCGCGAAGGCGCAGGTCGGCTCGTCAGGCTACCATTTGAAAGCGAAGTACAGGCTGGGCGGAGAAGGCGGATGGGATTACCTGGCGTTCGATGCTGGGATGAACCGCTTGTTCATTTCGCGCGGTACGCACGTGATCGTGGTCAATCCGAAGACGGGCAAGGTGATTGGCGACATTCCCGGCCTGACGCGGTCGCACGGCATCGCGCTCGCGCCGCAATTCAATAAAGGCTATGCGAGCGACGGCGATCCCGGCATGGTCACCGTGTTCGATTACAAGACGCTGAAAGTGATCGAGCGTCTGAAGACGGACAAAGATTGCGACGGAATCATCTACGATCCCGGAACGAAGCGCGTCTTCACCATGAACGGCGACGCTGGAACCTCGACCGCTATCGACGCCGCCACCGCAACCGTGGTCGGCACGTTCCAGCTCGGCGGAAAGCCGGAGTTTGCCGCTGCGGATGGCAAAGGGCACGTGTTCGCGAACCTCGAAGACAAAAGCGAAATGGTCAAGATCGACGCAAAGGCCTTGAAGGTGGACGAGACATGGCCGCTCGCGCCGTGCCACTCGCCCTCCGGGCTGGCCATCGACGCCAAGAACGAGCGCCTCTTCGTCGGATGCCACAACGGAGTGATGGCGTTCGTCGACGGAAATTCGGGCAAGGTGCTCGGAACCGTCCCGATCGGACAGGGCGTGGACGCCAATCGCTTTGATCCGGGCACGGACTTCGCGTTCGCCTCCTGCGGCGACGGCACCATCACCGTGGCCCACGAGGATTCTGCGGACAAGCTGACGAAGATCGACATGATCTCGACGCAGCGCGGCGCCCGAACCATGGAGTTCAACCCGAAGACCCACGAACTCTACACCGTCACAGCGGATTTCGGTCCCATGCCACCGGCACAACCAGGCCAGCGTTTTAGAAGGCCTCCAATCATACCGGGCACGTTTACGCTGCTGGAGTACACCCGCTAGCGGCAGTGCGCGTGAGCCGCCGCGAAGGCGGTGTCGAGTAACCAATCAGCGCTTAGGCGCGGGATAGTTCGGAGATGAGCGTTTCCCGGCGGGTGAGCGCGTATACGTCGACGCGGCGCAGCGCGATTCCGTAACAAACGAAAGCCACAGCAGCGAGCCCCAGCAACACGAGCGTCGTGATCCACATGTCGTGGAAATAACGGCCGAGCACGAACGTCAGCGCGATGAAGCCGAACACGACGGCCTGCACCAACAGCGCCATAAACTTGGTCGTGTTCGCGGCGCGCTGGCGGCCAAACGTTCCGAAATCGAGTTTTTTGGGCGCATAGAGCGAGAGCAGGTTGCCCACGGCCAGGTTGACTGGAAGAGCGAACAGGACTCCCGCGATCGTCGCCAGCGTGTAGACCAGCGCGGGCGGACGATAGATAAAATCAACGGCAAACCACACCAGGATCAATTCCGCGGCCAGCACCGTCGCGTGAACTAGATTTTTCGCGCGCACCACCTCGCGCAAGGGCTGCGGCGAAACGAACCAGAACTGCACGCCGCCTCCGTCCGCGCCAAAATTGTTGTAGATCAGGTTCGTCAGCATCAGCAGCGCGTATGCCGCGCCGATGGGGAAAGCGAGGTCAGGGGCTCCATTCATAAAGCTGCCGCTCCCGGTCTTGGACGGCGTCGGCCGGAAGATCAGGAGAAACACCAGAGGCATCAGCAGCGTGAACAGCATGGGCCCGCTGCGCAGAAGATAGAGCAGTTCCTTCTGGAAAATCGCGGCCGTCGTTCCTGAAACCAGCGGCACGTCCCACCCGGCTCGCACCGGCAATTTCTGCGCACGCGGACCCGCCAGGGGTGCGACGCTTTCGCTCAAGCTCTCTCCACGAAACTGTGCCAGCACCCGCACGTGGAACAGCCAGAAGAAAGCCAGCGCGTACATGCAGACCAAACCCAGCGCAGCCAGGCCGGCCAGGACGTCGCCATGCGAGAATCCCGCAAGCGCGGAGGCAGCCAGGCCCGGAGGCAGCGCGCGCTGGAACGGGACGACCTCGACGGCGAATTGCGTCATTCCGGGATGCGCGTGGTGCCCGATTCGCGCCGAGACCGGACCGATGAACTGGAAGCCGATAATCACCAGGAAGAACAGAATGCCCATGATCTCTCGCGTGCGGCGCTGAGCGAGCCAGCGTTCGATCCAGGAGAAAATCATGCGCCCCAGCAAAACGTTGGCCGCGCCGAACGTCATCAGCACGCCTGCGGCGGGGACAACCATGCGCGGCTCCGCGGCGACGATGCCGATGAACATGCCGAGAAGCCAGAGGCTTCCGATCGCTGTGGCGGGATCGAGCGAGCCGTAGACGAGGCGCACAATAAAGTACGATCGATAGCTGAGCGGAAAGCGCAGGAGACTCGAGGAGTCGAACGTCTCGGTGAACGCCGTGGCGACAATCGGAAACATCTGCCAGAAGAGAAACACGGGCCACAGCAGAAACGCGATCCACTCCGCGTGTCCGCGGCCCATGAAATAATAGCAGGCGAAGCCCGCCGCGATCGCTCCGCCCAGCCCTCCCACGCCGAACCATACGGCCACAAAAATTCGCGACACCATTTCCAGGCGCCCGCGCATCGTGCGCAGGGAGTTCACGAAAATCCGCCAGCGGATGCGGGCGATGGCCGCGAATTGGCCTCGCGAGCCGGGAGAGGTCAGCCCAGCCACGAGAGTTCCTGGTCGGCGAGGCGCGCGCCACCGACGATCCGGAGGAAGATTTCTTCCAGCGTCAGCTTCTCTCCGGGTCGGGACGCGAGTTCCGGCGTTTCGCCCGCGCCCGAAGATTCAGGGGACTGGGCTTCGACGCCCGCGCGCAGTTCCTCCAGCGAGCCCTGCGCCACGAGGCGCCCGTGATGAATGATGGCCACGTGGCTGCAGAGCCGCTCGATGATTTCGAGAACGTGCGACGTGAGGAAGATCGTTGCGCCTCGCGAAATCATGCGCTGCAGCATGGCTTTCAGCGTGCCCGAAGCAATGGCGTCGACTCCTTCGAACGGCTCGTCGAGAAAGAGTATTTTCGGGCCGTGAATCACGGCGGCCGCCAGCGCCAGCTTCTTCTGCATCCCGTGCGAGTAGTCGGTCACCAGTGTCTTCGGCTGCGCCGCAAGCTGCATGAAATCGAGCAGTTCCCCCGCGCGTTTGGCGGCCGTTTCGCGATCCAGGCCGTACATGCGGCCGACGAAATTCAGGTATTCGGCCCCAGTGAGGCGCCCGAACAGAGCCATGCCTTCCGGTACGACGCCAATCTGGCGTTTCACTTCGGCAGGATTCGCGGTGAGGTCGACTCCCAGCACTTCCATGCGGCCTGCCGATGGCGCGAGCAGCCCGGTAAGCATCTTGATCGTCGTGGATTTACCGGCGCCGTTGGGTCCGAGAAACCCGAAGAATTGCCCCGGCGCCACGCGCAGGTTCACGTCCTGCACGGCCACAAGCTGGCCGAAACTCCGCGTCAGATGCTCGGTGGCGATGGCGGCCGAGTCCATGAATCTTGGGACTGTAGCACGCATTCCGGAGTTGTTCACACAAGCCCGCAAGTAGGACGATGACCTTGAATCGATCTTCTACACCGCACCGCCGTTCGATAATTTTTGCTTGACTAAAACATACAGACGTAGTAGTTATAACCACAGAGGTAGTCGATGAGAAACGCCCGTGTGACTCGATTTGAGCTCCAGCTCCTCGAGAAGCTATGGGAGCTTGGTCCCTCTTCCGTTCGCGAAGTTCAGGAAGGACTGCCCGAAGAACATCGCCCTGCATATACGACGGTTCAGACGATGATCTACCGCCTCGAGCGAAAGGGGGCCGTGAGGCGCGTCAAGAAAATCGGCAACGCCCACGTCTTTGAGGCCGTCCTTACGCGGATGGCGGTGCGCAAGAGGGTGATCGCCGACCTGCTGGATATGTTTGGCGGCTCGCCCGCCTCCGTGATGTCGCACCTTGTCGAAACAGGTCAACTGAGCCTGGCGGATATCAGGACAATCGAAAAGGAGCTGGCAAAACGAGAGGCGAAGAAATGATGCTCGTGGTGGGACGGCACCTCGCCGATTCAACGATCTTCGCGCTTTTCGTCTGGCTTCTGTGCGTTTGTATGCGACGACGCGGACCAGCGGCTCGCCACTCTCTGTGGCTCATTGCCGCGGCGAAGTTTCTGGTCCCGACGGCGCCCTTCTCCCGGATGGGCGAGAGCCTTCACGGGCTGCTCCCAGCTCACGTCTCGGCGGGCATTCCCGCAGCGCTCTCTCGATGGATGATTCCTCCGGCGATTCCCGCGACGCCCAATGCGGCAACGACCAGCTCCTTCCATCCACTGATCGTTATCTGGCTTCTCGGAAGCGCAGTCGCCTTTGCCCTTTGGCTGCCCAAACTGTGGATTCCGTGCCGATCGTCGCGTCGACCTTCACGCCACGCCGGCGGTTCGGATGAAACATCATTCCTTCGATTGAAAGGGCGAATCGGTTTGCAACGGGACATCGATCTGAGGTTCTCAGAGGACGCTTCCGAACCTGTACTGGCTGGATTCCGGAGACCGGTCGTGATGATTCCGACAGGCCTGGACCGGTATTTGGCTCCCGCCGAACTGGAATCGGTAATCCTTCATGAATTGGCTCACGCCAAACGTTGGGACAACTGGACGGCCGCATTCGCTCACGCCGTGAGCTGCATTTTCTGGTTCTATCCGCTCTTGTGGTGGATCGAGAGGCGATTGCGCAGTGAACGCGAACTTGCCTGCGACGAAATGGTGATTCGCTGCGGCGCTGCGCCAGAGGATTACACGGCGGGCATTCTGAAAGTCTGCCGCTTCAGTCTAAGCGAGGACGTTGCGGGAATTTCAGGAGTTTCTGGATCGAATCTCAAGAATCGA
>DATGHM010000201.1:0-26594 GCA_035307985.1 Candidatus Acidiferrales bacterium
CCGCAACGTGACCGTAAACGCCACCATCGCGATGAAGAAGCCCCACATGAAGGCTTCGCCGCGAAACGCCTGCGCCCACTGAGGCCGCAGGCCGGCGGAGGGAATGCGCGGTCGAAGAGACGGAATCAGTTTCGGGACGCGCCGGCAGAATTTGCGAAAGCGTTCGCCCTGCTGTTTTTCGAGTTCCAACTCTTCGCGTCCGATCAAGCGCAGGATCCGAATGGCCGCGCCGACCGCGAGTAGAAGGAATCCCGAGCGGCTGGCGAGAAGTCCCAATCCAACAGACAGCAGAAACGTGCCGAGGTAGAGGGGGTTGCGCACGCGGCGGTAAGGGCCGTCGGCCACCAGAGTTTCCGTGTGCAGGGCGGGATCGTGGATTACGTCCGATTGAAGGTAGGCGGCCGCCCAGGTTCGGATCGCGGCGGCGATTCCGAGCAGCAAAGCGCCGAAGCCGAAGATGACGCGCGCCAGCAGTTCTCTGTGGGCGCTGCCGCGAATGAATGCGGCAACAACATTAACGTGATCAACGGAATAAAGCTGGAAGGCCAGCCAGAAATGGATCAGGTTGAGGAGCGAACGGCGACGAAATTCGAATTCGGTGGCAATCATATCGAATCGTCCGCGCGAGATCGATAGGCGCGCCGCAGGATCAAATGCGTGGGCAAATAGACCACGATTGAGAGAGCGGCGACGCTCAGAGCGACGTGAACGGGCGCGGGGCCGAATTGCCGGTGCCAGAAGGGGTCGCGAAAGGCGAAATTGATGTTGGAAACGGGATTCGTAAATCGCGAGGCGACGAAGGCCAGCAGAGCGATCCCCGTTTGCAGGCTCCAGGCACGGCGGTCGTAGCCTGTTCGCCAAAGGGCCCAGAGCAGCAGCGGCGGCAGCACGATATGAAAGAGCGAAAGCAGGCGGATCCACAGCGCGATGCGCGCGTCGAAGAGATATTCGGTCCCGCCGATGAGGTGGTGATGGGCAAGGAACGCCCAGCCGGCATCCAGTACCCAGACGAGATCGACCAGAAGTGAGGAGACAGCCTGGCTGGAAAGCAACAGTCGATTGCTGGACCACAAGCCGATGCACGTAAGGAAAACAGCCAGATCGCAGAGATGCAGGAAGTTGGCCGGGCCCCAGGCATGCCAGTAGGCGGGCGCCCACACGGCGACCCAAACGACGGCGCCCCAGCGAGCAAGCGCGGGCAGTTTTTTATCGGGCACCCTCAGAGGCGGAATTGCGACCGTCATGGACTCCCGCAGACACGCTATTTCCGTTTCTCGTGCAAGCGAGCGCTCGAATTGGAATTGCGCCGGCGGCCATGCTATCAGACAGGCAGGCGAATCGAAACGCCCGCAAGTGCCTGGGCTGTTTCCACTGCCGGCAGAGCTGTGCGAGAATCCGTCGAACTTATGGAACAGGTTCCCATGCTCGCGGCGGCCGGCGCGCTGGTGGTTGCGGGCGCGTTCTGCTGGGGCGCGTTCGCGCCCGCGTCGCAGCTTTTTGGGCAAACCGTACGTTTTACGGGCGACTCCCGCGCGCTGGCACTCACGTTCGACGACGGGCCAAATCCAGCGGTGACGCCGGGGCTGCTCGACCTGCTTGACTCGTGCCGCGCGAAGGCGACTTTCTTCCTGATCGGCCGGCACGTTGCGGCAGCGCCGGAGCTGGCCAGAGAGATCGCGGCGCGCGGTCACGCGATCGGAAATCACACGCAGACGCATCCCAATCTTGCGCTTCGTTCACCGGCTGGAATCCGGCGAGAACTCGATCGGTGCGATGAAGCGATCCAAGCGGCAATCGGCCGGAAGCCGTTGTGGATGCGGCCGCCATTCGGGTTTCGGAGTCCGGTGTTGAAAGGGATGGTGCGTGAGAGCGGCGGGGCGGGTGTGGTCATGTGGTCGAAATGGGCGTGGGATTGGAAGCCGCAAGAGTCTTCGGCCGTCATTCGACGCTTGGCCCGTGTGACGGGCGGCGATATTCTCCTGCTGCACGATGGGGATCATCGCGTTTTGAATGGAGACCGGCAGCACACTGTGGACGCACTGAAGCATTGGCTGCCGAAATGGAAGGAGGCCGGGCTTCGCTTCGTGACGCTGGACGAGTCACGCGAACAGGCTTAGCCTACCCGTATGGACGAAAAACGATACTACGACGAGAAGGAAGAAACCAAGCAGATGCAGATGGTGTGCCCGCACTGCCGCCAGGAGGATGCGTATCCGGTGCGATGGATCGTCCGCACGAAAAAGAATCAGCTTCCGGGCGGCGCGAACGATCAGGATCGCGAGAGTTTCAAGAAGGCGCGGTCGTACATGGTGCGCGTGGACAATTTGCTGGCCTGCCGGAATATCAAGTGCAGGAAGCGGTTCGAGCTGACGGGACAATCGGTGTTTCTGATTTAGGAGTGGAAGAGCCGCCAAGTTCCCCGCGCGACGGTCTCGAAGGATCGGATTCTATTCGGCCTGGACGGCAGCCGGCTGGCCGTCGAGGACTTCGCGGATCTTCTGAGCGATGGATTTCAGGTTGAATGGTTTCTGAAGGTAGGCAACGCCGCCTTCGAGAACGCCGTGGCGGAAAATACTGTCGTCGGTATAGCCGGAGATAAACAAGACTTTTACGCTGGGGCGTTCCGAAGTGATGCGCGAAGCAAGTTCGCGGCCGCTGAGGCGCGGCATGACGACGTCGGTGACGAGAATGTCGATCGCGCCTTTATAGGCCGCCGTCACTTCCAGGGCCTGAACACCGTCACACGCTTCCAGGACTCGATATCCCGTCCCCGACAGGTACTCGCGTACCAGCTCGCGTACGCTCTCTTCGTCCTCGACGAAAAGGATCGTCTCGCTGCCCGTAGGCGCGACGGCCGGCTTTTCGGCAACGTCTTTGTCGACGTCTGCCGTGACTTGCGGCAAGTAAACCTTGAACGTGGTGCCGTGCCCTACCTCGCTGTAGACGTAGATGAATCCGCCGCTCTGTTTAACCACGCCGTAAACGGTGGCGAGGCCGAGGCCCGTGCCTTTGCCCTGAGCCTTCGTCGTAAAGAACGGCTCGAAGATGCGTGACTGCGTTTTCGCATCCATGCCGCAGCCCGTGTCCGAAACGGTCAGCATCACCCAGGGACCCGGCTCGATGTTGTGGTGCTTCGCGCAGTAGTCGCGATCGAGCTGCACGTTGGAGGTTTCGATCGTGATAGAGCCGCCGCTCTCCATTGCATCGCGGGCGTTGACGACGAGATTCAGCAGCACCTGTTCGATTTGTCCGGGATCGGCCTTCACGCGCCCCAACTTCGCTCCGGGGACGAAGGTGAGTTCAATATTCTCGCCGATTACGCGGGAGAACATTTTTGTCATTCCACCGACCACTTCGTTCAAATCGAGCACGCGCGCCTGCAACACCTGCATGCGACTGAAGGCAAGCAACTGGCGAGTGAGCGCGGCGGCGCGATCGGCGGCTTTGTCCACCTGTTCGACGTTGTTGCGGAGCGGCGACCCGCTCTGCATGCGATTGAGAAGTATCTCCGCGTGGCCCTTGACGACCATGAGGAGGTTGTTGAAATCGTGCGCCACGCCGCCGGCGAGCTGGCCGACGGCCTGCATTTTCTGCGATTGCCGGAGCTGATCGGCGAGGTGTTTGCGATCCGTGATGTCGAGGCCTACGCCGATCACGCCGACCACTTCCCCGTCGGCGTCGCGCAGCGGCTGAACGTAGGACTCGAAGCCGCGATTCTTCCACTCCATCTCGTAGGAAACGGCTTCGCCTGCGAGCGCCTTGCGGTGCGCCGCAATCGCGGGAAAGTCGGGGTCGTCCGAGCGGAAGTAATCGTAAATGGTCGAGCCGACCATCTGGTTGGGCTTCAATCCGAGATGTTCCAGGCCGGCTCCGACGGACGAGGTGAAGCGCAGATCAGTGTCGGTGGTCCAGAGCACGGCCGGCATTTTTTCGATGATCATGCCGAGGCGCGCGCGGCCCTCGTAGCGCTCAGTCTCGGCGTGTTGCAGGTCCTCGAGCATGCCGTTGATGGCGTTGGCCAGGAATGCGAGTTCGTCTCTGCCTGTGACGCCGACGCGCGCGGACAAATCGCCGCTGGCGCCGATCCGCGTAATGCGCTCGCTCAGATTGGCCACGCGGGAAAGTACGATGCGCTCGAGGAGATAGAGAGTCACGGCGCCAAACGTAAACCCGGCCGACAGCAGGAGCAGCAGGAACTGGAGGAGGGTGGTTTGGCCCTGCTCGGAGATGTCCCGCTTCAGGTGGACGCGAAGGATGAACGCGGGCTCGCCCCGGATGTCAGCCAGTTCCTCATAGGCGGCGACCGAATCTCTTCCCTCGTCCTGAACTTCGACCATATTCGGCCGGATGATTCTGCCCGTCGACGATTCGAAACTCGATCGCAGCGCCAGAGTGTCAATCCGCTGCAAGTCGAGCGACAGGTGGGTCATGTTCGCAAGGCGCAGGATCGCGTCCTGGTCGAGCGGGCGGCCCATGATCATCGTTCCCAGAGCGGGCCCGTCCGAATTGCTGGTCAAGACGGGGCGAGCGTCCACGAGGAAAGGGCCGGAAGCGAGCATGATGATTCCAGACGCGCCGCGCCGCGCGGTCTCCACCGTCCTGGCGAGCGACGACCGCCTCACATATCCGGCGAGATCCGCGGGAACTGGAGCTTCGCTGCGCCTCTGCACGTCATAACCGCGCGCAAAGACTTCCTGGCCGGCATAGTTGAAGATCACGACGAAGTTGACTTTGATTTGCGCCAGCGCAGACGCGGGGAACTCAGACGACGGAAAGTGCGGGTTCTTGCCCTGAAGGAACCAGTAGGTCTCATTCCAGGAGGAATAGTCGTTGTTGGTCCTGTCGAGCGTCGTGATTTCGTTCGCCAAGGCGCTGGATGCCCGATCCATGTCCTGGCGGGCAAAATCCGCCTCAAGCGTGGAATAGCCTCGCAGGAGGACGACTCGGGCCAGCGCATAAAGTCCCCCAACCAGGCCAAAAACGGTGACAAAAATGATCAGAATCGTCTTCCCGCGAAGAGAGTGCGGCCAACGAAACGGACGTTTCGGTAGGAATCCCAAGGGGCGCTGCCTCAGCATAATTATAAAGGCCGAGCGCGCTCGTCGGGCGAGGCCGTGCTTTACTGGTACACGCGCGAATCGAGCCGGCGCATCCAGCCGCCAGGCCAAAAACAGGGCTTTTGCATGGAGAACTGCAGGCGAATGGGGATATTCTAAAGACATCCAGAGCGGCGCAGGCAGCATCCCTATCCGCAGGGCATACGGGACACATAGGAGGGTCGATGAGAGCGGTCAAACTGATTCCGGCGGCCGGCCTGATCTGGATGGCTTTAGTACCCTCAACTCGGGCGCAGCAGCCCGGTCCTATGCCAACGCCTACTCCGGCAGAATCGACGGGCGCCCATCAGAAAGACGCCGAACCCGCACCTGCGAAGCCCGCGGCGCCAGGGGCGGAGGGCGCCAAGGCAGAGTCCGACGCGAAGCTTGCCCTGCCGGCCGGAACTCATATTCCGCTGGTTCTTCATAACGCGATATCCACGCGCAGCACCAAGCCCGGCGATCCTGTCTATTTCGAGACGATTTACCCTGTGATTCTGAACGGCAAGATCGTTGTTCCCGCCGGATCGTGGGTCAACGGCACCGTGACCGAGGCAAAGCGCGCCGGACGCGTGAAAGGGCGCGCCGAGGTGATGATGAGGCTGACGACCCTGATTCTCCCGAATGCCTATGTGATCAGCCTGGTGGCTGGTCCGAGCAACGCAGGGACGGGCGGCAACGAAACGACCGACCGTGAAGGAAGGATAAAGGGCGACTCGGACAAAGCCAGGGACGCCGGCACGGTGATCGATACCACGATGGCGGGCGCGGGAATCGGAGCGATCGCGGCGCAAAGCGCCAGGGGAGCTGGAATCGGCGCCGGGGTTGGCGCGGCAGTCGGGCTCGCCACCGTGCTGCTCAGCCGCGGGCCCGATGCCGACCTTCCTCGCGGCACGACTCTGGATGCTGTGCTCGACCACACGATTATGCTGGACGCGGGCAAGATCAACTTCACCAGTCCCGGACAGGCTTCTGCCCTGCCCGGTCCCCCCAGTCGCGAACAGCGGGGATCCAGAATTCCCTTCTAACCCGCGGACGGAGTTTTTTCAGACGATTTGACCGCACGGGCCCCTTCGCGAGAAAAAGAGCAGCCGTGAGTTCGACTGTTTTCTCGCCGCGCGTGTGGTGGGTGCACGAGGGATCGAAAAGTGACGGAGGACTTACGGAATCGTTGCTCATCATCACGGGCACAATGGGAGCTGGCAAGACGGCTGTCCTGGGCGAGGCGTCGGATATCCTGGCCATGCGGCAGATTGTCCACGCGGCAATCGACCTGGATGCGCTCGGCCTTGCTCATCTGCCATCCGCAGCCTTCAGCGATGGCGTGATGTACGACAACCTTCGATCCATCTGCAGAAACTATACCGCCCTGGGAGTGCAGCGATTCCTGGTAGCCCGTGCGATTGAAGACGAAGCTCACCTTAAACTCTGTCGCGACATTCTTCCGGCAGCAAACACGATCGTCTGCCGGGTTACCGCGAGCATCGAGACGGTGAAGCGACGGGTAGAGATGCGGGAGTTCGGGATATCGCGGCAGGAATATGTTGCTCGTGCTGTAAAACTGAATGCGATTCTTGATCGCGCACGATTAGAAGACTTTACTGTCGCCAACGAGAATCGCCCGTTGACCGACGTTGCGATCGAAATTCTTGTCAAAACGAAATGGATTTCAAACTGACCCGCGGGCGAAAAGGCCCAGTGGTTCGAGTTCAGTCTGCCGGGGTCGATGCGACCCGACGACCGAAACGCAGGGGCGAAAACATCGTCGCGGCCACGACGCTGGATTCGCCCGAAATCCATGCGGCAACGAGTTTTGCGGTGACGGGCGCAAGGAGAATCCCGTTGCGGTAGTGCCCCGTGGCCACGAGCAGGCCGTCGATATCCGTGGGACCTAAGATGGGCAGATCATCCGGAGAACCCGGACGCAGGCCCGCCCACATCTCGACGACTTCCGCATCAGCGAGCGCGGGGAGCAGGTCGAGCGCGGCAGCCATAATTTTTCGCACGCCCTCCTGCGTGACGACCTTCTCGAATCCGGCATCTTCGAGAGTGCTGCCCGCCAGGATACGCCCGTCCAGGCGCGGAACCAGGTAACCGTTCGCGGAACGAAGAACGCGGCCCAGCTTCACGCGCGGATGCCGCAGCGCCAGCATCTGGCCGCGCACCGGACGCGTCGGGGCATAGCACGCGATTTCTGGAAGCGCAACGCTCGAAAAGCAACCCGCCGCAACCAAGACGTGCCCGGCTGCAATCTCGCCTTTCTCCGTGACGATCCCCACGCAGCGGCCGCCCTCGCGCCGCAAGCTCGTGACGCGACAATTCGCTCGAATCTCAACGCCTTGCGCCGCAGCGGCCAGGATCGTCGCGTCGGTCAAGAGCCGGGGATCGACGGTGGCCTCTTCCGGGAGCCGGGCGGCTGCGGTGATTGCCGGCCCAAGCGACGATTCCAGTTCGCGCGCCGATGGAACCGATATCGCTTCCGCGGAAAGCCCGAGACGCTCGTGTCCCGCAACGAATTCGTCGCGCTCCGCTTTCCCCGACGAGCCGAAGAAAGCTTGCAAAGTCGGCTGTCGCATGAACCCGGTGGATCTTCCCGAAGCCCGCTCGACGGCCGCAATAAACTCGGGATAAAGCTCCAGGCTCTTCTTCGCGAGCGGCACGAGCGCTATCGATCGCGGATCATCCGGCCCCGGAGCAAGCATCCCCGCAGCGGCCCAGGAAGCTTCCCGGCCCGGCTGCTGCCGATCCAGCAGCACGACCGCCAGTTTTCTCGCGCGCAACTCCAGCGCGGCTGCGGCGCCGATCAAGCCGCCCCCGACGATGGCGACATCGAACGTGTTCACGTTGCAATTCTAGCAGTAAGGAAGTTCGGCTCCGAGTTGCTCTCTCTCAGAGGACAGGCACGCTTGAAGGAAGGGGCGAGCTAAAGCGAATTGACGAGCTCGACGGACAGCAGGCGGGCCTTTTCGGCAAGATTTTGGGCACGCGCCCAGTCCCCGCTCTTGCTCGCGTCGCGCGACTGCTTCAAGAAGCCGTGGATCTTGTCCGTCAGATCCCGCTGGTTCCCGTTCAACTGTTTGCCGTTGGCTTGCGCCAGGTTGTTCTCCGTCACGTTCAGGTCATCGTTGGTCCTTCGCTCGTAGGTCACCTGGTCCGCCGGCGAGAGCTTGGGAACGATTTGAGGGACAGGAGCGTGGTCCTCACTACCGGTCTCGCGCTCGGCGGCGGGGTGCTCGACCGGCGGTTTGGGCGGTGCAGAGGGCATCTGCATTTTGGGAATGGAGTTCATGGGCGGAGACTCGATATCAGCGGAGAGCGCGGGCGGTGCCGGAGCCGCGGGCTGCGGCGGCTGGGCGTCGGTATCGGGCGCGACGTTCATCGGCCGCTCGGCATCGGGCAGGGGGACTGCGGCAACGGGCACGCTCGCCTTGACCCGATTATTCACACATCCGGCGCAAGCCGCGGAAGCGGCCATGGCCGCGATCGCAAGAAAAATTCTGTAATCCATCGTCCGGCTGGGCATCACCCTTGCGCTTTCGTAAACGGACGGCTGTAATCGCGAAGCCTTTCGGCAGGCGCTTCGACCAGACGCGCCAACGGAAGTTCGATGCGGAACGTGGTTCCGCGAGTTACCTCGGAGTCGAAATCGATCCGGCCGTTGTGAAGCTGAACAAATCGAAACGTGTTGGCCAGGCCAACGCCCGTTCCTCCGGGCCGCGTGGTGAAAAACAACTGGAAAATTTTCTTTCGATCTTCGGGCGAAATCCCTTTGCCGGAGTCGGAGACGGAAAGCGCCGCGAATTCGCCGTCACGCTGCAAATTGACGGTGATGTGGCCGCCGGGCGGGGTGAAGTCGCAGGCGTTCAAAAGAAGATTGAGCACGGCCTGGTGAATCAGCTGGCGATCCACCAAAACAGCGGCGAACTCCGACGGAAAATCCACTCGGAGCTCGAGTCCCGCCTTGGCGATGGCGGGGCGCGCCGCGTCGAGAACTTCATCGAGCAATTCGCGAAGATCCGTTTCCTCGAGCTTGAGTTCGACGGGCCGCGTGAAGCTCAGAAAGGTCTTCACTGCACGATCGAGGCGATCGATCTCGGTGTCGAGCATTTTGACGGCCTGCTGCGGTTCGGGATCGGTGGGCATATTGCCCTTGAGCACTTCGAGCCATAGCCGCATCGAATTCAACGGGTTCTTCACTTCGTGAGCGACCCCCGCGGTCACGCGCCCCAGGGCCGCCAGCCTCTCCGATACCTGCAGCTGGTTGCCGATTCGTTCCAGGGATTCCAGGTCCCGCAGCGTGACGAGCGTTCCCATGCGCGTGCCCTGTTCGAGGATTGCCTGAACGCTGAGCCCGATGCGAACGGTCCCATTCCGCGTCGAGAGCAAGGCTTCCTTACCGTCTACCGGATCGATTTCTTCTCCGGAGATGCCGAGCGCGCCGCGAATGGGGTGCTCGAGAGGAAAAATCTCGCTGACCGTCTTGTCGCGCAGTTGGGAGGGAGATTCGCCCAGGAAATTTTCCACGGAAGGACTGACCAGAACGGCGCGTCCCTCGGTATTGAAGAGCAGCAAGCCATCTTCGAGCCCGCTCATCACCTGGTCCATGTTTTCGCGGAGCGTGCTGAAGATTTCGCGGACGTCGTGCAGCTGTTTCCCGATGCCCGCGATCTTGGTGCTGACGACGGCCAGTTCGTCTCCCTGTCCCACCACCGGCTCCGCGTCGAAATGCCCGGCCGAGATGCGATCCAACTGCTGGGAAATCCGCTCGATGGGAGCGAGCGACGACCGGCTTACGACGAACGCAAGCAGCGTCGACAGCAAGACCGCGCCGAGCGCCCAATAACCCGCCGAGATCAGGTTGGGCAACATCTCGCTCCGCATGAAAGCCAGCGACAGTCCGATGCGCACAGATCCCACAAATGGATTGGGCTGCAAGTTGAACGGCAGCGAATCCTCATAGGTCCGGTCGGGCCCGAACAGCTGCCGGAGCTGTTGGAAGAAGCCGGCGTTAGCCAGCGAATGGACGCTGGGCCGCGGCGCGAGCTTTTGACCTCGCAACGATGCCAGACTCGACGAAATCACCACGCCGTCGTTGTCCGTGATCGTAATGTCAAGGATACTCGGGTCGAAACCGACGTCGGACTCCGTCACGGTGTTCAGCGTGCTGCTGTTATCGAATGCATGCTGCAGATAGATTCGCACGTCGGCGGGATTGGTGGGGGCTGCCTCGCCGCGCTCATTCGCTTCGCTGACGGCGGTGATGCAGCCGTGAAGAATCTGCTGGGCCACGAAATCGGCGTCGCGCGATGTTTGAGTGAGCGTCTGCCGGGTCAGGCGGGCGATGTACAGCCCGGAAACAATAGCGACGACGGCGAACACCAGCACCGATGTCGCGAGCGTGAACCTAGTTTTCAGGCTGAGACGCATGCTTCCGCCCCGCCTCGTATTCTTTGAGTTTGTTGTGAAGCGTTTTGAGGCTGATGCCGAGCAACTCGGCGGCGCGCGTCTTGTTCTGGCTTGTCGCGGCGAGCGTCTGCAGAATCAGCTCCCGCTCCGCATCTTCCACCGTCGTGCCCACCGGAAAACGGATGCCGCTCAATCCGCCCGAGGCCAGCGCGGGAGCGTGACCGAAGTCGGACGGGAGGTGCGTTCGAGCGATCACGCCGCGATCGGACGCAATCGCCGCCCGCTCGAGGACGTTGCGCAGCTCGCGCACGTTGCCAGGCCACGGATACGACCGAAAGAGCTCCATGACGTCGGAGCCCACGCTGGTCACCTTCTTTCCGTGCTTCTCGGAAATTTCGGCCAGGAGATGATCGACCAGCAAGGGCAGATCGTCTTTATGCTCGCGAAGCGGGGGAAGATGGATATGGAAAACATTCAATCGAAAGTAAAGATCCTGCCGCAGATGGCCGTCCGACACGGCCTGCTCGGGATTCTTGTTCGTCGCCGCAAGCACGCGGACGTCCACGGGCGTTTCAACTTTGCTGCCCAGCCGGCGGATTTTGCGATCTTCGAGCACGCGGAGCAGTTTCGCCTGAGTGGGCGCGGGCATTTCGCCGATTTCGTCGAGCAGCAGCGTGCCGCCGTCGGCAAGCTCGAAGCAGCCAATCCGCCGTTCCGCAGCGCCCGTGAACGCTCCCCGTTCGTGGCCGAAGATTTCGCTTTCCATCAGCGATTCGGGAATCGCGGAACAATTGATAGCGACGAACGGGCGGTCGACGCGCGGCGAAAGCATGTGGATGGAGCGCGCCACCATTTCCTTTCCCGATCCCGTTTCGCCCGTGATCAGCACGGATGCGGTGGAAGGCGAAGCCATTTCCACCTGGCGCATCAGTTCCTGCATCGGAGCTGACGAACCGACCAGCGTTCCAAGTTTCCCGGCTTCGCGCAGTTGCCGGGTCAGCGCCGCCACCGCCCGCTGGTCGCGCGCGCGGCCCATCGCCCGATCGAACAGCGCGCGCAGAACGGGCGGCTTCAGCGGCTTTTCGATGTACCAGAAAGCGCCCGCCTCGATCGCCTGCACAACTCTTTCGTCGCTGCCGCGTCCGGTGATGATGATCACGGGAGTGTGCAGGACCTCGTCTCCGAGCTGGCGCAGCAGGTCGAGGCCGTTCATTCCCGGCAGCTCGACGTCGGCGAGCACGACACTCGGATGAAACTCCGCGAATTTCGCGAGCGCTTCCTCTCCGCTGGCGACGCCCAGCACCTGGCAATTCCAGCGGTGAAGGAGCGCCTCGTATCCTTTGCGGGCGTTTTCCTCATCCTCGACAATCAAGATTCGCTGCAGAGCTTGTTCGTTCGATGCCATAAGAAATTCAGGCGTATCCAAAATCAAATCTATCAGCAGTAGCGGAGAAATGCCAATGCGCGGCGAGCGGGATCATTTGCGTGGAGGCCGTCAGTACCTTGCCAAGCTCACGCCGGAGGTGTGGACGTTTTGCGGGCGGGATTGAAAAATGGCAGGGGCGCGACGGTGCCGCGCGCTTTGTGACGCGCGGCTTCCACGGTGACTTCGATCTGCAGTTCCGTTCCCGGCGCGGCATGATCGCGGTTCAGGCTGGCGAGCGCAATCATCTTCTTCAGCGTCGGCGACCACGTGGTCGACGTCGCTTTGCCGATCTGCAGTCCTCCCCGATAAACGGGAACGGCGGCGCGCGACGCCGTGCTGGGAACTTGCGGCGCCAGGCCGGCGGCGTCGTAGAGGCGCTCGATGTCGTCCCAGTTGATGTCGAGTCCCATGAGGAGACGCTGTGGCCCGCGGCGGTTTTCCTCTTCCAGCGCGGCGCGGCCGACGAAATGTTCCTTCTTCAGGTCGACGAGACGGCCAAGACCGATTTCGTACGGCGAATACTTTTGCGCTTCGATCAGCGCCTTCTTGCTGCTGAAGTAATCGACCTCGATCAGAATGAGTCCGGCTTCGATGCGCGCGATGTCGAGCGCCAGCATTCCGGTCGGGTGCAGATCGAACGGAGCGCCGTGCTCGAAAAGCGCGTCCCATACGCGCGGAGCTTCGCTCCATGGAATCCAGATCTCGTAGCCGAGATCGCCCGTGTACCCCGTGCGCGAAATGTCCACGTGCACGCCGGCAATTCGTCCGTGCGTCAGGCGGAAGTACTTCAGAGTCGCAATATCGGCTTCGGCCGCTTGCATCAGCAGCTTGGCGGAGGTGGGCCCCTGAAGCGCGAGCGCCGCGACCTTGTCCGAAATGTCTTCGATGTTCACGTCGAGGCCGAGAGCGTTTTCGTGGAACCAGCGGAAACTGGGATCGGCGGCCGTCCAGCGATAGAGATTCTCGTCCAGGCGCGAAATCGTGCCGTCGTCGATCACCCTGCCTTGTTCATCGCACCAGCAGCAGTAAATCACCTGACCGACAGCGACCTTGTTGATGTCGCGCGTGATCACACGATTGACGAACTTCGTCGCGTCGCGGCCGCTCACCAAATATTTGTAGAGCGGCGTCACGTCGATCAGCGCCGCGGCATTGCGGATGGCGTTGTATTCGTGCTCGTGGTGCGTTTCGTAAACGCCGACCGCGTAATAGCCCGACCACTCGCGGTAATTCAGGCTTTCGCAAAGGCGGAACGTTCTGTCATGCACCGCTGTTCCGATTGGCACGCTGCTCCTCTTTCGTTCTTGGTGCGCGAATTATATGTGCGCCTTTCCATTTCAACAAGTAGACGGTCTGCGAGATGCGACGGCGGCCGCCGCTCGGTGCCATCGGTCGGCGCGAGCCAGCGCGGAACGGCTCGTGTCCCCCCCGCTTCGTCGCTTGTCGCTCTGCCCTAGCCTCTGTAGAATGCCTCGGCTCGCAGTTTTCTTCGCATGGCGACCCGCAAGATTCCGGGCAGCAAGATGGCGCAACGCTACGACGCAATCGTAATCGGCGGAGGCCACAACGGCCTCGTGAACGCGGCGTATCTAGCGCGCGCGGGCCGGAAAGTTGTCGTTCTCGAACGGCGCCACGTCCTCGGCGGCGCGGCGGTGACGGAAGAAATCTTTCCGGGGTTCAAGTTCTCCGTTTTCTCCTACGTCGTTTCGCTGCTTCGTCCCGAAATCATCCGCGATTTGGATTTGCCGCGCCACGGGCTGGAAATTCTTCCGCTCGACGGGACGTTCACTCCCATGCCGAATGGCGATCACCTCTGGCGCGTCAACGATCACGCGAAAACGCGCCGCGAACTCGAGCGCCATTCGAAGCTCGACGCCGAGGCCTACGAAGAGTTCGGCAAAGAAATGGTGCAGATGTGCCGCTTCGTGAAGCCAATTCTCGGGATGATTCCGCCCGACCCGGCTTCGCTCGATCCGCGCGGGCTGAAGAAGCTGGCGTTTCTCGGCAAGCGCTTCCAGCGGCTTCCCGCGGAGGACAAATACAATCTCGTCCAGCTCATGACCATGAGCGCGGCCGACTTCCTCGACCAGTGGTTCGAGACGGACGTGCTCAAGGCCACGATGTCCGCTTCGGGAATCATCGGGACATTTCTGGGAATTCGCTCGCCCGGTACGGCATACGTTTTGCTTCATCACTATATGGGTGAAATCGACGGCGCGTTCCGCTCCTGGGGCTTCAGCCGCGGCGGAACGGGCGCCATCTCGAACGCGATCGCCGACGCAGCGCGCGAGTTTGGCGCGGAAGTTCGCACGGAGGCGCCGGTCGCACGCATTCTGCTGAAGAACGGCGTCGCGCAGGGCGTGGCGCTCGAAAGCGGCGAGGAAATTTATGCCGATCTGGTTTCGTCGAGCGTCGATCCGCGGCTCACCTTCCTGAAATTCATCGAATTGCACGATCTGCCGGCGGATTTCGTCGAGGAAGTTCAGCGCTACAAGTTCCGCGGCTCGTCGGGAAAGGTGAACCTCGCTCTCGACGCCCTGCCCGAATTCACTTGCCTGCCCGGAGCCGGACGGCACCTGCGCGGTGCGATTTCCATTTCGCCTTCGACGGAATACATGGAGCGCGCCTACGACCAGGCAAAATACGGCGAATTTTCGCAGCGTCCGTACATCGACATCGTGATTCCCACGCTGACCGATCCTTCGCTCGCCCCGCCCGGAAAACACATCATGTCCTGCTTCGCTCAGTATGCGCCCTACAAATTGAGCCACGGCACATGGGACGAGCAGCGCGAAGCGTTCGGCGATACGGTGGTGCAAACGATTTCCGAACACGCTCCGAACCTGAAGCAGATCATTCTCGGCCGGCAGATCATGACGCCGCTCGACATCGAGCGCACCATCGGCCTGAGCGAGGGCAACATCTTCCAGGGCGAACTTTCCCTCGAGCAGCTTTTCTTCCTGCGGCCAGTGGCTGGATGGGCGCGGTATCGCACTCCGATCCAGCGGCTTTACATGTGCGGTTCCGCCACCCATCCGGGCGGCGGCATCATGGGCGCTCCGGGCCGTCTCGCCGCGCTGGAAATCCTGAAGGAAAAGGGTAAACGCTGAAGATGGCTGCCTTGCGCGACATCGTCATCATCGGCGGCGGGCACAATGCGCTGGTGACCGCCTTCTATCTTGCGCGCAAAGGCTTCAAACCGTTGATTCTCGAACGCCGCCCGATCATTGGCGGCGCGGCGGTGACCGAGGAATTCCATCCGGGCTTTCGCTGCTCCACGCTCGCGCACGCGGGTGGGCCGCCGCTTCCCTCGATCGCTGCGGAAATGCAGCTGGTGCGTCACGGCTTGCAGAAACTCGAATCGCCGGTCCGGATTTTTGCGCCAACACCAGACGGCCCCGCGCTGACGCTCTTCACGGACCGGAAACGCTCGGCGGAGGAAATCAGGAAGTTTTCGTCGAAGGACGCGGCGGGCTACAACGAATTGCAGGGAGCCCTCTCGCGCGCCGCGGAAATCACCGGGCAATTGCTCGAGCTCACTCCTCCCGATCTCGAGAAGCCATCGGGCCATGACGCCTGGAAGGCGCTCCAGGTCGGGCGGAAGTTCCGGCGCCTCGGCAGAAAAGAGATGGTGCGGCTGCTGCGCTGGGGGCCGATGGCCGTCGCCGACTTCGTCGCCGAATTTTTCGAGACGGACTTGCTTCGCGCCGTGGTCGCCGCGCGCGGAATTTTCGGCGCAGCCCTTGGCCCGTGGTCCGCGGGCTCGACCGCTCTCCTGTTGCTTCGCGCCGCCGCCGATCCGTACCCCGTCGGGAATTCCGCGACGCCGCGTGGTGGAATGGGCGCGCTTACTTCGGCGATGGCCGCTGCGGCGAAAGAAGCCGGCGCGGAGATCCGCACCGACGCGGAGGTGGTCCAGATCCTCGTGAAGAACGGCGCGGCGACGGGCGTGGCGCTCGCGAATGGCGAAGAGATCGCGGCGAAGATGGTTATTTCAAGCGCCGATCCGCGCCGCACGTTTCTCGGACTGCTCGATCCGGTCCATCTGCCGCCCAGCTTCGTGGTCAAGATGCAGCATTACCGATCGAACGGCACCATGGCGAAAGTCAACATCGCTCTCGACGCGCTGCCGGAATTCACCGCGCTGCGTAACGCAGCGGACGCCAGTGCTGCGCTTTCCGGACGCATCCACATCGGTCCCGGCATTGACTATCTCGAGCGCGCCTTCGACCATTCGAAGTATGGCGAGATTTCGTCTGAACCGTACCTCGACGTGATGATTCCCACGCTTCTCGATCCCTCGCTGGCGCCGGAGGGCAAGCACGTGATGTCCATCTGCATGCAATTCGCCCCGTACCGATTGAGGGATGGCGACTGGTCCTCGCAGCGGGACGCGCTGCGCGATACGGTGATCGACAAACTCGCACAATATGCCCCGGACCTTCCCCGGAAGATCCTCGCCGCGCAGACGATCACTCCCGCCGATCTGGAGTCCGTTTACGGTCTCACCGGCGGCCACCCGTTTCATGGCGAACTGGCTCTCGACCAGATCTTCACGATGCGGCCTCAGCTCGGATGGGCGCGCTATCGTACGCCGCTGCGCGGCCTGTACTTATGCGGAAACGGAACGCATCCCGGGAACGGGGTCACGGGAGCGTCGGGCGCCAATGCCGCGCGTGAAATCCTGAAGGACCTGCGCCGCTAGCTTCTCGTTCCGGTTCCTCTTTGCGGGCGGCCGAAAGCCGCGATTCGCAGAAACGCGATTCCCGGAGACAAAACGAGAAAGTTTTCTCTTTATGCACCTCTTCGGATAGAGATGCGGCCTCTATCCGTGCGGGTCCGCTACACTGCAAAACAAGGATCCCGAGCCAGGCCTCTCGAAAGGCATTTGAGTGATCCACGATTCAGAGCTTCGGAACATGCAAAAGCGAAGGCGCAGCAAGCGCATTCGCGCGCGTGTTCGCATCACGATCAGGGTACAGGCGCGGAACAAGGAGACGGTGTGCGAAGAAACGGACTCGCTCATCGTGAACGCGCATGGCGCGCTGATCCTTCTGGCGGCTCCCGTGGGGAGAGACCAGTTCGTGACCGTCGTGAATCCAAAGACAAACCAGGAGCTCCTCGCGCGGGTCACCGCCGTCGGAACGCGCTTCATGGGCAAGGCGCAAGTGGGAATTGAATTTATCCGCCCCGCGCCCGAATTCTGGGGCGTTTCGCCCATCCCCGCGGATTGGAAGTCTTCCCCGGCCCTCGTGACGTACCACTCCTGAGCCTCTCACATCCGGCATCCCAGAAAGGTTCCCTCGCGTGCGGCGCTTCGAGCGCCGACGACGATAACGAGATCGCGCCTTGTTCCCCGGCGACTCGGGCGATAGAATCAAACTTTGTGCCTGCGCATCCCATGACGAGAGAGGGAACCTTACGATGACATCGCCAGCCACGACGCTGCACACGGGCGAATTTCAAAACGAGCCGTTCGTCGATTTCGGCAAGCCGGAAAATCAACGAGCGATGGAAATAGCCCTCCGGCAAGTGAAAGGGATGCTCGGGCGCGAATACCCTCTCGTGATTGCGGGCGAGAAGGTCACGACGACCGACAAAACCAAGTCCCTTAATCCCTCGCACCCCCAGGAAGTCATCGGAATCTTTCAAAAGGCCACCGTGGACATGGCGAACCGCGCCGTCGAGGCCGCCAACAGCGCCTTCGACAGCTGGAGACGCGTGCCTGCCGCCGAGCGCGTCGAGTGCATCTACCGCGCCGGCGATATCCTGCGAAAGCGCCGGTTCGAACTGGACGCGTGGCTGGTCTATGAGATCGGCAAAACGTGGCCGGAGGCCGATGCCGACATTGCCGAGCTGATCGATTTCTGCGAATTCTACGGCCGCGATGCTTTGCGGCTGGCTGAACCGCAAAGGCTTTCTCCGTTGCGCGGGGAAACGAATTATCTGCAGTACATTCCGCTGGGAGTCGGCGTGGTGATTCCGCCGTGGAATTTCGCCGCGGCAATCATGGGCGGGATGACGGTGGCATCGATCGTCACGGGCAACACGGCGGTGGTGAAACCGTCGAGTGATTCGCCGACGATTGCGGCGCTCTTTATCGACATTCTGCATGAAGCGGGCGTGCCACGCGATGTGGTCAGCTTCGTCACGGGCCCGGGCGGAACCGTGGGCGAAGCGCTGGTCACGCATCCCAAGACGCGCTTCATCGCGTTCACGGGCTCGAAGGAAGCCGGCCTTCGCATCGGCGAACAGGCCTCGCGAACGCAGCCGGGGCAAGTCTGGATCAAGCGTACCGTTCTCGAGATGGGTGGCAAGGACGCGATCATCGTGGACGAGGAAGCCGATCTCGCCGCCGCGGTCGAAGGCGTGGCGCAGTCGGCGTTCGGATATCAAGGGCAGAAGTGCTCGGCGTGCTCGCGCGCGATCGTCGCGGAGAAGGTCTATGACGAATTTCTTGCGCGCCTGACCGAGCGCGTCAAAGACATCAAGGTGGGCCCGACTGAGGATCCTTCGAATTACATGGGACCGGTGATCAACGAGGCCGCAATGAAAACGATCCTCGGCTATATCGATACCGGGAAGAAGGAAGGCCGTCTGGTGGCGGGCGGCGCGAAGGCGGAAGGCGAGGGTTACTTCATCGAACCAACCGTGATCGCGGATATCGCTCCACAGGCGCGGATTTTCCGCGAAGAGATCTTCGGCCCCGTTCTCGCCGTCACCAAGGCCAAAGACTTCGACGAAGCGCTGGCGTTCGCCAACGACAGCGAATTCGGCTTGACGGGCGCGGTCTACACGCAAAATCCCGAAAAAATAGAGCGGGCCGAGGAAGAATTCCACGTTGGCAACCTCTACGTGAACCGCAAGTGCACGGGCGCGCTGGTGGGCGCGCATCCGTTTGGCGGCTTCAATATGTCGGGAACCGACTCAAAATCCGGCGGGCACGATTATCTGTTGCTCTTTCTTCAGGCCAAGACGGTCTCCGAGAAGGTCACCGCGCGGAAGTAGGCGGCGGCCGGTGTCCGCCACGGAGCCACGCGCTGTCTAGCGCGATCCAGGCTGGCCGGGGAAGGCCCATTCACTTATTCACCGGCAGCGCTGGCTGGAACCGGCTTCATCCCAAATCCCCACCGCAAGACGACGTAAGCGATCGGCCCCAATGCCAGCAGCAGCGGGGCCCAATGAAACACGAAGGGCTCGCTGTAGTAGACCTTCAGCGCGCACAGCAGCGCGGGAAAAATCACGATATAGAGAAGGCCGCCGGTCCCACCCGGAATGCGGAAGTGTCGCGCCGCGTTGGGCGCTTTCGACCGCATCCGCCACGCCGCGAAGACCGTGAGCAGGGACGTCGCGATTCGCGTCCAGATATAGATGTTGACGAGATCTTCCACGCGGTACTTTGCGAGGATGCAGTAAACGACGGCGGAGATCGCGATGGCGCGCGTCGGCGTACCAAATCGCGAGAGCTTTCCCAGCCACGCCGGCAAGTACCCGTCTTCGGCCATCGCCGCGGGAATCCGCGTCGTGTAAAGAATCGTGCTATTCGAAAGCGACAGCACTCCGATCAGCGATGCGACCAGCATCGCCGCGCCGAGCGCCTCGCCGCCAATCAGACGCGAAGCCGTCACGATGTATCCCGTTTCCCACTGCCGCCAGTTTCCCAGAACGGCGAGCGCCAAACCCGTCGGCACGATGTACGTGAGGATGTTCATAGGCGTGTTCCACGCCAGGACGCGCACCAGGTCGCGCTGCGGCTCCTTCATTTCGCCGGTCACGCTGGAAAGCTGCTCGTAGCCCGCGTAGTTCCACATGGCGAGCGCGAGCCCTTCTCCGAAAACGCCTCCGAACCGCTTCCCGGGCGGAGTGAACGGCACCAGAGGATTGTGGCTCCAGTGAAAGAGCGAAACGATGCACAGCCACGCCACGGGAATCAAAATCCCGATCAGCAGAGCTACAGCGATCCAGCCGGCAACTTGAATTCCCCGCGCGTTCAAGTACGCAAGCAGGAGGAGCACGAGGCAAGCGCCGGCCCACTTCACGTAGCCGTTGATCCGGGGAAAATAGTCGGCGAGATAGTCCATGGCCATGACGCCGTACAGGGCGTTGAGCAGGAATGTGCCCGTCCAGTTCCACCAGCCGCACTGAAATCCCCAGAAGTCGCCGAACGCGGCGCGGCTCCAACGATAGAACCCTCCTTGCACGGGCAGCATGCTGTTTAATTCCGCTGACGCGAGCGAAATCGGGACGCACCAGAAGAACGGCACAACGGCGAGAAAAAGGATGGCCATGCCCGGGCCGGAACTCTTGAAGATTCCTTCGAAGCCGAAGGGGCCGCCAGCCGTGTAGCCATAGAAAACCGCGAGAAGGGGAATGAATCCGATCTGCCGCAGGTGCGCCGCTGTCTGCGGGGCGTTCCCGGTGCCGCTTCGCGAAGTCTGCATCATCGCAGCCGGTTCGCGCGGAAGCAGGACTTCCGGGTGGAAATGCGGGGCTTGAGTCCCGCGAACAGAGGCTCCGGTCTGAGGCGGGCTTTAGGGCCGGCGAATTGGGGTTCTTGCAACGTTTCCATCCCGCGAAGGCTCGGGAATGATAGGGAACGGTCGCGCCGAATTCAACTCGAATCCGGCCACCCATTCCTCGCTCCTCGCCAGTTCGCAAACCGCTCTTCGGAGCGCCGATGGAGGCCGCAAAACAGAACTTCGTTCTTCCTCCCACTCACCGGACTACATCGTCCTTACATCGAACACGTGCGCATCGAAAGCCTCGCGGCGCACGAAAAGCCCGGAATTGTGCAGTTCGTTTCCGTCCCGCTGGTACGGAACGGCGTTCAATTGATCGTCAAAAACGTACTGTTTCGAGGGAGAAACGCGATCGCCCACCGGAATGCGGCCCTGTGCGGGGTTTCCCGACAGGTTCGCCACGATCATCTTCCACGCCGTCCCGGACCGCCATTCGTATGCAATGAGGTTTTCAAACGTCGAATCCCCTACTGGCGCGACCGGAAGCATGCTCCAGGTTCCGCAATGGAAGACATCTTCATTCGTCAGGCGCAGAATCTTGCTGAAGAACGTCACGGTGGCGGCGTCGGGCTCTTCGGGAGCCGCGCGACGCAGCACGATCGGAAGAAAAATCTTCCGGCCTTCCAGTTCGCCGTGGTGGTAAAAGCGCATCCCTGGAACGGTGGACATCAGCGTCCCAAGTGCCGCGAGGCGCGGGCCGCCGAACGTCACCGCGCAACGCGCCTCGTCGTGATTTTCCATGAATCGTGCGAAGCGGTCTTGCGTCGAGAGCGGCACCTCCAGGCGCGAGCGAACGCCGCCGAGATTCAGGTCGCGCACGGCGTCGTACAATTCCTTGTCGTAGACGAACGAGAATCCCGCGTTCAGCAGCTGGGTTTGCGTTCCCCAATAGGCCTCCGCGAGCAGAATCAAATCGGGAGCCGCCTTCTTCGCTTCGGTCCAGAACTCCGTTTCAGGCGCCGTCATTCCAGCGGGAAGAAAGCGGGACCACAATTTCGCGAAGATGTCGTTCAACTGAAGCATGGCCATGTCGCAACGGACGCCGTCGCAATGCTTCGCAATGCTGTTGAGCTCAGCCAGATGCGCCGCGCGCATTCCCGGATGAAAATGGTTCAGTTGCAGCACATCGCGCCAAGGCGGGAAGTAGGGATCGCGTCCCCGCGCCAGAAAAAACGCGCCCTTTTTGGTCTCGACGCGATAAAAGGCGGCCGGATCCTTGTCGAAATCCTCCTGCGTGCCTTGCACGTAGAATTCGGGATGCTGCTGCGCCCACGGATGATCGAGCGCGGTGTGATTGCCCACAAAATCGAGAAACAGGGCCATCTTGCGCACGCGCAGCTTTTTGCGGACGCTATCCACGTCGCGCCACGCGCCGATTCGGGGGTCCGGTTTGTACGCTGGAACGGAATACGGCGAGCCGACCACGTCTTCCGGGCGCCAGTCCGGCAGCGCGCTCGCATACGATTTTGTACTGTCAGGTTCGAGCGCCAGCCGTCGCGATTCGGCGCTGCGCTGCCAGACGCCCATTAGCCAGACAATATCGAATCCGCGGTCGCGCAGCGCATCCCATTCCTGGTCGGGAACGTCGCCAAGCTTGACCTGGCGCCCCAGTCGCGCGGAAAGCTCCTCGAGCCACGCCCACGCGTTTATTTCGTAGAGATGCGGATTTGTCCGAAGCAATAGTGGCGCGGGGGATTCGGCTGAAGGTGAAGTTGAACGTCGCGGGGAAGATGGCGACAAGACTTTGGCGGTTCTCGGCATGACTCGTCGAGCGTAGACTGCGACTCGCGCGACTGTCAACGCAAAGAGCGGATCTCGGCTAGCCGCGGGAAGGCAAGACTGGAGAAACGCCGCCCGCCGGAGTCGCCACGGTCGCCGCGAAGCCGGCAGCGCGCCACTCGGCGATCGGATACCTTCGTCCACAATCCAGGCATCCGGTCACGGGAAACTGGGTTTTGCACTGCGGGCAGACCGCCTGTGTTTCGAAGGTGTCGAACCGCGTCTTGCACGCCGCGCAGCCCCAGTAATTTCCGATCGGCGGCGCTGTTTTGCACGATGGACACGCAAATCCGGGCCGTCGCGGCAGCTTGGCAATCTTCAGGAGCGCTTGCGCGTGCCGCAATCCGCTCCAGCAATTCAGCAGGATGAAGACAGCCACAACTCCGACCCATGCCGACTGCTGCCAAAGGGCCAGCGCAATGAGCCCAGCCACGCCGATAAATCCAACGACCACAGCCACCATCAAGCTGCGCGCGCGCCCGATCCCGAACCAGAGCAGCGAACGCAGGATTTGGCCACCGTCCAGCGGATAGATGGGCAGCATGTTGAAGACGAGCAGCACGAGATTGATATATTCCACCGTTCGCAATAGTGCATAGAGGTTCGATCCGCCTGCCGGCCCAGCCAACATCACGGCAGCGTAGAGGGCTGGAACAAGCGCGACATTCACCAGCGGGCCCGCGGCCAGGCTCCAGAGCGTAGCCCCAGGCCGCTGCGGCGGATTCACATAGGCGACGCCGCCGAGCGGCCACAGCACAATTTGATTTGCGATTCCGCCGACTTGCCGGCAGGCCAGCGCATGCCCGAATTCGTGCAGCAGCACGATCAGAAACAGCGCCAGATACTCCGCCACGTTCCAGCCGATCGACGAATACGCTCGGCGCGCTCCACTGATCTCGAAGGCCGCCACGAAAAACCACGACCAGTGCAGCGACACGGCAATGCCGGCCAAGCGGAATAGAGGGATTGATCCTTTGCGAATGCTATTCACGGGCCTTCCTTGAATGCCTGGTGGTGCCGACTTAATGGATGATACCAGAGTAACGGAAACCTGCCGAATTTCCCCGAATCGCTCATGCGCAACGATCAATATGGAACGCGACGTCTGCGGGCTCCGTCCTTCGGATTCGCGTCTGTGCCGGACTGGACAAAGCAAAGGAACGATGCCAAAGTACGGGCGTTGTGGTCTTGGATAGTTCTCGCCTTGAGGAGGAATACACACAATGGGCAAGCGGATGATGCTGTGTTCTGCGGCATTGTTTTTCGCGGGTGGTTTGGCTTTCGGTGGCGGCGCCGGCAAGACTGGCACGTGGTCCGGCGTCATCACCAATGATATGTGCGGCGCGAAGGACGCGAAAGCGTCTGGGGCGGAATGCACGAAGATGTGCATCAAGCGCGGCGCGAAGTACGCGCTGTACAATCCGGCGGACAAGAAAATCTACGTTCTCGATCCACAGGCCAAAGCGGTTGGACACGAAGGCCACAACGTCACGGTGAAGGGCACGCTCGACGGCGACACGATCCACGTCGATTCGCTCACGATGGCCAAGGAAAGCTGAGAAACTTCCTCTTCGAGCAATCGCGAACCCAGCTCAAACGGATTCTTGAAGTGAAGAGACGGGCAGAGATCACCTCTGCCCGTTTTTCTTTCCCCGGAGCCTTGCTCGAGGAGAATCCTGCGCTACGGTTTGCGGCTGCGAATGAAAGGGGTGTGATCGTTGTCGAGTTCGTACGGAAGGCGCCTGGAATGGACTCGCGAGGCGGCGTCACCCTCCGTTCCGGCCGCGGACGCCGAAGAAAAGCGCATCGAGCCGCGCTTCGGCACTACAAACCTGACTTCGCGGACCAGCGTGCCGCCCCACGACTGATTGACGCGCGCGCAAAAGTCGCGCCTCATCTCGTCCAGTTGCTTCTGCCAGGTCTTGGCGTCGGCGGCGACTTCCAGGCAGCCTCCCTGGCATCGCACCGGACACGTATGAGCCGCCAGAGTTTTTCCGACGATCTGCGGCCATGCACCGGAAAGCCAGATGAGAGCGGCGTCCCGATGACCGAGCTTCCGCGCAACTCGTCCCAGCAAATCGCCGGCTCTTTCCATGAACTCCCCGCGGCATTCCCGTCGCGCGCCGCGTCGGTGAAATGCCGAAGCGTCGCGCACTCTTGCAATCCAGCGCCAGAGTCTAGCACGCCGAGACGTGCTCGAACATCGCATCACACGCCCGCGGCAGACTCCTCGCTCACTTTGCGCTCTCCGCTCGCCCGGGCGCGGGCGCAAAACTGCCGCGTTCGCGTCGGAACGCCATGCCAAAGGCGAGAAACAGCAGCGCGATCACCACGAACACCAGCCAGCTGGCTTCGGGACCCAGTAAGCCGCCCGTAAGGCGGTCGGAACCTGTCCACTCCGTCCTTAGCAGTCTTCCGACCGCGAATTCGCCGGCATTGCGCCCGGAGTAAAGATAAAGCGCGCCCCAATCGAAGGCCGCGTGCCATCCGATGGCGAAGGCGAGGGTGTTCGTCTTGCGAATGGTAAGGCACAGAAAGAAGCCCAGCAGCCCAGTGGACGCGAAGTCCTCCCAACGTTCGTAGGGCTTCGAGAAATAGTGAAGCGCGCCGAATCCGATGGAAAGCAACACCGCCGCCGGCCAGAAACCGATTCCGTCCGCCAGAGTTCGAAGCACGTAGCCGCGAAACGTGAATTCCTCGACGAGCCCGATCGCGAGCGACGCTCCGATCCACAGAATCGTCCAGTACACCAGAGAAGCGCCGCTCAGCTCTACGCCAAGAATTTTGTACCCGCCCAGCGCCGCGATCATCCCCACCAGCAGCGATACCGCGATCAAGCCCCACACGATTCCCCAACCGAATTTGCGCGCGAAGAGATTCCGGGTGGGGACGTAATAGTCGCGCAGCGTGCGCCCTTCGATTCGGGCCATCAGAAGCGTGGCGGCTAACGCGGGAACGAACGTGGTGACGAAATCGCCGACGATAAAACGGCCGGGATCGAGAAACGGCCCTGGTCGCGGATGAAACAACTTCATTATGGCGATCCCGATCGCGCCGGAGAGGCTCACGAAAATGATGATCCAGATCAGGAGCCGCCAGCCCGCGCGCAAGCCGTTCTCCGAGATAAAAATTTCGTCGGGATCCATTTGCGGGAGAGCATACTCCCGAAGCCCGGTCTTCTCCAATCCCGCGCGTCGTCGCGAACACGTCCTGCGGCTCGCCTGCCCCAGTCGAAGTTCTCATGAGCGATTTCGCGGCTCTCTTCCAGGCAGGTTTCGCAAAAGATACATGCTCGCGCACACGAGACCGAAAAGAAGCCGTGGACGGCACTCATTCCAGGGCACACCCACTCCCGCCCTCCGCACGAAGCTGGATTGGCGCGGAGAGCGAAGCGGAAATGGGTGGGCACCGCCCGTAATGGACGGTCCCCCGGTGCGAGTTACCTTACTCTTTGCAGGATTCGCTGACCATCTTGAGACTTTTGACGCGCAGGTCGCCGGCTTCTTTCGCTTCTGCTTCCTTGCTTTCTTTTGTCTCCGTCGTTCCCTCTTTGGCTTCCTCCGCTTTCGTTTCGTGATGACGCACGCCGATTATGGTCACCGTATGACCAACGTGCTCGGAAAGCTTGACCTTCGTGCTACGCAGTTCCCAGGTCTTGCCATTCTCACCGGTGATTGCAAACTCATCCGCGGAGTCGCCCTTCTGCAGGCAACCGGTCACGGTCACGTCATGGTGCATCGACTTGGCAGTCGTCGTCTTTGCGGGCGCCGCGGTCTCCTGCGCCTGCAATGCGAACGGGGAGAGGCCAACCAACAAGGCTGCAGCCAACCAAACGGAGTGTTTCACGTTGATATGAGACATGTTGACTTCCTCCTCAGTTTGTTCTGTGATCTGTTTCTTCTAGCGTACCCAGACTGCTCGGGTGATGGCAGTGGTTGTTCATGTTCCGTCAGATCCGTCACTTCGTCGCACGGGGCATCCAACGACTTAGAATCCGCAACTTCGACTCCCGAGTAGCTGACAGTTTGCTTCGAGGCTTCCTCGTCGAAACGCCCCACCGGGCGAGGCTAAAGTAGATCTCGGGTCGTGTCTGTGCAAAATGACACACCTTGACGCAGACCAGGAATCCGATCCGGTGCAAGACCGGGCAGGGCCGGAGCTTCGCAGAACCTAAGCATGCACAAGAATGTCTGGCGCGCCTCGGGAGACGATTTCAGAACTTTGCGGCGAGAGAGACGGGCGCGGGCCGTCTGGGCCGTACGTCCTATCCGTATAACTTCCCGACTTATTGCCCAGGTGCGTCTTTGCGACCCGGATCCAAATTTAGAACTCAAGTAGTCGGATTTTGATACGAGACCAGAACCGAAG
>DATGHM010000202.1:0-4881 GCA_035307985.1 Candidatus Acidiferrales bacterium
CGGGCGCCGTCATCGATTATCGCGACTGGCACATTCCGCTCGGCCGGCGGTTTCGCGCCCTGAAGCTGTGGTTCGTGATTCGCCACTACGGTGTGAGCGGACTTCAGCATCACGTCAGGCGACACGTCGAGCTTGCGCAACGGTTTGCATCGTGGATAAAGGGCGATCCGGATTTCGAACTGGCTGCCCCGGTGCCGTTGAATTTGGTGTGCTTCCGCCATCGCGGCGGGGATGCCGTGAACCAGGCGCTGATGGACCGCCTCAACCGGAGCGGCGACCTTTTCCTTACTCACACGCGCCTCGACGACCGGCTCACGCTTCGCCTCTGCGTCGGCCAGACATCCACGAAGCTGCGCCACGTCGAACGCGCATGGGCTCGCATTCAGCAGGAAGCCACGGCTGTGACGAACGAACTGGGGGCTTCGAGCATCTAGAGGCCATCAGCCATCTGACAAATGCAGTTTAGGGGGTCGGAGGTTCAGTTCCGCGCCTTTGCCTTAGGTTTGAACGTAGCGCCGGGCTTCAGTCCCGGCACCAGTTTGCTTTCGGCTTCAGCGTCGCGCCCGCTTGCCGCGGTCGTCGCTTTCCCCTCACATACTGTCCAACGGGCCAAAAAACGTCCTGGGCCTCAGCCACTGAAGAAAGTCTCTTCCACGACTCACAGCATTTTTGAGGCAGCTTGTAGTGGAACAATCGAATTCGCGGAGTCTGCCGCAACCGCCAGGTCTCAGTGTTTGCGGTGAAACAGGTAACGCTTCGCGTCGGGCCAGAATTCGTCGAAGGCGTCTCCCGTAGCTCGCGCCAGAAATCCCCAGCCGACCCGGCCCAACGCTTCCCCTGCGCCCGATTCGCTTCGCGGGCGCCAGGCGTCCGATATGAAGTTATTGCCGATGATCCCCGCGTATCGGGCATATGCAAGGTTAAAACTCCCGTCGGGATGTTTCGCGAGGAACGTTTGCTTGAACACATTTTCCACTCGATGCCCGAACGCCCGCTCCGGAATCCGGAAATAGCGCGGGTCTTCGTTCCATAGGGTTCCGAGGCTCGCTTCGATCGCGTTGCTGAGCGACACTCCTGACTCTCGAACGGCGAAGCGCTTGCCGAACCCGGACCATGTCCCTCGATACTGGGGAGGATCATCGAGCCCCGTCCCATAAGCCGCGCTGACGACGCCCGCGGCCACATGTTCTGGCCCCACGGTCTCGTCGACGAACCACTCGAGGCGTTGTCGCGGCGTGATCGGCCTGTACGGTACTTCGTTTCTGTGAAGCTTCAGCGGCGATCCGGTTTGAGCCTGATCCGAAGACGCGGACTGGGCTGCGCTCGAGAATGGCAACAGAATCGAAACGAGAGACGCAAACACCGCCAGCAGACCCGCCCTCACAGGCAGCCTTCGGTCCGGCGCAGCTCGCGATCAGCCGTTTTGATCAGCATTCGGTGCTCGAGGGGCTTTTTGGGGGGAAGTCGAGCCGACAAACAGAGTAGCCAAATTCGTCGGCGTCCGCCAGCAGGAATCTCGCGTTTCGGTGGCTGCGATGGGTGGTTACTTCCTGCGGAGAATTTTATGCCGGATGTCGGGCCAGAACTCCTTGGCAAGATTATTAAGGGCGGCGGACTCCATCTGGACTCCGAAGTTCTGCATCGTTGTCGAAAATGTGCGTTCCTGAGCGGGATAATACGCATTGGAGAGCCCCGCTTCCAGTGCATTTCCGCCTACCTCAGACCAGTTGAAAGTGGTTCCTCCTGAATCCGTCTTCGTAAGAAATGTGCGCGAGAGGGCGTAAGTCGTGCGGCGAAAAAATCCGCCTTCTCCCATCGTGAAATAACGCGGGTCCTCGTGGGTCAGCGAGGGAACGATCGCTTCGGTGAAGAAAGTTCCCGAGACTCCGTCCACAAAGTTGTGCCAGTAGTAGCTTCCGTACCCTGAAATTCCCGTTCCTAGCTCTGGATCGGAACCCAGGGCGAGGCCCTGCGCGGCTTGGATTCCGGCCCAGGTGAACGAGGAATAGTCGAAGCTGTCGTCCACCGCCAGACCATACTTCTGGCGTGTGGTCAGGGGCTTGAACTGCACGCCCGCACTGACCGCGGCGAAATTCGGGACTACCCAGAGCATGCGCTTGGTCTGTTGTCCCTTTTCGTCCTGCTCTTTCTTTTTCTGTTGATCGCTCGATTGAGCGGGCGATTTGTGGTCATTCGCCCCGGTGTCTTTGCTCGTGCCGGATTGCGAAGCCGGGCTCGCTTGCGACTGTGCCGCTTGGGGAGGCTCCTGGAATGGGAGCACAGCAGCCAGCGCTTGGGCGCGTAGGGGTGCGCAAGGTGAGAGCAATAGTGCTAGAACGCAAAATTGGGTCAAGAGCGAACTCCGTTCGGTCCGAAGGACGGGTTGGAACCCACGTTCGACGTCAACAGCGCGCACGTTCAGTCTAACACGAACAGGAAACGTCCCCGGCGCGCCCCCCGAATCCACTCCCAGTCTGGGTATCCCTGATGATTGCCTTACAGCCGTGAGATGCGGAAGGAGCACGAAAGGTCGCCGAACGCCGCAGAATCGTGTCAACAAGTCCTGCCCCTGGTGCGTTATACCGTCGGAAAGAGGAGGAATTCCGATGCGTACGGAACCTGTGGAGGGAACGATGCGTGCCTTTTGTAAAGAGGCGTCTAGAATTCTGTTGCTGCTGGCGCTGGTGCTCTTTGCGGTCCAGTTTGTGAGGGCTGGTTCCACGCCCGCGGCTATCCCCGCCGGCAATTCGTTTGCTCCACGCCAGGTGCCGCAGAAGCCCCCGGTCAAAGCAGCGCGACCTGCCCGTCAGCAGCCTCAGGCGACCCCGGCTGAAGCTGCGAATGATGCTGATGCTCAACAGCAGGACCAGGCCAACCCGGATGTGCAGAGGCAATTGGCGGATCTCCAGCGACACTTCGAGGACGAAGCGCTTGACCGTATTCGCAACGGCGGTCCTCCGACCTATCACCCTTTCGAGAATTTCATGGGTGACTTTATCCCTTTCCTCGTGTTCGTTGGCGTGACGCTTGCTCTCCTCTGGATTCTGCGGACCGTTCTCGACAATCGCCGCTGGAACAAGATGGTGAAGGTGCAGACCGAGACTCACGCCAAGCTGCTCGACCGCTTTTCATCGAGTCAGGAAATGCTCGCCTACATGCAGTCCGAAGCAGGGAAGAAGTTCCTCGAAGCGCCGGTCTTTGAGGGCCAGCGAAGACAGGTTTCGACGCTGCCGTTTGGCCGCATACTCTGGTCGATTCAAATCGGTATCGTGGCCGGCGTTCTCGGCATCGGGTTCCTGTTCCTCCGCGGGAGGGTTTCGCCGGACGCCGACATGGGATTTCAGGTCTTTGGGACGCTGGTCCTTGCGCTCGGCATTGGTTTTCTGGTCTCGGGCGGCGTATCGTACGTCCTGGCGAAACATTTTGGCCTGCTCGAGCGGCATGACGAGCTGGCCCGGTCCGGGCACAATGCGTGAGCCCCGGACCGCGCATTGCCCGGCGAGGAAGTTTCCCGGAAGGGAACTGGAAGGTTCGCGAAGTCCATGTTGAAGGAACTCAGCTTGACGCAAGCCCAGCCGCTCGATCGCGCCATCGGCGCGGTCGATGAGATCTTCCAGATGGACGAGCAGAGCTTCCGGGCCTTCTACGACGCGACGGCCCGCTCCTTGTGGTCCTACGTGTATCGCACGTCCGGCAACGCAACCGTTGCCGACGATCTGACGCAGGAAAGCTACTACCGCTTTCTCCGCGTCCGCGTTTCCGAGCTGAATCACGAGTACATGAAGAACTATCTTTTCCGGATCGCGACGAATCTGCTGCGCGATCATTGGCGGCATGCCAAAGTCGAGCCTCCGCAACCAGCTACGCGCGAGGATGCGCATCCGCCTCGAAACGAGCCGGTGTCCGCTCCGGAAGCGCACGTCGAATCCGATGTCATGCGCGTCATGAAAGAGCTGAAACCGCGCGAGCGGCAGCTCTTGTGGCTCGCTTACGTCGAAGGCTCGAGCCACCGGGAGATCGCCCAGGTCGCAGGATTGAGAGAGCAAAGCGTCCGTGGACTGCTTTTTCGCGCGCGATCGAGGCTCGCAACTCTGTTGCGGCGCCACGGGCTTGCGCCGGGAGCGGCGCAACAATGAACTTCTCCAAGCCATTCCACTGCAAAGAGGAAATGCGCGTCATCAAGAGCGCGCGGACCGGCTTCTGGGACGCCGATCTGGAGCAGCACGTCGCCACCTGCGCCGTGTGTTCGGAGGCCGCCGCTACGGCGCGCCTCTTGAACGAAATGCGCGCGACCGATGAAGCGGAGTGCCGGATTCCAGACTCCGGCTTAATGTGGTGGAAGGCGCAATTGCTCGCCAAGCGCGAGGCGGGCGAGCGCGCCACCCAGCCGATCAGCGTCGTCGAGCGCTTCGCCTACGCACTCGGTGCGGTTTGCGCGATCGGAGTTTGCGCCTGGCAATGGCAGGCGCTGCGCGACTGGCTCATTTCCGTTGGGACTAGCGGCGTGAGGCAGGGTGGTGTTTTCTTCTCCAATTTGGCCGCATATTCCGGCAAAATCCTCGACCCCCCGATTCTTGGATACTCCAATTTCTTCGGCGGCTCGGCGTTGCTCGTGGCCAGTAGCGCCGCTCTCCTGTTGCTGTTCGTGATCTTCGGCGCTTACCTCGCTCAGTCGGAAGACTAGAAGCCATCTCGCCATCTCGCCATCTCATAAATGCAGTCTAGGGGGTCGGAGCTTTAGCTTCGACATTCAAGCCCCGTAAGCGTTGTCAGGAGGACGGCAAGAATTGCGACGCCCTCCGCAATTTCTCCTCACCAGCGCAATCGCGCAACGAATCCGTTCGGCCCCACCGCCCACGCCGTGTCTTCCCCAGCCAGCGC
>DATGHM010000203.1:0-8913 GCA_035307985.1 Candidatus Acidiferrales bacterium
TCCACAGCCGCGAGCGCCGCTAAAATTTCAGCACGCTCGCCTGCGGGCGTGAAAGCGCGCTCCGGCGCGTCAGCTGTGCCTGGCTCCAACGGGAGCGCGCGTTTGGCCGCGCCAAAATCGCTCCACAAGCCGACGGCAAGAATCTCTCCGTAATCGCGCGCCTGTTCGAGCAACCGAATATGGCCGGGGTGGAGAAAATCGAAGCGGCCCGCCAGGAATACGATCTTTTCGCCACTATTCTTGCGGTCGCGGCACTGGAGAATCAAATCCTTTTGCGAGACTACGCCAGCCAAGTCCCCACCCTCGCTCCGCAGACTGGTCCACCGCTCGTGCCAAGCAATTTTGCATTCTACCATGCGTGGCGGGACGCTTTCGGGGAGGATGAACGGACATGAGGCTGGATCGCGAAATTCGAATTGTTTTCGGTTTGCGGCCTCCGCCAGCGTTTTGAAATTCACTTCGCGAGTTGGTGCCGGCGTTTTGTGGATGTCTTCATGAGGGCCCGGGTACCGATGCGTACGCACCGATGCTCAGTTCGCGTTGGCGTGGAGGAGTTCGGTGCTATACTCGCGGCCTGGTTCGAAACGGCCGGGTTCCTGCTAATCTAAAACTACATGCCGGGCACACGAATTCGCGACGTTAGCATCGTCGGCGGCGGACCTGCGGGCGCGCTGTGCGGGGAACGCCTCGCAAGCGCCGGGCTACACGTCACGATCTTCGACGAGCGGCTCGCATGGGAAAAGCCGTGCGGCGGAGGGCTGACGCATAAAGCGATCGAGGCGTATCCTTTTCTGCTCGATTCGCCTCAGCCGAAGAAGATCGTCCGCGTCGCGGAACTGATTTCGAGCCGCGGACACCGCGCGCGCTTCGAGATGAGCCATCCGATCGTGATCTACGCGCGCAAAGTGCTGAATGCGCTTCTACTGGATCGCGCGGTCGCCGCCGGATGCACGACCGTCCGCTCTCGGGTGACTTCGCTCGACGTTTCGGGCGAGCAGGCGCGCCTGACCGTGGGGGGCGAGTCCCACTTATCGGATTTCGTCGTGGTCGCCGCCGGCGCGCGCAACCAGCTTCTGCCCGAAACCACGGCGCTGGGCGCGCCCGACCTTGAAATGACGCTCGGCTACTTCATTCCCACCGAGGAAGACATCATCAAGGTAAAATTTCTGAAGCAGTTCGAGGGCTATCTCTGGTCGTTTCCGCGCTGCGACCACCTCTCCGTCGGCATTTGCGCGAAGATGGGGCAAAGCTCGAGCCAGCAGCTTCGGCGGCACCTCGACGACTTCGTCGGCGAAGAAAACATTCCGATGGAGGGCGCGCGGTTTTACAGCCACGTGCTGCCGTCGCCGCAGGCTCGAACGATCCGCCAGCGCCGGATTGCCGGGCGGAATTGGGCCATGGCGGGCGACGCGGCCGCGTGCGTCGACCCGATTACCGGCGAGGGCCTTTATTACGCGCTGCGCTCGGGTGATTTGCTGGCGCAGGCGCTGGTCGAGGGGCAACCGCAGAGCTATCCCGAGCGGATCCGAGCATGCTTCTCAGCCGACCTGGAATTCGCCGCCAACATTGCGCGAAAGCTGTTCCGCGGAAATTTTCTCGGAACGGCGATCACCACCCGCATGGTGCAACTGGTGAATTATTCGCCGGCATTTCGGGCTTTGATTCGCGACGTCTTCAGCGGCTCGCAGGACTATCAGAGCTTGAAACGCCGGCTGTGGGATCAACTCGGAATTACCGTCGCGGAAATTTCGCGCCACTTCCTCGATCCGCGAGCGATTGCCGCAGCTTCACGAGCCGCGCGCACGCGCGAACCCCTGCGATAAGCCGCACCCTCGCTTCTCTTCCCGGCCCGCAGAGTGATTTAGTGCAGCTTCGCGTACTCCTCTTTGGCTTGTTTCAAGATGGGGATGTCGGGATCAGCGTTCTTCCAAAGGGCGAAGAAATCCTGATAGGCGGTGCGAGCTTGCGCGGTCTGGCCGGCGAGAGCGTAAGCACGGGCAAGACCCAAGTGCGCGAGTGCGCCGATCGGGCCATTCACGACCGCGCCGCGATGGTCCAGGATCTTTTGATATTCCGCGACCGCCTCTTGGCCCTGCTTCGCAGCTCGATACGCCTCGGCTTGCACGTAGACGGGGTAGAGAGCGACGATCACGCCCGCGCTCCCCGTTTGCCCCAGCGCGTAGGGAGCCGATGGCTGGAGGTCCTCCAGGGCCTTCGAAGGATCATGGCGAGCGATGTCGAGTTGTCCTTCGATCGCAGGCAGATAGATGAATTTGACGATCGTGTCGGTGGGAAAACGCTTCTCGTAATCATCGACCACCGCTTGCGTCTTGCTCGCGTTTCCGGCAAACGCGAACGCGAGGCCCGATTGGAACTGCACATCCCGCCCATTTGAAAGCTTCAGCGCCGCTTCGGCGTACTTTTCCGCTTGAGATGAATTGCCAAAGAGCGCTTCGCGGAGGCCGGCTTGCGCTTCGTAGCTGGCAGCCGTTTCCTTTTCGCCCGCCTGCTGGGCCGAAGCCTCAGCGCGCAGAGAGAACTGCTCCGCCTTACGCAGTTGTCCGGAATACGCGTCGGTATCCGCATCCAGGCTCAGCATGACGTCTTCGATTCCCGGTTTGCCGGCCCCCCACGCAACCTGCTGCGACATTCCAGCGGCGTCGCCCTGCAAAAAAGCAATTTGGTATAGCGTGGCTCGCAAAAAGCCGGAGTCGAGCTTCTTGGCTTGCGCCTCGTCGGCAACGGCGCGCGCCTCGTCGAAGCGGTTCATAGTCAGAAAGCCCCCAACGAGATTCGAGTAGTTCAGCCCGCTGGGGTCGAGGTTGAAAGCCGCCTGCGCTTCGACAAGCCCCTTCTGGTATTGGCCGAGCACTACATCAATAAAGCCCAGATTGGTGGGTGGAACCTCATCTCGCGGGTAGTTCTGCGCCCAGACCTGATAGGTCTGGCTGGCCTTGTCCAAATCTCCGAGGACGTATTGGTAATAATGCGAGTCGATGTAAAACCTCTCCCGCTCGCTTACGCGATCCCTCAGTTCATAAGCCTTCTGCCCCTCCACAGCGGCCAAAGCCGGCTCGCCGATGTCGGTGTACGCCGTGCCGAGCACGGCGTAAGCCATCGCAAAATTCGGGTCCAGGCTGATGGCGTGCTGGAGCACGGGAATCGGGCCGGAGAAATCATTCGCGGCCATCATCTTTCTGGCGAGGCCGAAGGCTTGAAGCGCCTCGAGGGAGGGCGTAGAGGCCTGCTCGACCGGCGTGTCGAATTTCTGGATCGTGCTCAGGGATTCGCCGAGTTTGCCGCGAATTTCGGCGGCGGCCTTGCTCAGCGCGTCCAAAACGTGATTCTTGTCGGCCGCTTGACTCTCGGCGCTCGCGATCGAGTCGCCCGTCACGCAGTTCACCGCCTTCAGGATCAGGCTGTACTCGCTGCCGATTTGAGCGATCGAGCCGTCCAGCACCGCGGCGCTCGATGTGCGCTGGCAGACCTCGCGCGCGATTTCCGGCGTCAGGCGCGCGTTTGGCGACTGCTCCATCAGCTTGAGCGTTTGCTGGATGCGCTCCTCGGAAAGCATATTGAGGAAGGGCGACTGTTCCAGCTGGACGTCGAGGCCCTGCCGCAGCGTGCCGTCGAAAACCGGATCGCCCGTCGTGTTGACGAAGTCTGCGAGGACCAGCGTGTCTTTTTGCGTGAGTTTTGCATGACGCATCAGCATCGGCGTAAGAATCGCGACGGCGATCAGCGCCCCGAGTCCACCGATCAGCAAGTATTGCGTGCGCCATTTCCGCCCGCCACCGGCGGCCGCAGGCTCTTCGCTTGCAACCTGCGCGTTCGCCGTCACTGCGTGTGTCTTCGAGCTTGAACCGGCACCCTCCGCACGGGCACTACCACCGCCAGGTGTGGAAACCAATCGCGCGGGAACGCTGGCCGGTTCCGGCGGCGCGGCGGCCGCGCGTCCCGAAGGTCGGCGCTCCTCCGGCTCGTCCGGAACAGCGGACGAAACGGCGGACCTGCTCGAATCCGTGTCGCGCTTCATGCGCCGCAGGTCGGTGCGCAAATCGGAGGCGTGCTGATAACGCAGCGTGCGGTCCTTTTCGAGCGCCTTTTCGATGATCTCTTCGAGCTTGGGAGGCAAATCCGGATTCAGCCGGACGGGCGCGACGGGCACGCGGTTCAGGATCGCCTCCGTGATCACGCCGGAACTTTCGCCGCGGAAGGGCAGCAGCCCGGTGGACATTTCGTACAGCACCACGCCAAACGAAAAAATATCGGTGCGCGGATCGAGCTCTTTCGCGCGCACCTGCTCGGGGGACATGTAGGCCACCGTGCCAACGGCCGTTCCGGGGCTCGTCAGATGAGCTTCGGTGGCGCCGCCTGCCGTTACGTCCCATTGGCCACCGGAGCGCTCGGCTTGCACCTTGGCAAGACCGAAATCGAGAATCTTCGTGTGGCCACGCCGCGTGACGAAGATATTCGCGGGTTTGATGTCGCGATGAACGATCCCCTGCGCGTGGGCCGCGTCGAGCGCGTCGGTCACTTGAATGGCGATCTCGAGCATGCGCTCGAGTTCCACCGGCCGGCCCGTGATCAGATGCTTGAGGGTTTCGCCTTCGAGGTATTCCATGACGATGAAGGGATGCCCGTCGTGCCGGCCAATCTCGTGGATCGTGCAAATGTTGGGATGGTTCAGCGCGGAGGCGGCGCGCGCTTCGCGGCGAAAGCGCTCGAGCGCTTGCGGGTCGTTGGCGACATTGTCCGGAAGAAACTTGATGGCGACGAAGCGGCCGAGCTCGGCGTCCTCGGCCTTGTAGACCACGCCCATGCCGCCGCCGCCGAGTTTCTCGACGATCCGATAGTGTGAGACGCTTTGGCCAATCATGGCTGGGCAGCCTCGCTCATGTTGCTGCGACGCAACGCCAAATCGTGTTGCGGGAGCACGTCATATTAGGTTGCAAGCGTCCCCAAGTCAACGCGTCGCGCGCTTGCCTGTTCGCTTGTGAACTTTATTTACGACCCTCGCGCTTTGCCGGGTTTATACTGGGCCGTAAGGAGTTGTCGCATGACTGTGCCGACTATCATCGCAACGGGAGCTGCCGTTCTAGTTGTAGTGGGGGCGGTCGCGTTTCGCCTGCTCTTTGGCGCTTCCCAGGTGGCTGCGGCCGGCGCTCTCGGCCGGGTCAGGTTGCCAAAAAGCTGGCAGCGCTTTCTTTACGGCGAACGCAAAGAGCGCTCGAACTGATTTCTTTGATACCGAGACGCCTGTTCAGCAAAAGGGATTAGCCGTGAATATCGACATCCGCGATGCGAATCTTGAGGCCAGAATCCAAAGGCAACTGGAGGCGACCGGCTCTAAGAGCGTCGAAGAGCTCCTGCTCCGGTTGCTGGAAACTCAAGAGGAGCAGAACCGTTGGCTGCTAGAGAATCGCGACCTCAACAATGCCAAGATTCGCCGCGGTATCGAACAACTCGACCGCGGTGAAGGAATACCCGAGGATCGCCTGGATTCCTACCTGGCGAACCTTAAGAACAAGTCGGAATGACACCGCGGTATCTGCTTGCACCAGAAGCCGCTCTCGATCTGATTCAAATCTGGCGGTACATCAAAACGCAAAGTGGAGTTGAGACGGCGGATCGCGTTGAATCGGTCATTCGCGAGAGAATTGGTTTCTTGACGAAGACGCCCGGCGCGGGACACTCTCGCGTCGACCTGACAGGTGAAGCCGTGAAGTTCTTCCCGGTATATTCCTATCTGATTGTGTACCGGCCGGAGACAAGACCCCTGCAGGTCGTTTCTATCCTGCATGGTCGGCGCGACGTTGAACGAGTCCTGACCGAACGTCTCTGAGGGTTGTGCTCAGGCGATAGCACTGAGTCCCAATGCCAAGAAGCCGCGAACAATTCACCCGCATTGTCTGGATCGTGCTCGATAGTGTCGGGATTGGAGAATTGCCTGACGCCGCCGAGTACGGCGACGCGGGCCGCGATACGCTGGGCCACATCGCGCGCTCGCGCCCGCTGAAGTTGCCGACTCTTGTGCGGCTCGGGCTCGCCAACATCAAGCCGCTCGCGCATCTCGCGCCGCCTGCAAAGCCTGCGGGCAGCTACGGCAAGGGCGTCACCGTTTCACCCGGCAAGGACACGACCACCGGCCATTGGGAGATGGCGGGCATCTGGCTGGAGCAGGCGTTTCCCGTTTACCCGCACGGATTTCCGCGCGAGCTGATCGCCGAATTCGAACGCCAGATCGGCCGCCGCACTCTCGGCAACAAACCTGCCTCCGGCACGGAAATCATCAAAGAGCTGGGCGAGGAGCACGTCCGCACGGGCTTTCCGATCGTGTATACGTCGGGCGACAGCGTCTTCCAGGTCGCCGCGCACGAGGACGTGATTCCGGTTCCCGAGTTGTACCGCATGTGCGAAATCGCGCGCAGGCTGCTCGACGGGCCGAATCGCGTGGGGCGCGTGATCGCGCGGCCCTTCACCGGAACCGCGGGGAATTTCAGGCGCACCGAGCGCCGCCACGACTATGCGATCGAGCCGCCGCGGCCAATGCTGCTCGACGTCCTGGCGGAGCGCAAAGTGCCCGTCTTCGGCATAGGAAAAATTCACGATATCTACAACGGACGCGGCGTGGAAGACTACGTCACGACAAAAAACAACGCGGACGGCATGATCAAACTGAACGAGGCGGTTTTAGGCCGTCCGGCGGGTCTGATCTTCGCGAATCTCGTCGATTTCGACATGCTCTACGGCCATCGCAAGGACGTCGAGGGCTTCGCCCGCTCGCTCGAGGAATTCGACGCGCTGTTGGGCGCATTTCTGAATGAACTGAACGCGTCCGATCTGCTGCTCATCACCGCCGACCACGGCTGCGATCCCGATCCTGTGAATCCCACCACGGATCATTCGCGCGAATACGTTCCCATCCTCGCCTACTCCCCTGGGAGCACCAATCTCCCGATTGGTGGTTCCAAGCGTCCTGTCATTCTGAGCGAGACGGCCGGCCAGGCCGGCGAAGTGAAAAATCTCTCTTCGTCCGTGGGACGCGCCGGGGGTAGCAACCTCGGCGTCCGTCAAACCCTCGCGGACATGGGCCAAACCGTCGCCGCAAATTTCGGCGCCGTGATTCCCCACGGCACCAGTTTCCTAGCTGACTTGTAGCCCTCGCACGAAACCGCGAAAACCGTTTTGGCGATTCCCGCTAAGCGAATTTTGAACGTTCTAAGTGGTGTGCGAGCGGTGGGTTTCGAGCGCGGAAATTGCACTATTTTGGTGCAAATCGGGTGACAACTTTTGGCAGGATGGGCCTGCTTAGCCTCGGATCAGAGCGCAAAGGCCCCACGCTCACAAACCAAGCATGGCACCGAAACGTGAAAAACGAGCGGATAGAGTTTGGGCCAAGTGCCGATAATTGGTGCTTTAGTCTTAATGGGCGTCGTACAAGCGGCGCACATTTTAGTGGCACCTAGTGGCTCGCTTGATGCGTGATGCCCGCCTCATTAGTGACATACCCTGCGATTCCGGCATTCGCATCTTGGCCTAGCTCAGAGTTCGGCCAGGATCGGCTATAAATCAAGTAGCCACCGGGCAAGACAAGAGCCTTGGTATTGTTTCCGACGGCGCTCAAAACTGTGATCTGCCACGCCCGGAATTCCTCGCCGTATGCATCCAGGTTTGAAGAGCCCATCGCGGGGTCGCGGATTTCAGCAATGTGGGCGCCGATGTGAGCCAGCGCGATACTCATCTCCTGCTTCTTAAGCCGCTCGCTGTCGAAGACGACGTCGAATATCAAGCCATCAGGAGAGTCCGCGCCCGAATTCAGGCTGTCGTCCTTCGGAACCTCGTTCCCTTCGCTAAAGCCAACGTTGACTCCATTGTCCTCTCCCGGCCCGCCGAACGCGTCCACGCTGCGTTTCAACTGGTCGGCCGTTGGGGGCCCTGGGTTGAGGCCGGGTGCCTCGCTCGCAGCGGGGGCATTCGCTTTCGAATAGTCGATTTCCTGCGGGGAAATGTCGGCAACCGACTGCACAACCAGGCGCGCCTTGTACCGATTCAAGTTCCCAAATCCGCTGAGGCCGGTCACCTTGCCTCCGCTTTCCCGGACGAGTCCGGCCGTCTGGGTGCCGTCCAACCGTCCGACAATCGTCGCCGTGACCGCATATTTCACGCAACCGAGACAGGTCCCGCTTGCCTTCGCGGGCGTCGACAAAAGCTTGTCAAACGTCTCGAAGTCTTTGTTCTTGTCGAGCGTCACCGGAACTCGGCTGACACTATCGACGGCGACGCCGCTATTCTTGGCCAATTGCAATCGAAGAAGGGCCACTGGCCCCGCCTTTCCGTTTGTCCCTTCCGGATATGACAGCCAGATCGCCTTGACGGCTTGATTGCAGCCCGTTCCCCTCACTTCAAATTCCTCGAACCCCGCAACAACGAGACCCTTGATTCGCACCGTCTTTCCGTCAAAGGACTGCGGGTTCGCCAGGATATCGCAGACGGTTGCGTCCTTTATCTGCGCGGACAGTTGCAAAGGGGCGAGTAGAGCGGCAAGCGTGACTACCAACGGCAGCATGCGGCGCATCAGCGCCTCCAAATATGTTGAATGGGCATAAAGCTAACAGATTGGATAACGCGAGGGAAGGGGGCCGATTGCCTGCGTTCGTCGCAATCACCAACGGCTACGCCAGCACCCTGAAGAAGGGCCGCCGCTTCAAACGCTATGAACGCGATGCCGCTTATTCGCCCTGGGATGGTGGCGGGGTCTTCTTCAATGCATAGTAGCCGGTGCGGGTGCGGACGTTGAGCTTGCTGTGTCCATGTGGCGACAGCACGTCCACTTCAACCTTGCGGAAGGTGCCGTCCTTCTCGGGGTTGGTGGGGTAGTAGCCGAGCGTGTACTGGTTGCGGATGTCGCGC
>DATGHM010000204.1:0-101800 GCA_035307985.1 Candidatus Acidiferrales bacterium
CGCCTGATAGCCGACGATGAGGATGGTGCTGCGCGAATCGGGCAAGCGTCGCGCGAGGTGATGGAGGATGCGGCCTCCGGTGGCCATGCCGCTGGCCGAAATGATGATGCAGGGCGAAACGACGTCGTTTATTTTCTTGGAATCTTCGACGCTGCGCGTCATATGGACTTCGTGCAGATTGAGCGGGTCGTGGTCGCCGGTCTGCTCCTCACGAAGGAACTGCAGCTTGTGGTCTTCGCGATGGGCGGCGTAGAGGCCCGTGACGCTGATGGCCATGGGGCTATCGACATAAACCGGAATGCGCGGAATGCGCTGCTGGTCTTCGAGTTCGCGCAAGTAGTACATCAGGAGCTGCGTGCGATCGACCGCAAATGCCGGAATCACCAGCGCGCCGCCGCGTTTCACCGTCTGATTCACGACGTCCGCTAGCGTGTCCGGAACAGAGCCGCCGGGATGATCGCGATCGCCGTAGGTGGATTCGCAGAGGAGGAAATCGGCGCGAGCAGGGGATTCGGGATCGTCGAGAATCGGCGTGCTGTAGCGGCCCAGATCGCCCGAGAACAGGACGAGGGTCTGCTTGCCATTTTCGGTGATGGTCAACTCGAGCCAGGAAGCGCCGAGAATGTGTCCGGCGTGGTGCGGACGCACGGAAAACTCGGGGCTGAGGGTGAACGCGTCCGCGCGAGGCACTTCGCGAAACTGCTGAAGGGCTTGCCGCGCTTCTTCAATGGTGTAGAGCGGGAGCGGCGGATCGTACGGGGTGTATTTTTTCTTAGCGGCGAAGCGCGCCTCTTCTTCCTGCAGGTGCGCGGAGTCCGCCAGAAGCAGAAGGCAGAGCTCGTGCGTGGCGGCGTTGGCATAAATGGGGCCGCGGTAACCGTAGCGGATGAGCCGGGGCAAGAAGCCGGTGTGATCGATGTGCGCGTGAGTGAGAACGATCCAGTCGATGGTGGCCGGATCGATGGAGAATTTGTCCCAGTTGCGCTGTTCGAGCTGGTGCGAGCCCTCGAAGAGCCCGCAGTCGACCAGCAAGCGTTTGCCGCCTGCCTCGACGAGATATTTCGATCCGGTAACCGTGCCCGCCGCACCCAAAAACGTGATTTTCGCCATAGAGTCGACATTCTAAGCCGAACATCGCAAAACATCGGCGTTTTTTCGCAGAGGGCGCCAAACAGTGCGCGATGTTGCCTTGCACACGGCGATGCAATGGACAGCCTCCGCTTGTCGCTGTGACGGAGATCACCGGGGTTCGTGACGGACGCTGCCGAACCTGGAAGTGACAGGGCGGAATCTGGCTCCCGTGAGGGAGAGAGACAGCATCCTGGCGGAAATTCACCGCCTGATTGACAAACAGATGGAGGCTCTCAAGGCAAGACTGTCGCCTGATGACGTTGTTGAATACGCTGAGCGGACGAAACGCATTCGAATGTTGCTTGAAACCATCGGACGAAACCACGAGCGAGCCTAATCCAGAACGGCAAAGCTTGCGACCCCAGACGCCGCCGTCGGGATACTGACGGCAAACTATACGCGGCTAGGCCCCCGATCGCCGGAGCCGGCGAGAAGACGGTACACACCGCGGTTGCGAGCCTGGAATGAAAAGGCGTTCGGGCCGCGCGTGATCTGCCGGGCGTCGCTCTCCTCTTCCACCTGAATTTCTTCGGCGGCCCATTTCCCATTGACGTCCAGCATGTCCGCGCCGGTCACGGAATACCGCAGCGAGAATTTCCGTGCGCAGAGCGTCAGATTCTCGAGCGCGTACGCTCGTCCGGGAATCATTAAGGCGCTGGGTAGGTTCGGCGAGAGCAAGAGCTCGTTGGCGCTTGCCGTTTCGCGCACGCCGACAATGTTCCGGATGATGTGCGCCGGCATGACGGCGCCCCAGCCATAACCTTCGCCTCCAAACGCGCCCCTGTGGCCCCACATTTCGCAGCTGACGCCGGGCCACCCGACGGGCGAATGTTGCTCGCCCGTACCGGGCGCGACGGTGCGACGGTCCATGCTCGTGTAAACGCGTTGGGCGATGAGGTGGATAACGTCCGCGAGCAGCTCGAACTGGCGCGCGGTCCAGAGCGATTCGATATAGGGCAGCATCAGCGACGGCCACATCATGGGGTCTTCGTCACCCGCTTTTCCGTCGCGCGAATCTTCGTAGAATTTGCGGAGGGTGGGGAGCATGCTTTCCACTTGGCTTGGTTTCGTTACGCCGCAGAAAATCGGCCCCACTTGCCCGGCATCGCGCGCGACCGACGTGATCGGGCGCATCGTTCGCGCGTCGAAATCGTTGAACCAGTCGCGACCGTTCCACAATTGCTGGGTTTTCGCAGCGTAGGTCTCGCGCGAGCGGTGCCACTCCAGCTCGTCGTTTCGTTCTTCCAGGACGCGCGAAAATTCCGCCAGCACGGCGGCGGCTTGCGACGCGGCGGACTGCAACTCAACGAGGCGGATGAATTCGGTCACCTCACCTCCCGTGGGCTCGTCGATCTGGAAGCGGCGGGATGCGTCCATGCCGCTTTCCCAGCTGCATTTCGCGACGACAAAGCCTTCTTTATCGGTGCGGTTGGCGAGGGTCCAGCGGAGGAGTTTCGCCAGGCACGGATAGAGGGCGGCGAGCCAGGCGCGGTCGCCCGTGCGCTGGTAGATCGACCGCGCGCAATGGAACGGGTAACACCATGAGATCGACGTGCCGCATTCGCTGCCGTCCGTGGCGACCATGTTCATGACGCCGTCTTCGCGCGCGCAAGGGACGTTGGGCGCGAGCGCGTCGAGGAATTGTCCGAGAAAAACGGTCTTGGCCGACTCGGGATCGGCGTAGCTCAGCGCGAACATGTCGATCGAGGTTTCCGCCAGGACGTTGCGCGGCGCTTGAATCTGCATTGCGTCCCACTGATGATTGTAAATTCCGACGGGCCGGCGAACGATCATGCGCAGGGTCTCGAAATCGTAGACCCAGCCGTTTTTCCAGTGGGCGGGCCAGTCGCCGGCGAGGCGCGGGGCGTGGTGCCAGAAGCGCGCGTCGTCGGCCAGTTTTGTTTCGAGGGCTGTGGCCGACGATTTCATTCCTCGGTTGAGCTGTGCAAGCGCGGCCGCGCGGTTTGCGCCGCGCGCCATGCAGACGGTGATGCCGCGAGAGGCGATCTCGGGAGTGATGTGGCAGGCGAGGACGGTTCGCAGAGGCGCGGTTGCGCAGGCTGTAGCCTGTTCGGCGTTTCGTGGAGGGATCAGCAAGTCACCCGGCCATTGCGACGCATCTTCTGCGGCCGCGGCGGAATGCTCATGGCTCGGCGCATCGCCTGCGACGGCGAAGACGGTTCCGGCGGCGAACGAGCGCGTCACCCAGGCATCCGCGTGTGCGTCGTACGCGGCGGCTATGCCGTCTCCGCCCCACCACTTTGCGTTGCCTAACTGGTATTCGTGCGCGGTGATCAGCCGCACCGGGCCCCCGGCGTCCGGCAGCTTTTCGAAGCGAACGCGCGCGGCGAGGGCGTTCTCTTCGACCTGAAAAAACGAGCAGGTCGCATCGAGGTCACCGGTTCGAACGCGATAGGTGAGCACGTTCTTGCTGTGGTGCGACGCGATCAGTTCTCCCTCGCGAAAGTCCTCCGGCGCCCAAAGGCGGCGGGTTCCGAGCCAGAATCCCAGCCGCAGAAAGACGTGATAGACACCGTCCCTCTGTTCGTCGAAATAGCCGCCAGGACCCGCGGGGAAGTAGAGTCCAAATCCAATTCCGGGGAGGGAGCGAAGAATTCCGCTCTGGTGAAGGTTCCAGCAATGATACGGATTGTCGAGATAGCCGAACGGTGTGAAATCGCCCGTGACGGGATCACGAGCGTGGCCATTCGCAGCGTCGCCTGTTGGCGTTCCTTGCGCACCGTCTTTCGGACCGCTGGCAGCAAGGCTTAGCCCAAGATCGACAGCCTTGGAGAATGGGGCGGAAATCGCGGCTCCGATCGCCGCTACGTTGAACTGGCGTCGCGTAATCCGTCGGATCCGTTCGACGACGCCTGTTTCGGGCGGCCGCTTCACGACCGAGCCTCGAGCCGAAGAACGTCTCTGGCATTAGTCCGGAACGGGCGGTTGAGGAATCGGCTCAGGAGCCTCCGCGCCATACTATGCAGCGCATAAGATCGAAATGGCGATCGTACGTCCATATCTCAACCTGCAATCTCGCGCCCAGTACGGCAAAACACCGGTTTGCAGACCGGTCCTGCCGGAGCACACGCCGGTCGAAGGAATCGCTTTCAGTGCCGGCGCTTGAACCAGGAGTATCCCACGGTGAACAGCAGCGACGCGTTGTAGCCCGGATTGTGTGGTCCCAGGCTCGCGCTCGAAAGGTGCGCCAGCGAACCTTCGAAGAAGATGGCGTGGTCGTTTTTTGTGAAGATGCGCGTCCCGACGACAAATTGCGGCGTGAAATTTACCTGCGATGTGTCGCCGGGCGGAATGTTGGTCGTGGTGAAGACGATTCCTCCTGCCGCGGCGACGTAGGGCACAAATCTTTTCCCGCTCGTGAAATTCCATTGCCAGATTACGGGCTTGAAGCTTGCGCCGTAGATCGTTCCGTTCGCAGGCGTGAAAAACAGATATACCGGCAGGACGTCGCCCGCCCACTCGAAATCCCCGCGCAGCAGGCCGGGCAGATGCTGGCCCGTCAGGACCCAGCCGGCGCGCCCTCCTGCATAGAAGAACTGCGTGCTGCTGGATTTGCCGACTCCGGACCCGCCCCCTACGAGCGGCGCGAACTCCCACGTGCCCCGCGCAAGCGCATCGGCAGGACGATCCTGGGCTCCCGCGACTCCGGCGAGAGACAGAGAAACTAAAAATGCGATGAGAAGTTTCATTCGACCTTTCAGCCACTCAAGGAACGCTCAACCGGCTCAAGCAAACTTCGATGCGTTGCGCGCGCGAGCCGCTACTAATATTTCCAACTTGTGGTATCGGCTCCGGCGGGCGCGACGACGACGGCTATCAGAGCCAAGCTGGATGCGCGGGGGGAAGATTGGCGCTTGGCCTGCGATTCGGTCATTTGTTCTCGATTTCGCGCTTTTCGTTGAGCGGGCTGGATTTGAAGGGCAGAGGGTATGCCAGCAATGCGAGCCGGGTCAAGGCAGCAATGGATCGTGTCGGTAGCACATGATATGTCCGGTTCGATTCGCAAGTGAAATGTCCGCTTTTCGGGCGGTGGGGGTAGCAGGCCATGCAGGGCGATGGACTCCTACACTGGGTTCCCTTCGTACCTCCGGGCGGTCGGGATGACAAACTACCGCTTTGTCGCCCCAGGGTTGCGCTATTACGGCGTCACCTCGAGTTCGGCGTGCTGAGTGTTGGCGGAGCTGGGGCCGACCATGATGTCGAAGATGCCGGGCTGGACGACCCATTTCATGCTCTCGTCATAAATCGAGAGAGAGTCGGGCTTGAGCTTGAATTCGACGGTGGTTTTCTGGCCGGGCTGGAGCGAGAGGCGGTGGAAGCCGCGCAGCGCCATAACGGGCTGAGTGACGGTGGAGAGTTGCTGGTGGATGTAGAGTTCAGCGACCTCGTCGCCTTGGCGGCCCCCGGTGTTGGTGACGTCGACGCTGACGGTGGCTGTGTCGCCCGGCTTCATCTTCGCGGGAGAGACGCGAAGGTTATCGAAGCGAAATGTGGTGTAGCTGAGGCCGTAGCCGAAGGGGAAGAGCGGAGAGCTGTCGACGAAGGCGTAGCTGCGGTTGCGCGACGGCTTGTGATCGTAATAGTCGGGAAGCTGCCCGACGGAGCGCGGGAAGGTGACGGGCAATTTGCCGCCGGGATCAACGTCGCCGAAGAGGACGTTGGCCGCAGCGGTGCCGCCTTCCCCGCCGAGATACCAGCCTTCGAGAATGGCGGGAATGTTGGCAGCAACCCAGTTGATGGAGAGCGGGCGGCCGTTGATGAGGAAGACTACGGTCGGCGTACCGGTGTCGAATACGGCTTTGACGAGTTGGCGTTGGGCACCAACAAGATTCAGCGAAGAGCGGTCGCCGAGGTGCTGTTCACTCCAGGCTTCGCGGGTGGTGGTTTCGTCGCCGCCAATGACGACGATGGCGACGTCGGCTTTGCGCGCGACAGAAGCAGCCGCGCGAATGTTATCCTGTTGCGAACGCGGATCGACGACCTTCACGTCGTTCTCATACCAACCTCGCCAGCCTGGAATGCCGTCGGTGATTTTGCAGCCCTGCGCGTATAGCACGTTGACTCCGCTGGCGGCGAGGCGTTCGCGAATGCCATCGAGGATGCTGACGGTATGGCTGGGCTGGCGGCTGTAGCCACCGAGGTGCGTATCCGCGGCGTTCGGACCGATAACAGCGACGGTCTTTAGCTTCTTGATGTCGAGGGGCAACAGGTCGCCCTGATTCTTCAGCAGAACAATCGATTCCTGCGCGGCTTTCACGGCGAGCTTCTGGTGCGCGGGACCGTCGGTAATCTTCGCCGCATAGGCGGGATCGACGTAGGGGTGCTCGAAAAGGCCGAGGCGGAATTTGGCGGCGAGGATGCGGCCGGCGGCTTGATCCACTTCAGATTGCGGGACTTTTCCGGCTTTCACTTGCGCGATGAGCGTTTGATAGACGGAGCCGTCGGAAAGATCGAAATCGACGCCGGCGGCGAGTGCTTCGCGCGCGGCATCGGCCGGTCCAGCGGCGACATGGTGCGTTTCGTAGAGCATTTGCAGAGCATGGCCGTCGGAGGTGATGTAGCCGGGAAAACCCCACTCCTGGCGCAGGACGGTGTCGAGCAGCCAGTGATTGATGTGATTGGGAATGCCGTCGATTTCGTTGTAGGAGGCCATGACGCTGCCGACCCTGGCTTCCTCGACGGCGAAGCGGAAAGGAATGAAGAAGGATTCGCGGAGCTCTCGCTCGGAGACGTTCGAGGGGGCGGTGTTGCGTCCGCCTTCCATCATGCCGTGAACGAAGTGCTTGGCCGTGGCGAGAATGTGGTGCGGGCCGATGGGAAAGAGACCGCTGGCTTCGGGACCGCTGGGCGGATCGCCTTGCAGTCCTTCAATCACGGCGACGCCCATGCGCGCGACGAGGTAAGGATCCTCGCCGTAGGTTTCTTCGGTGCGGCCCCAGCGCGGATCGCGGGCAAGGTCGACAACAGGGCTGAAGGCCTGGCGCGTGCCGGAGGCGGACATTTCGTCAGAGGCGGCGTCGAAAACTTGATGGATGAGAGCGGGATCCCACGTGCTGGCGAGGCCGATGCACTGTGGGAAGCTGGTGCTGCCGTTTTCCATGAATCCGTGGAGGGCTTCGCCCATGAACAGGATGGGAATGCCGTGAGGCATCTTCTCGACGGCATAGCGCTGCGCAGCATTGCGAAGCACGGCCATATCGTAAGGGCTCAGCGAGTTGTCGTTGCTGAACATCTCGCGCATGGCATGCCGGGCCTGCTCGGGAGTGAAGCGGCCCGTGCTGTCGATGAAGGCGCCTTCGCGGCGCCCTCCGGAGATCTGGTCAACTTTTTCTTCGAGAGTCATGCGGGAGAGAAGATCGGCGACCCGTTTGGCGATCGGGAGATTCGGATTGCGGTAATCGGGGGCGGCTTGACGTGCGCCGAGAACGATGAAAATGGCGATGACGACGGCCAGAAACTTCAGGACGCGCGCCGCACGATGGTTTTTGGATTCGGGCGATTGAGAAGAGTCAGGAAGCGGAGCAGTCATCAGAGGCCTCGAGTTGGATTTGAATCCGCGTGAAGCGTTTTGGTTCGGTTGAGACGAGAGCGAAAGGCGGGGCGCAAAGGTCATTTCGGTCCCGAATTCTTCTTAGCGTCGCCGATGGCCTTGGCGACCTGAGCGCGGGTGGAACGCATGGCGTCGCTCGTTGAGCTGTTGGGATCCAGCTTGAGGTAGGCGTCGATGTCCTTTAACGCTGCCGGGTAGTCGCGCATTCCGATGTGGATGTTGGTGAGGATGATGTACGCCTGCTGGTTCTTAGACGCGAGGTCGATGCATTTTTTGGCACTTTGCTCGGCGTCGGGATAGCGTTTCAGGCCGAGCAGCGCGCGGGCGAGTTCGAAGTACCCGCGCCAGGACGACTCGTCGAGAGCGATGACCCGGCGGGCCAGAGGCTCTGCATCGGAGTAGGCGCCGACATCGTTGTATACGTCGGCGAGATCGAAGATGGCGTCGGGGTACTTGCTTTTGCTCAGATCGATCGATTTTCGGAGGGATGCGCGGGCGTCGTTGGCATGGCCGGCCATGTATTGCGCGACGCCCATCTTCGCGTAGGCCTCGTAAAAATCCGGAAACTCGCGGGTCGCTTTTTGAAATGAGGTGATCGCGCCCTCGAAGTCCTTCTTGGCCATGGACTCTTTGCCTTTGCTGTAATCGTCGCGGGCGTCAGAAGGAGCGGAGAGTTCGTGCGCGGATATGGTTTCCGCGGGAGTTTTTTCTTCGCCGGAAGAAGAACCGGAATCGGAGGTGGTGCGGCTCAGGTCGATGTCGAGTTCGTTAGAGTGACCGGCCACGACGCTCAGGCTGAGCTGAGCCTTCTGGTAGCCGATCTTGGTGACCGTGATCTGATAATCACCATCTCGAGCGAAGAAATGGAATTCGCCATTTTCGTTCGTATAAGAGCTCGGGGCGGCGAAGCCATTGGGCGACATCAGATCGACGCGCGCGCCTACCACTGGATCGTGAGAGCCCGCGTCACGAACGAAACCGTTGACCCCGCCAGCCGTGCCGATTCCCTGGCACGTGGCTTGGGCGGGGCAGAACAGGAACGTTGCGAGGAAAGTGAGCAGAAGGAAGTACGGAGCGATTGGCTGGCCAAGGCCGGCACGAACAGATGGGTGACCCGCATTAGGATGCGACATGGACGGTCCGTGGTTCAGCAGCGGGCAAAAGAGCCCGCCGGCGTTTGGGCACGCGCCGAATGCGTCGAACAGAGTACAAAAAGCTATTGCGCGTCGATGGCACCCGAAACCGGCGGGATTGTAGCACGCACGCTTTGGGGCGGAAGCGCAAATCACAAATACGAATGGGAAAAATCGGTTTCGTCTTTTCCATGGCAAAAGCGAGCGCCGTCGTGGGCGGCGTAAGGGTCAGAAACGTGGGATGTGACGACGATCACTGCGTTCACAGGGTTTCTAAGGTAAAAAGCCGCTAAAGCCGTTCACGGAGTGGTGCAGGAGGGTTCTGGCCGGCCGAGTCTCAAGAAGAGACGGTCGGTAGGCAAATCGTAAAATCGAATGGGACATATAAGAATCCTCTTGACAGGTAGGGAGTAAGGGCGGTAAAAGGCATTCATCGCGGTGCCAAATCGATATTCTTGGCATGCAGCATACTGCCAAATCGATATTTTGGGGTGGGGGCCACGGTCAACTGGAACATCTCGAACGAACTTTCCAGAGCTGTGCCTTCCTTTGACAGTGTTCCTTTCGGTCGCCTTCTTTCGTTTTGAGGGCGCATAGCAATCTAAGCCACAGGATTTGGAAGTGGAAACCCTGGGGCCCTAGCGGGGCGATGGTCTAGGAGGCAAGAGATGAAAGGTGAGTCCGCACAAAATTCGGGTGCCGGCTCGAACTACGCCTACTGGCGGCGGTTCGCAGCGACGGCCGTGGGGGTTCTTGCGATACTGTTTCTCTTCTTGCCGGCGGCTCATGCCCAGATCACGGGCACGATCACCGGCACGGTCTATGACAATACGGGCGCTGTGATTCCTGGAGCCAACGTTACGATAACGGAACAGGCGACCCAATCCGTCCGTACAACGGTCAGCGACTCGGCGGGATATTTCGCATTCCCCTCGCTGTCCCCTGGTACCTACACAGTCAAAGTGGAAGCAAAAGGCTTCAAGTCGTTCGAGCAGCCCGGCATCATGCTGCAAGCTAGCGATAAGCGCAACGTGAACGCGACGCTCGAAGTGGGGCAGACAACGGAGACGGTGACGATCGAAGCGCACACGGACATCGTTCCGGTGGACTCCGGCGCGCAGAGCCTAGACCTGACGGCGACGGACATGAGCCGGTTCCCCACGATCACGCGTAACGCGTCAGAAGTGCTGCGCGGATTGCCGGGAGCGGTTACGGTCGGTGCTGGCACGAACAATGGCGCCGGGAGCAGCATGGACTTTTCCGGAACGGGCGCGGCGGGGTCGTCAGTCGGCAATGGCGTCTCCATAGGTGGCGCTCCGTATCGTGGCGGCACAGCCCTGCTGATGGACGGAACGAACATTCTGGATGAAGGCTGCGACTGCACGTCGATCTCGGTTCCGAATCCGGACATGGTGCAGGAAGTGAAAGTGCAGACTTCGGCGTTTGGCGCGGACAGCTCCAAGGGACCCGTGGTCGTGAACTTCCTAACCAAGGGAGGAACGGCGCAGTACCACGGCGAAGGATATCTCTACACACGCAACGCCGTCTTCAATTCGGATTCCTGGCAACTCAATCATCAAGGTCAGAACGTGGCGACCGGCGATCACTACTATTATCCCGGCGGCAACGTGGGAGGGCCCGTACCGTTCACGCACAAGAAACTGCTCTTCTGGGCCGGCTACGAGCATTTCTATCAACTGGCGACGGGCGGCACGACGCTAACGTCGTTCATTCCCACGCCGGACATGCTGGCCGGAAACTTCGGGCCGACGGCGGCGAACAACGCATTGTGCCAAGCCGATTTGGGGCTTAACGCGGCGAGCACCGATCCCAAGGCGCAGGGCACGTACTGCTACGACCCGTCGACTGGAAAGGGACCGGGGGGCGCGACGGTTGGTACCACAGTTCCTGTGGATCCTGGCGCGACAGCGCTGATGAGCCTGATGCCTGCAGCGAACGCCGATCCGACGACGACGCCGGGCGGCTACAACTACTTCTTCGCGGTGCCTGCGCTGCACAACGGATATGTCTTCCGTGGGCGCGGCGACTACGACTTCAACGACAACAACAAACTGTTCGTAACGTATCAATACTCGGCCGACTCGCAGCCGTCCGACGGCGATGCGCATATGTGGTGGCTGCCGGGTAACTCGGTTGTCTTCCCGGGCGGCGGTTTGAGCAACCCAACACAGACCAAGAATATTACCGCCAACTTCCTGCACGTGTTCAACCCGACGTTGACGAACCAGATGACAGCCTTCTGGACGTACTACAATTCGCCGCAGTCGCCGGCGAACTTCAACGCCGTGCTGCGAAGCACGGTGAACTATCCGGCGAGTTACGGGACGATCTTCCAGAAGACGCTGCCGCTGCCGCAGACGATGGTTCCGGGCTGGAACTCGGCAGGGAACCGTACGTTCCCGGACTTCAGCCAGTGGGACGTTTTCTCCGGATCGGGCGGGAGCTACTACATCCGCAAAGAGAACCCGGCGTTTGCGGATGACCTGACCAAGGTCTTCCGGAACCACACGCTGAAGGCTGGGTTCTACTTCGAGACGACGGGCAACAACCAGGGGAACTTCAACCCGATCAACGGTGCGTTTTCCTTCGGTTCGTCCTCGACGTCTTATCCGGACGCAGTTACCGGTTTGCCGCAAGGCACCCAGAACCCGACCGCGAACTTCATGATGGGAATCGCTTCCAACTACAACGAACAGAGCTCCTTGCCACTGAACGACCAAGCGTACAAGACATTCGCCTTCTACGCGATGGACTCGTGGAAGGTGACGAGGCGGTTCACGGCGGACTTTGGCGCTCGATTCGAGCACATCGGTCACTGGTACGACCGCGACGGTTACGGCAATGCCGTTTGGCTCCCTGGGAAAATCGTTTCTGACGTTCAGTCGGGCAAGGTCTTCCCGGGTGTTTACTGGCACGGCATCGATCCGGGAATTCCGCTCAGCGGGACGCCGAACCGGCTACTGCATTTTGAACCACGGGCCGGCATCGCCTACGACCTCTTCGGGACCGGCAGGACCGTGATCCGCGGCGGTTGGGGTGTGTATATGTTCGGCGACCAGGTGAACGACTACAGCGGCGCTCTGGCGCTGGCTCAACAGAGCATTCAGACCAGCTTGCCGGGCAACACCACTGTGTTGTTCAGCGAGGTGGGGCAGTTGCCGAAGCCGACGCAGGCGTTTACGCCACCGTCTTCCGGACCGGGTTTCATCCTGAACCCGAATGACTACGACGTTTCATGGACACAGAATTGGAACTTCACAATCGACCAGCGTGTGCCATGGAATTCGATAGTCGAGGTGTCCTACCAAGGCAACAACAGCGGCGGCCTGTTCTTCGGCGGCCAGGTGGGCGGCGGCGGCAATCTGGGCGGCAACGACCTGATCAACGTCAACAAGACCCCGCTCGGTGCGTACTTCGCAGCCGATCCGTTCACTGGAAGCACTGCAACCGACCCGGAGAACGTGACCGGCAGCGCAACAACCATGAACGGACTGGCCGACTACCGTCCGTTCGGCACGATGAACACCGGGACGAGCGCCAGCCCGGTTTACACGAATGTGTACGGCACGAACTCCGTGTACGTCGAGCAACACACGGGTTACTCGAACTACAACGCGATGGAGGTGATGTGGTCGAAGCAGGCCGGCCGCTTCAGCTTCAACACGAGCTTCTTGTGGTCGAAGGCGCTGGGCTTCGGTAACGGCAACATCAATCCGTACGTGCTGCGCGCCAACTACGTGGTACTGAACATCGACCGTCCGTACGTTTGGAACTCGTCCTACGTCTTCGATCTTGGAAGAGCCTATCACGGCGACAACAAGCTCGTAGGCGGAGCGGCGAACGGCTGGGCGATTTCGGGATTCACGACGTGGCAGAAGGGCCCGAACATGCAAGCCCAGGTTAGCCAGAACTTCGGCATGGGCTTCCAGTACAGCTATTTCGACCCCATTCAGAACAAACAGGTCACAGCCCAGTTGAGCCAGCGGTCGTTCTACGGGACGGACGCAGCGATCAACGTTCAGCCGATCGAGACGTGCGGTCCGACGGGCGGGCTGGGCGACAGCCAGTACGCAAAGCTCGGCTGCTTCGCGCCTCCGGGACTTCCGACCGGCTCGCCGGGCATTCCGGATCTCGGTATTGCTGCGGCTCCGTACAGCCTCGCGGCATTCGGTCCGACGCAACTGCCGTACATCTCGATGCCGTCGTTCTTCGACAGCGACCTGGCTCTGTACAAAACGTTCCACATCACGGAGCGGCAGACAGTGGAGTTCCGCGTAACGGCGACGAACTTCCTGAACCATCCGCTGGTGGGCTATTCGAACAGCAACCCGATATCGCTCAAGTACTCGCTGGATCCTTCGAACACGGGCGCCGGATATTCGTACATCGGCTCCACTCCGGCAGCTCAGTGGGGATTCACGGATACGAAGAACGAACCGGGCACGAACGCTTACGGTCGAGTCTTGCAGTTTGGTCTGAAGTATAGCTTCTAACCCCACCCCGGCGAGGGGCCCCGTTCGGGCGGGGCCCCCTGCTGCGGCGGAGTTAGTGGCGGTGAGTTTCGGAAACGTGAAGCGAGGGGCGGGTCCTAATCTTTTTGGGACCCGCCCCTACGTCTTTAGGAGCGATGATTTTTGGAGATTTTGGTGGCGGATCGAAGTTGCACGAACAGTCGGTTATAATTCGCGGTGATGCAGGATTACAAGACAGGGCCTTCCAGTAGCAAATCGCGGGGAGATACGGTTCGGCAGCCGGGCAAGTCAATCGTTCCTGCGGGACTGCTGGGGCTAAATTGCAAACCCCGGCATTCCGCGCCCCCTGCCTCAGCGGCAGGCGGGCTCCGTGCCGGGCTAAGCGCCATCGCGCCTCCGGCGCTCCGCGCGTCCTCTCGCGTTAATTTTTTCCTCTGGAGCGGTTGCATCGCTGCGGTGATTGCGATTGCGTCTTTTGCGTCCGCGCAAGTGCCGTCGGCGGCAAAGAATGTGCTGCAGCGGCACTACGAAGCGGCGCAGAATTTCCAGGCAGCGGGGAAGCTGCCGGCGGCTGCGGTGGAGTACAGGCTGTTCGTGGGAGAAGCGTTGGAACGGCTAGCGGTGGGCCGTTCGAACATTGGAGATTTTCAGAAGGCGCTGCCGATGTTGGAGGAAGCGCAGAACCTGGCGCCCTCGAACGAAGATATTCGACTGGACTACGCGGAAGCGTGCAGGCGGGCGGGCGATCTGCAGAAGGCCAAATCGCTGGCGCAAGACGCGTTGGAAGCGGAACCGCAGAACGCGAATGCGCACCTGACGATGGGAAGAATCCTCTCGGAACTGAAGGATAATCGGGGCGCCATCGAACAGTTCGAGGCGGCGGTGGGCATCCAGCCGGATTTTGAGAACGGTTTTGCGCTGGCGAACGAGTATCTCAGGGCCAAAGATGAACCGAAGGCGACGAAGGTCTTCGGAGAAATGCTGGCGACGTACAGCGATCCGGCCGTCGGGATCCGGATCGGTACGGCATATGCGGAGCACGGGTATCCGGAGCAAGCGATCGCCGAATTCAAGAAGGTGCTCGCGAAGAACCCGAAGTATCCAGGGGCGCATTACTCGCTCGGAGCGGCATACCTGGTTGGCGCGAGCGACGCGTTGTATCCGCAGGCCGCGGAGCAATTCCGGGAAGAGCTGGCGCTGCGTCCCAACGATTTTCTGAGCCGCTATCAGGTGGGGTTCATCGAGTTGAGCCAGCACAAGCTGAAGGAGGCGGAAGGGGATCTGACGCGGGCGGCCGCGCTCGATGCCACCAATCCGGATACTTTTCTTTCACTGGGACAGCTTTACATGGAGACGAATCGTCCGGCGGAGGCCGAGGCGGCGCTGCGCAAGTCGATTGCGCTTACCACGGACGTGACGCGAAATCATTACCAGGTGCAACGCGCGCATTACATGTTGGCGCGGCTTCTGCTGCAATCGGGACACGAGGACGAGGGCAAAGCGGAGATGAAGATTTCGCAGGAACTGATGCGAAAGAACGTCCTGCAGAACCAGGGGCGAGATGCGAACACGGGCGCAGTCGAAAGGGCGGGTTCCACCGCTGGCGACGCTCAAGTTCGGGGGAAAGAGACGCCAGCCAATCCAGAGGAAGAAAAACAGGTCGCGGCGTACGAAAAGGAATTGGCTCCCGCGATCGCAGACAGCTACAACAACCTGGGCGCGATAGCTGCGGGGAACAACCAGCTTGCCGAGGCGCTTGACTATTTCGAACGCGCGCACGATTGGAATCCGTCGCTCGAAGGGCTCGATTTCAATTGGGGCAAAGCGGCTTTTTCGGCATTTCGGTATGGTGAGGCGACCGGGCCGCTGGGCCGTCATTTGAAGGCGAATCCGGGCGATGCGTGGGCGCGGTCGGCGCTGGGGACGAGTTTATTCATGACGGGGAACTACGCCGACGCGGCGAAAACTTTTAAGCCAATCGAAGCGGCGGCGATTGAGAATCCGCGGCTCGACTACATGTACAGCGTCGCGCTGATCAAGACGGGCGAGTACGACAAGGGCGTTGCGCAGCTGAAGGCTTTGGAGGCGAAGAAGCCGGAGTTTGCCGCGCCGCATGAGGCGTTGGGCGAAGCGTTCGCAGGCCGCAAGGATTTCAAGGACGCAGCCGTGGAATTTCGCCAGGTGACCAAGCTGAACGCGGGCGATTTCGGGGCAAAGTACAACCTGGCGCTGGCGTTGATCCAGCTTCAGCAGAATGACGAGGCGCAGTCGATGCTCGCGGAGCTGGCGAAGAGCTGGCCGGACCCCCACGTGTACTTCACGCTGGGCAAGCTGCAGCTGGCACGTGGCGACGTGGCGGGTGCGACAGCAAACCTGGAAAAAGCGGCGCAGCTGAGCCCGAACAGCGGGCCGATTCATTTCGAGTTGGCGGCCGCGTACCGTCGCGAGGCGCGGACACAAGACGCCGACCGCGAAATGAAGGTGTACGAATCGCTGCAGAGTGACGCTACGCGAGCGACCGTCAAGGGAAAGCCGGAATAGCGGCGGCAATGGCGTCGGCTGACCGCAGACGAGTGGCCCAAGTCTTCCGCGGCCGCAATCTCCACATTCTGGCGCATTCTCCTGGCGCAATTGCTTTGATTTTTCTTCTGACCAGTTTTCTGCCGGCGAAGGCTCCGGATCACTCGGCGCCGATTCGATTTCGTGATGTCGGACCTCAGGTGGGGCTCACTACCGTGCCGCACTTCTCTTCAGACCCGCGCTATCTGGTCGAGATGATGGGAGGCGGAGTCGCGTTGATGGACTGCGACAACGATGGGCGGCTCGACATCGTCACGGTGGCGAATTCGACCGTTCCTCGCTACCTGAAGGACGGCGGCGACCTGATGATCCGGCTGTACCGTCAGGACGGAAAAAATGGCGCGTTGCACTTCACGGATGTTACCGAAGCGGCGGGCCTGACGGTGCGCGGGTGGGGCATGGGAGTCTCCGTCGTGGATTTCGACAACGACGGCTTGCCGGATATTTACGTGACGGGCTACGGCCACAACGTGCTCTATCGCAATCTGGGCGACTGCAAATTTCAGGATGTCACGGAGAAAGCCGGGTTGCGGGCGGGCGGATTCAGCGTCGGGTCGGCGTGGGCGGACTACGATCGCGACGGACTCCCCGATCTCTTCGTCGCGCGATACGTTCATTCGGACATTCATCATTTGCCACAGCCGGGCGACAAATCGTTCGACTACAAGGGGCTGCACGTGGAAGTTCCCGAGGCGGAAGGCGAGAGCGATTTCCTGTTTCACAATCGAGGCGACGGCACGTTCGAAGACGTTTCGGAGAAGGCGGGCGTCAGCAATCCGACGAAGCAGCGCGGGATGGGGGTGGTCTGGGCAGACTACGACGGCGACGGCTGGCCCGATCTTTTTGTGGCCAACGACGTGGGTCCGAACTTCCTCTATCACAACAAGGGCAACGGAACATTTGACGAAATCGGGATGCTGACGGGAATGGCGCTTGGCGTGGGCGGCCGTTCGATGGGCAACATGGCCGGCGACTTCGCGGATTTTGACCGCGACGGGCGGCTGGACCTGATCGTGACGCGCTACGGGTTTCAGCCAGTCAGCCTGCTGCGCAACGAAGGGGCGACGGGTTTCGAGGACGTGACGTGGGCATCGGGAATCGGCCAGGTGAGCGCGTCGCCGGTGCGCTGGGGCACGGGATTCGCCGATTTCGACAACGACGGCTGGCCGGACGTTTTCATCGCGAACGGGAACGTGACGCCTGCGGTGGAAACACTGCCGAACGAGAATCCGTATCGCGAACCGGTACAGCTCTTTCACAATCGCGGCAATGGAACGTTCGAGGAGATCGCCAGCGCCGCGGGGCTGAACGACGGCGCGCTGCAATCGCGGCGAGGAGCGGCGTTCGGCGATATCAATAACGACGGAAACGTGGACGTGGTCGTGTACAACGAAGGCGGGCCGCCTTCACTCTTCCTGAACGAGACGCGCAACGCGGAGCATCGCGTGCTGTTTCGGCTTGTGGGGACGAAAAGCAATCGCGCTGCGATCGGCGCTCGCGTGACGGTGTACACGTCAAAAATGACGCAGATCGACGAGGTGCGCGCAGGCGGTAGCTATCTCTCGTCGAATGATCAGCGGTTACATTTCGGGTTGGGACCGGACGCAAGAATGCGCAGGATCGAAATTCGATGGCCGAGCAGCTCGATTGAAGAGCTGAAGAAGGTGGCCGGGGACGCGATCTATACGATCGTCGAGGGGAAGGGAATTACGAACACGATTAAATTGGGGCCGCCTGAGAAAGAAAATGAGCGCCAGTAGACTCAGCTGGTCGCGAGAGGCGCCGGTTCGCGCGGGCTGCGCGGCGGCGTCGAAATGAGACGAGGGCAAAGCTCGAACTGCAAGGAGTGTGAGTGCGCGGGCTAACGTTCGGGGTTGCGCTGATCAGCTTAGCCGCCCTCGCCGGTCTGGGCGGCGAATGGACACCGCCGGAATCAAAGGATCCGCTCCCGGCTCTCCGGTTTGAAAATGTGGCGGCGCAGGCGGGCCTTACCGTGCCGCACATTTCTTCGCCGGAAAAGCTCTATATCGTGGAGGCTATGAGCGGCGGAGCGGGATTCACCGATTGCGACAATGACGGCAGGCTCGACATCGTGGTCGCGAATGGATCGACCGTGGAGCGGTATCGCAAGGGCGGCGATCTGATGGTGACGCTCTACCACCAGGACGGGAAGAACGGCGAGCTCCATTTCACCGATATCACGCAAGCGGCGGGGCTCACGACACGTGGCTGGGGGATGGGCGTCGCCGTCGGCGATTTCAACAATGACGGACGGCAGGATCTGTACGTCACCGGTTATGGCGGCGGAGTGCTGTACCAAAATCTAGGCGATTGCAAATTCAAGGACGTCACGAAGCAGGCGGGAGTTCGCGCGGAAGGCTTTCAGCAGGGCGCGGCATGGGGCGACTACGACCGGGACGGCAAGGTGGACCTGTTCGTCGCGCGCTACCTGCATTTCGATGTGAACAACATTCCCGACTCGATCAAGAATGGCTGCCCGCTGATGGGCGTCAAAGTGCATTGCGGTCCATTGGGGCTGGCGGGCGAGACGAATGTTCTGTTCCGGAATCGCGGCGACGGCACGTTCGAGGACGTCACGAAGAAAGCGGGCGTTGACAATTCGCCCGGGGCTTACGGGATGCAGCCGCTGTGGCTCGACTACGATAACGACGGTTGGCCCGACCTCTACGTATCGAATGACGCGGGGCCGAACTACCTCTACCGCAACAAGCACGACGGCACCTTCGAGGATGTGAGCGGCATCTCCGGGACGGCCGTCAACGCGAACGGAGCACCGCAGGGCTCGATGGCTGCCGACGCCGCCGATTTCGACGATGATGGACTGCTGGATTTGTTCGTCACCAACTTCAAGTTCTCCTATGACACGCTCTACTGGAACCGAGGGGCCCTGGGATTTGAGGACATCAGCGCGCAGGCACACCTGATCGGCCCGACCTCTCCATACGTGGGATGGGGCGGAGGTTTTCTCGACTACGACAACGACGGCTGGCCGGACATTCTTGTCAGCAACGGGCACGTTTATCCGCAGGCGGACCAACTCAAGGGCTACGGGACATATCGGCAGCCCATCAAGCTTTTCCGCAACAAGCACGACCGAACTTTCGAAGACGTTTCGGAGGCGGCGGGCCTTGAGAAAATGCGGCGTTCGTGGCGCGGCGTCGCGTTCGGCGACGTGAACAACGACGGAAGAGTTGACGCCGTGGTGGTGGACGCCGACGGACCGCCCGCTCTGTTGATCAATCGCACGATTACGACGAATCACGCCGTGCTGTTTCATCTGGTGGGCACCAAGAGCAACAAACTTGGAATTGGCGCACGCGTGACCGTGACCGCCGGCGATCTCAAGCAACTGAACGAGGTACGCGGCGGAAACAGTCTCTTTTCGCAAAGCGATTTGCGCCTTCACTTCGGGCTTGGGCAGCATGAGGTGATGAACACGGTTGAAGTGTCGTGGCCGAGCGGCACGAAGCAGACGTTTCACGATTTGCGCGCCGACTTGGTCTACACAATTGACGAGAGCAGCGGAATAAGAAGCAAGATTCCGTTTGCGGCAACGGAATCTCCCAGCGCCAAACCCGAGAGTTCATCGCACTAGCCGTCGAGCGTTTTAGAGCCGCCAATGTCGACTCGATGCCTCGTAGATAACTCCCGCTATTTCAATAGGTAAGACGCACTTTCTACTCACGCGAGTAACACGGACGGGTGTACAATTTGCTGAAATCGCAAAGTGCTATAGCGCAGATGATGGGTTTGCGCGGAATTCGGTGACGCCTCGAAAAAATGACGGACAGGCGCACCGGCACATGCCGGTGACGCTGAAGGCAGTGGCCCAGCGGGTAGGGCTGACGCCCGGAACTGTGTCCGCCGTACTGAACGATTCTCCAGCGGCCCGCTCGGTTCCGGAGCATACGAAAAACCGCATTTTTGCCGCCGCGAAAGAGCTGAACTATCGGCCCAATTTCCTGGCGCGCGCTCTGCGCGTCAACCGGACATACACGATCGGAGTGCTCGCCGCGGAGATCGGCGACCCGTACGGCTCGACGGTGATCAGCGGCATCGAATCCTACCTCCGCAGGCACGACTACTTTTTCCTGACGGTCGCTCACCGGCACGACAAGAAGCTCCTCGAGAGCTATTCGCAACTGCTCCTGCAACGGGGAGTGGAAGGCTTCATCACGATCGATACGTCGATTGACGAGCCGCTGGCCCTGCCGGCCGTGGCGGTGGCGGGGCACCATTCAGTCGACGGCGTAACGAACATCGTGATCGATCATAAAACCGCGGTTCGCCTCGCGCTGCAGCATCTGATCGAGCTCGGCCACCGGAACATCGCATTCATGAAGGGGCCGGGCATCAGTTCGGATTCGGAAGATCGATGGAGGAGCATCGTCGAGGTAGCGCAGGAGTTGGGAATTCGCGTGCAGCTCGAGCTGACCGTTCAACTCGAGGGTCCTACGGCGGCCCGAGCTCCGGAGTACGCAATCCCGTACGCGGAGGAGCTTCTGAAGCGAAAGAGTCCGTTTACCGCGGTTTTTGCGTACAACGACAACGCCGCGGTCGCCGCGATACGCGTCATTCAAGAGTCAGGTCTGAACGTGCCGGGGGACATCTCCGTGGTTGGATTCGACGACATTCAAGGCGCCGCCTACACGAACCCTCCGCTGACCACCGTGCGTCAGCCGCTCAGCAAGATGGGCGAGATCGCGGCGAAGACACTGCTGGACCGCATCGAGGGACGCGCCGAGTATGTCCCGGAAATCGCGATCGAGCCGCAGTTTGTTGTTCGCCAATCAGCGGGAAGAGCTCCCTTGCACGGCTCGACACTTCCGGAGAATACCGCGCTCGCGTCCTGATCACTGATTGGGGTTTTGACAGTCCCTGCCGCCGCTAGTGACGGTCGTTCTTTTCTTCGCCTGTGTTTGGCTGCCCGATCCTCTGAGTCGCACTGACAGAGAACAATCGATAATCGGTGAAGGCGTGGTGTCGGTGATAGGGCCGGTGCTGATAGAAGTAATAGATATCGGCGCTCGACGGCAGCCAGAGGACGGTTTTTTTTGTGTCGAACGGAACGGGCCTGTACTCGATCACGTCCTCTTCCGAGCCGAGACCGATCTGCGGAACGGCTTTCATCAATTCGGCTTCGATGCGCACAATCTGATAAGTGTCGGCGGCGATCCAGGCGCGGCCCTTGAGTCCTACGGTGTACGAAGAGCCGTCCAACAGCTGGTAGGAGCGAACTTGCTCGGGACGGTCAGGCCGTTGCCGGAAATAGACGAGCCAGGTGGCGCGGCCTTGCCATCTGCCTAACCCCTCGCAGGTCATCTGGAAGTCCCGGCGCAAGCTGGGGTGGAAGATCAAAGGAAGGTCGGCGAGGCCGAACATCGAGACGTGGCCCAGGAATTGGCTGGAGCCCTCGCCCTGGCGATCCTCGCTCACGTTCAGTATTCCGGAGGTGGAATCGGTGATCGAGATCAGGTAATCGAACTCTCGCTTCTCGGTGAACACAGGATGGCCCATCGTGCTTAGCTCTTCGTGAGTCACTTTCTCCGTTGCTTCGATCCGATTCACACTGTCGACCAGTTCGCTCACGCGCTCGCCCGCTTCCCTGACCACCTGAGCAGATGGGCACGTGACGCCATCCGCGATCGGCGGTTTCTCCTGATCGACGCCGGCCGGCTCCCAATCGGGCAGGGGAAGAGTGGGTGCCGAAACGGCGACCACTGTCGCGCCGTTGGACGCGACTGGGCGCTCAGCGCCAGCGCCGGAAGGAGCCGTCCCGACGGCAGCCGGGAAAGTCGCGACCGGCTGGGCGGCAGTTTCCATTTCCAGCCTCCCGGCGAGCTGCCGGCCTGTCGGAGCGTTCGGATCGGAAGGGGCGTCTCGCAGAAAGGCCTGAAGCGTCGTCAGGGCCTGGCTGGTTTGCCCCAGCTGGGCCGACGCGACCGCTTCGATGAATTCAGCTCCATTTGCGGCGCCCTTTCCCAGTTCGACCGCGCTTTCCGCTTCCTTCTGCGCCTTCTGGAAGTCGTGCTGGCGCAGGTCGATCTCCGCGAGGAGCCACAGGGCTTCCCATTGCTTGGCATCGAGGGCGACGGCCTTTTGCAAGGCCTGCTCGGAACCCTTCAAATCAGCCATCTGATAGCGCAAATGACCGAGCCCGACGAGGGCCGGAACGTCCTTCGGCTCGATCGTGACCGCGTTCGTGAAATACCGTTCCGATTGCTGGAGATCCTTCATCTGCAGGTAAAGGACCCCAAGGAGGTAATTCGTCACCCCACTTTTGGGAGCAGCGTTGTAGGCGTCCGTAAGTTCCTTCTGCGCCCTTTTGTAATTGGCCGCCCGGAACGCGAGGATTCCTTTATCGATGTGCTTACGCGCCTTTCCCGGCAAATTCGAAGCGGCAGTATAGGTCGCCGCGCTTTCGCCGGATGCGGACTGCATCGTGACGTCTACTTCGGTGAAGGTCATGCTTGCGTCGGTGACTTCGAAGGTCTTTCGCTGCGTCTGGTACCCTGCGGTGCTTACCTCAACTGTGTAATACCCGGCGCTCGGAAGATTATCGAACGATATGGATCCATCCAGATTAGTCATCCCGCCACTCAGAAGCACGCCCGAATTGAGGCTATAGAGACGGACGAAAGCCTGTTGCCTTAACGTCATGTTTTGCGGCCCGAGGACCCGAACCACGATCGAGCCCTTCTCGTTCATGTCCGTCGGGAGGCCGACGCCTCTGCCGAGGCCCCCGCCGCCAGCCTGGGGCGGCCCGCCAGGCGGCACGCCCGGACGTCCCTGGGCAGCGGCTCCAGTGGCAAAGACGAAAACGCAAGAAAAGATTGCCATGCTGAAGAGGAAGAGTGCGCGTACAGCCCGCGCTCTGTGGTTTGCTGCAGATTCTGTGGCAGACGACGTCATCGGCACCGGCGCCTCAAATCTCTCTCGGTCCGTTAGAACCGCCGGTCCAGCTCCAGCACATGTGCCGAGATTATACACCCGGTGCAACCAGGGCGGGCCAGCCTCGACCGAGAATACGGGTTTCCACGTTACGCGGGGCCAAGACTCGAGGGGCTCCGGCAGCGCGGCGCGCTGCTCTTTTCTCGTCTTAGCGGGGACTGCGGAGGGCAGCAAGCAGAGTCGCCTGCACCGCGGCCAGTTCTTCCTCCGTCGCCTTGTGGCGCGGCCAGAAGAAGCCCCGCAATCCGTCCCCGCGTTTTCGCGGAACGATATGAATGTGAAAGTGAGGCACGCTCTGGCTCACGATACTGTTCATCGCGACGAAGGTGCCGTCGGCTTGCATCGCGAGCTGCACGGTTTGCGCCAGCATTTGGGCATTCAGAAACAGCGGTCCGATCAGGTCTGCCGGAAGATCGTACAGCGTGGCGTAATGTTCCTTCGTGACGAGCAGGCAGTGGCCGGAGAAGAGCGGCCTGTGATCGAGGAAGGCCAGGGAAATCGCGTCTTCGAAGACAATTTTCGCGGCCAACTCACGTGCGACGATCCTGCAGAACAGGCACCCCTCTGCTGTTTCGTCGTTTTCCTTCACTGCGCGCTTTTTGATGGGCAACCTAGCTACGCTCCTTTTTCGCGGTTTCGCGAGCTCATCCGAGACTACCAGTTATACCCGATTGAAGTCGTTGCGGCATGCGATAGGATTCGAGTAGCATTTCCTCGTTCAGGTCGAAGGCCGGCCACGTCCTCTCACTCGAGGGGAGTGACTGCACACGGCGACCCGGCGCGGGCCTTTGCAGTTTGACCGCGCTGGAAGTCGCCCTTGGCCGCCTTCGGCCCTCCGAAATCTCCAGTCATTTGTCGATGACCAGAAACGGCGACCTGCTGGTCCAAAATGGACGCGCTGGGCACCATTGAAGGCGATACCGCGTGCCGCGGGCGCGAAAACCCGTGTGCTATAATCCCTTTTTGCTTGAGGCAAGCAAGATGCTCATCCCGCGGCGCAACGGAGCGATCCGATGACTCTCCAGAGAACCGAAAAGATCTGGCACAATGGCAGGTTCATCGACTGGGACGACGCGAAAATCCACGTTCTCGCGCATGTGGTGAGCTACGGCTCGGCGGTTTTCGAGGGCATCCGTTGCTACAGCACGCCGCAAGGGCCAGCGATTTTCCGCAATCGCGAACACATGCAGCGCTTTATAAATTCCGCGTACATCTACCGCATTCAGGTTCCGTTTTCCGTGGAAGATTTCTGCGAGGCGAATCTGGAATTGGTGAGGACCAATAAGGTGCCTTCGTGCTACATTCGCCCGATCATCCTCCGCGGGTACGGTGGCGGAGGCGTTGACCCCTCCGACGCGCCGATCGAAGCCTACATCGCGTGCTGGCAATGGGGGCGTTATCTTGGGGAGGAGTCGCTGAAAAACGGCGTAGACGTTTGCATCAGTTCCTGGAATCGTCCCGCACCGAACACGCTCCCGCAGATGGCCAAGGCCGCGGCGAATTACATGAATTCGCAGCTCATCCGCATGGAAGCGACCACGAACGGCTACGTTGAAGGCATCGCGCTCGACACGAATGGTTATGTGAGCGAGGGCTCCGGCGAGAATATTTTCGTTGTTGCGGACGGCCAGGTTTTCACGCCGCCGCTGGCCAATTCGGCTCTGCCCGGCATCACGCGCAATTCGGTAATGACGCTCTGCCGCGACTTCGGCATTCCCGTGAGCGAGCAGGTGATTCCGCGCGAAATGCTCTACATCGCGAGCGAAGTGTTTTTCTGCGGCACAGCGGCGGAAGTCACGCCGATCCGTTCGATCGATCGCATCAAAATCGGAAACGGCGCGCGCGGTCCGATCACAAAGCGCATTCAGGACGAATTTTTTGCGCTTACCGGCGGCACAAAGCCCGACCGCCACGGATGGCTCTCGCACGTGAATGCGACGACGGGCGCGGCCGTGCGTTAGCTTTGGCCAGTCCCGGAATCTTCGACTTTTGAACTTTCAACTTTTGCGTTTCTCCCGCATCCAGTAGAATCCGCACGTCATGCGTTGGGCCGGTGAGGCTTGGGGCTTGCGCGGAGCTGATCCTTGTACGGGTTTTTCCAAAAACTGGCGGCGGAATTTCTTGGCACCTTCGCAATCGTGTTCATCGGCGCGGGGGCAATCTGCGCCGACCGCTATCTCCAGTTGCAGAGCCAGACGAGCTTCGGGTTGGTCGGCGTCGCGCTCGCCTACGGGATCGGTGTAGCAGCGATGGTCACCGCGTTCGCACACGTCTCCGGTGGACATCTGAATCCGGCCATCACGATTGGCCTTTGGGTAACGCGCCGTTTGGATACGCTCCAGAGCATTTTTTACTGTCTCTCCCAGCTTCTGGGCGCCATCGCTGCTGCCTATCTTCTTGCGGCGATCGTTCCCGAATCGGCGTGGGCGCCCGCTGGACTGGGCACGCCCGATCTCGCGCCGGACGTGACGCGCTGGCGCGGAATGGTGCTGGCGGGCGTGATGGCTGCCGTTATCGTGATCGTTTACTTCGCGACGGTGCTGGACGAGCGTGGCGCGTTCGGTAAATTGGGCGGGGTCGCGGTGGGCTTCGCTGTGATTGCCGACGTTTTTTTTGGCGCGCCCTTCGTCGGAGCTTCCGCGGCCAATCCCGCGCGAGCTTTTGGGACGGCGCTCGCCTCTCGGCACTGGCACAATCATGGCGTGTTCTGGATCGGGCCGTTGCTCGGCGGGATCATCGCCGCCGTGATCTACGATCGTTTGTTCCTCGGGGAACAGCCCCCCGCGTAAGAGACACGAATTTGTAATTTCAGATGAACACAGATAAACGCAGATAAACGTGATAAAGCCAAAGCCTGCTTTTGCCGCGCGGCGTGCTCTCTCTCACGAGGGAAACTTTTTATTCACCCTGTGCACGCGTACAGTTGCACGTCTAGAAATCGCTGCGCCCAGGACTGTTGCTGGCCCTCCCCCTGCATGCTAGCGTCGATGCAGCCCTGTTGGGGAGATTTGTCTATATGGCCATTGCGATTGACGATCTGCTTCGCCGCGCTGTCGAAAGCCGCGCCTCCGACTTGCACCTGAAGGTCGGCAACCATCCGTACCTTCGCGTCGACGGCGTCCTGAACGGCCTTACCGACGTTCCGCGCATCACGCCGGAAGAAATGCTGTCCATGGCATTCAGCATGATGACCAACCGGCAGAAGCAGAAATTCAAGGAGACGGCCGAGCTCGACATGGCTTACGGCGTGGCAGGCCTGGGACGCTTCCGCGTCAACGTCTTTCAGCAGCGCGGCAACGTCGGCATGGTGCTCCGCGTAATTCCGACGAAGATCCGCACGATCGAAGAACTCGAGCTTCCCCACATCCTCGCGACGGTATGCGAGGAGCAGCGCGGCCTGATCCTGTGCACCGGCACCACCGGTTCCGGCAAATCGACCACGCTCGCGGCCATGATCGACCGCGTCAACTCGCTCCGTCCCGAACACATCATCACCATCGAAGACCCGATCGAATATCTGCACCGCGACAAGAAGGGTTTTCTCAACCAGCGCGAAGTGGAAGTGGATACGGCATCGTTCTCGACGGCTTTGCGCGCCGCGTTGCGCCAAGACCCCGACGTGATCCTGGTCGGCGAAATGCGCGACCTCGAAACGATTTCCACAGCCTTGCTAGCCGCCGAAACGGGGCACCTGGTTCTCTCGACCCTGCACACACTGGACGCGACGGAAACGATTCAGCGCATCATCGCTGTCTTCCCGCCGCCGGAGCAGAAGCAGATTCGCCTGCAACTCGCGTCCACATTGAAGGCCGTCATCAGCCAGCGCCTCGTGCGCCGAAGCGACGGAGTGGGCCGCGTTCCTGCCGTCGAGGTAATGATTTCCACGGGCTACATTCGTGATTGCATCATCAACCCCGACAAGACGCGTATGATTCGCGACGCCATCGCCGCTGGCACCAGCCAGTACGGCATGCAGACGTTCGATCAGTCGCTCTTCGACCTCTATTCGCGCAATCTCATCACTCTGGAGGAAGCGCTCCTGCGCGCGTCGAATCCGGACGACTTCCGACTCCGCGTGCAGGGTATTCGCTCCTCCGCCGACGCCGCCCGCGAGGAGATGGAGCGTGCCATGACCGAATTCGAGCGCCTCGGCCATCGCTAGGTCAATTCGCCCACCCGCAAACTCGCAAAGCGGGTCGGCCAGGGTCTCATTTCAACGATGTTCTCCGAGCCACGGCGGCGAAAGCGTTTGCGGCCTCCCTGTTTGTGTTCTTGCGACTTCATTTCGGTCCGAGAGTCGCGCGCGCACGATGGCGAATGGGAAGTTCTTGGATGGTGGCTGCTGCTTCCGCCAGTTATCTACGCCGTCGCCTATTGGTTCGCTCGAAAGAATGTCGAGCTGAAATGCGGCCAGCGTCGAGCCACACTTAGCTGAGCGGCGCCGAAAAATGTTCGTGCACGATGAGCCAGTGGCCGCCGCGAAGCTCCCAGATCACGGTGTGACGTCCGTCCATCTCGACGGCTTCCCCGGTCTTCTTCTTGCCTGACAAATGCCACGTGACAGTCGTCCAGGCGATCGTCCCGTGTCGCGTGACGCGGAGGTCGTCGTGCGGCGTGAAGTTCGCGCTTGCAAATGAACCGAGCACGGCTCGCACGCCCTTTTCGTATGCCGCCCAACCCGTGTACTTCAGCGGAGTGATGTCGTAGAAAACCAGGTCCGGATCCTTGGCGTACAGCGGCGCGGCCTTCTCCGGATCGCCCGTGTTCCACGCGGCATAGTAACGGTCGATCAACGCCTGAAATTGTTTTTGTGTCGCCGATGCTTTTGTCGATCTGGCTGGTGGTTGGCCGAGAGCTGAAAGGGGTAGCAGAACGAACGCAAGAAGCAACGCAGACATTAGGGAGCGTTTCATCGTGGCCCTCCTCCTTGCATATTTTAGGTTCAACCGGGGGTAGATGACCGAAGAGTATCGGTTCAGCGAGCGCAGTCTGATTGAGCCGACCGAGAAAGTCAACGGCCGGCGATTTCGGGACCTGGTTGTGGCCGTCTGCCATTACCATTAGGAGACCGCAGCGCAGGCGAGCGATCTGTGGTTAAATTCATTTCGTGCGTTCTTCTCCCCGCAAAGTCTCGACCGAGGAAGAGCTTTACGCTGCCGCGCTGCGTGCGCTGATGCGCCGCGCGCATTCGATCCATGAGATGAAGCAATATCTGGCGAGGCGCGCGGAGGACAAGGAGTCGATTCCGCAGGTGATTGCGCGTTTGCGCCAGCAAAATTATCTGGATGACGCGAAGTTTGCGCTCGACTACGCGCGTCAACACGCGCAATCGCGCGCCCAGGGGAAATTTCGCATCGCACGTGAACTGCGAAGGCGCGGCGTTCCGGACCAGCACATTGGGGCGGCGCTGAAGGTCGTCTTCGCCGACACGGACGAGGCGGCGCTCGCCCGTAAACGCATCTCACGCCTTCTCGCCCACGTGCCTAAACCCATCGGCCCGCGTAAGGTCGCCTCAGTTTATCGCAGTCTTTTGAGCGCCGGATTTTCCCCCGACATCATTCGCGCCGAACTGCGAGCTGCGACGCGAGCCGAAGTACCGGACTGGCGGGAAGCGCCTGAAGAAGAGGGATGATCTCCACTCCCTCGCACGTCGAGCCTACGAGTTAGTGGCCCGCGCGTTTGTTTTGGAGGACCGCAGCGGCGGCCCGATCGCATCAGTTCTGCGTCTTGCTTTCGTAGGGGCGGGTCTGCGACCCGCCCGGTTCGGGCGACTCTCAAGCTCCAGCAGAGGCATGGCTGCGGCGCACACCTATCATTGCGCGGCGTCGCTTGGGAGCATTCGAGAGAGCAGTCTGGAACTCCTTCAAGGCCAGTTCGGGCTCATTCTGCTGCAGCTAGCACCAGCGCCAGCGCGCAATACGATATCTGTGCCATATATGCGATTCCCGGCGGCGGACGCGAGTGCGGATCACCTAGTATGCGCGCCCGTCTGAGTGTTGAAGTAAACTCTTCGCCTTATATTCGCCTGCCCTATTTGACACACCGGTTTTGTCCCTATTGCCGAAGAGCAGGCGAAACCCGTAGGATTCAAGGCTGTGTCTCTTTAGGATCTCCTCGGGGGGAGGCAAATGGCTGCGACGTGGAAGGGTACTCTGTCATTCGGCCTGGTTGCGATCCCTATACAGCTCTCTCCGGCGGCGCGGACGGAGCGAATCAGCTTCAATCAACTCCATAAGGTGTGTCACACGCGCCTGAAGCAGCCGCTTTTCTGCCCTACCTGCAACCGTCAGGTGGAGCGAAGCGAGGTCGAGAAGGGCTACGAATACGAAAAAGACCAATATCTGCTCTTCACGGAAGAGGAACTGGACCGAATCGAGCCGGAATCGGCGCGCATGATGGAGATTCTCGAGTTCTGCAAGCTCGATGAGATCGATCCGCTATTCTTCGATGCTTCGTATCACGTCGCGCCGGAAGCCGCCGGTGCGAAGGCGTATAAGTTGCTGCACGAGACCATGCAGCGCACCGGGTACGCTGGAATCGCCAAAGTAACCATGCATAACCGCGAATACATCGTCATCGTCCGCGCCCGCAAGACCGGCCTGACGCTGCATACGATGTTCTATTCGAACGAGATACGCGCCGCCTCGGAGACGGGCGAAGGCAAGTTTGAAATCAAGGAGCAGGAGCGCGCGCTCGCCATGCAACTGGTGGAAAGCCTGGCCGCTCCATTCGACCCAGAAAAGTACCACGACACGTATCAGGAGGCTTTGCGCACGCTGATTGAAGCCAAGGCGCAGGGGCAGGACGTAGTCGCGGTGCCCTCTGCCGCCCAAGCGCCGCCAATCGACCTGATGGCCGCATTGAAGCAAAGCTTGAGCCAGAAACAGACAGCGCCACGGCCGGAGAAGAAGACGCTGCTACGCGTCGTTCCCAAAACCGCACAGACAGCCGCCGAAGAACCGCCAGCCAAGAAATCGCGGCGTAAAGCAGGATAGCAGCGTGGGAGAGCTGCTGCCCGCGCGCAGGGACTTGTATGGGGCCTTATTATCGGGAAGCCGGGCGTTCACGCTGCCGCGGCGAGGTACTCCCAGGAACTCCCTGTGCACTTCACCTGGAAAACTCCACCTTCGTCGGCGTGAAGAAAATACCGGCCCTCGGGAATCCGATGAGCATGCAGAGAGCGCACCGAACACTTCGTCCACTGAAGGGTGGGTGCCGCCCTCCCGTGCTGCTTTACCTCCGGCACGGCGTGGATGCCGTACTTGACCCGGTATTCCACACCGGTCGGGCGCGTGGGTACTAACCGCCCTGATCCCTGTAGTTTACGCTTGTTCTCCTTGATCATGACTATTTGATGCGGCAAATGGTCCAAAAGTTTGCGCTCCGATCAGTCGAGTCTCAGAGGACGCTATACGTCCTGTTTTCTTTGTGATACACAGCCTAAAGGGTCAGACGTTAAGGGTGGTTCGCCAAGGGGCTGCAATAATCAACTAAGACACATATTTTCAGTCAGTTGCTGGAGAAAAAGCCCTCTCGCTCGTTGGCGCTCCATAAGATTTGTGGTAGAGCCACGTACCCGAGCGGTTAGAACGGTTTCAAGTATACGCTGATAGTCTCGCCATTGCAAATAGAAGCCGTTGTGAATAGGCTTATGCGCTTGGCAAACATGCTCGAAGACAAAAAATGACTCCCGGCGGCTTCAACGTCGGTAAGATTCACATCGGGCTCGGCGCGCCCCTATTTGTTATAGCGGGCCCCTGCGTCATCGAAAGCGAAGTGCACGCCACGGCCATGGCCGAGCGCCTGCGCGGAGCGGCCGAGGAATTGGGTGTGCCGTTGATCTTCAAGGCCTCCTATGACAAGGCGAACCGCTCGTCCCTCTCGTCGTATCGCGGGCCGGGCCTCCAAGAAGGATTGCGTATCCTCGCGAACATCAAGCGCCAGACAGGCCTGCCGATCCTCACGGACGTCCACGATGTGTCGCAGGTCGGGCCTGTTGCGGAAGTTTGCGACGTGCTGCAAGTGCCTGCATTTCTTTCGCGCCAGACGGATCTGCTTCTCGCCGTGGGCCGCTCGGGGCGCGTCGCGAACATCAAGAAGGTACAATTTCTTTCGCCCCGCGAAATCGGCAACGCAGCCGAGAAGGTGGCCAGCACGGGCAACGAGAGGATCATCTTAACGGAGCGGGGCAGCTCGTTCGGCTATCAGAATCTCGTGGTGGATATGCGGTCGTTTCCGATCATGCGGAAATTCGGCTACCCGGTCGTGTTCGACGTGACGCACTCCGTGCAATTACCCGGCGGAGAAGGGAAATCGAGCAGCGGTCAGCCCGAATTCATCGAGCCGCTTGCGCGTGCCGGGGCGGCTGTGGGCATCCACGGGATTTTTTTGGAAGTGCACGACAATCCCGCGAAGGCGCTGTCCGATGGGACGAACGCGCTTCCGTTCGATCAGTTTCGGCCGCTCATGCGCAAAATCCTTCAGCTTTCGGCGCTCGCGCGTGAATGGCAAATTTTATGATCCCCGCACGATGGATGGAGACGGTGCCGGATAGCGGTAAAGGCTGATCCATGTCCATTCCATCCAAATCGAGAGAGGCTACGAACTCTGCGCTGGCGACCGCCAAGCGTGTCCTGCAAATCGAGGCGGATGCGATAGCGGACCTGATCGAGCGTCTGAACGACAAGTTCGAGCGCGCCGTCGAGATTCTGTTCGCGTGCAAAGGCCGCGTCGTCGTTACCGGTCTCGGCAAATCTGGATTGATCGGCCGGAAAATTTCGGCGACGCTTGCCAGCACCGGGACCCCGTCGCTTTTTTTGCACGCGGCGGAGGCGCTGCATGGCGATCTCGGCATGCTCACCTCGGACGACGTGCTCCTCGGCATTTCTCAGAGCGGGGAGACCGAGGAACTGGTCGCGTTGCTGGAGCCGGTGAAGCGGCTAGGGATTCATCTGATCACGATGACCGCGCAGCCGCGCTCGAGTATTGCGTTAGCGAGTGATGTGGTCCTCGACATCGCCGTGCGCGAGGAAGCCTGCTCGCTGAACCTCGCGCCCACCGCTTCCACGGCCGCCGCCATGGCCATGGGCGATGCGCTTGCGATCTCTTTACTCGATCGGCGCGGATTCAAAGAAGAGGACTTCGCCGCCCTCCATCCCGGCGGCCGACTCGGCAAAAAACTGCGTCGGATTGAGGCGCTAATGCATTCGGGCGAGGACGTGCCTCGCGTGCTGGCGTCAACGAAAATGCCGGACGTAATCTACGAAATGAGCCGCAAAGGGCTTGGCCTCACAGCCGTCACGGAGCCCGGCGGCCGCCTGCTCGGCATCATCACGGACGGCGACCTTCGGCGCGTGATGCAGAAGCGCCGCGAGAACGTACTGGATCTTTCCGCCGCGGACTGCATGGCGCGTAATCCGGTCACACTGGCGCGAACAGAGTTGGCTGCCGGCGCATTGCGTTTGATGGAGGAAAAGAAGATCACGTCGGTACTGGTCGTCGACGGGGCGGGGAAGCTTGAGGGTGTGGTACACATCCACGATCTGTGGACTCTGCAGTTATTCTGACCACCCGACGAGGACGGTCATCCCGACGCGAGCATCGCCAGCGAGGGATCCGCTTGTTCTTCGGATCCGCGTTGACCGTTGAAAGGATTCTCGAATGCCGATTCGCGAACTTAAGTTTCCCGCCCCGGCCATGCGCCGCGCGCGCAAAATCCGCGTGCTTCTTATGGACGTTGACGGCACGATGACTCCGCGCGTCGTCTGTCTGCAAAGTTTTCCCGACGGCAGCGTCGCCGAAATGAAAGTGTTCAACGCGCACGACGGCGCCGGCATCAAGCTTGCGAGTATCATGGGCATTCGCACAGGCCTGATCACGGGCCGCAATTCACCCGCGACGGCCCGGCGCGCGCGAGAGGCGTCGATGGAATTCGTGATTCAAGGGCAGGCGCGGAAACTCGAAGCCTACAAGGCAATTCTCACACGCGCGGGCGTTACGGACGAGGAAGTCGCCTACGTGGGCGATGATTTGCCCGATCTGCCGCTTCTTGAGCGCGCCGGGCTGGCGGTCGCAGTGGCGGACGCCGCCTACGAAGTAAAGCGCGCCGCGCATTACATCACGGTAGCCAGGGGCGGCGAAGGGGCCATCCGCGAGGTGGTCGAGCTGATCTTGAAGTCGCAGGACAGGTGGAAGAAGGCGATTCCTCAGGCCATCGCCTGACTTCAGGCCGATGCGGTTGGAGGAGGCTGCGGCCACGCGATCCGTTCGACCTTTTTTCGAGCAGGGAAAGCTTGACGGCAAACGGCCATACCCCGTAATGTTATGCCCTAGGTTGCCACTTGCGTGCGCGCGGCAAAGCTGCGATAGTACGCACCCCTGAGGCGAGTTCATGGTCAAGAGCAAGAAGAAAAGGGCTGCTGCTTTCGACGGCGACCGGCGCCGCAAACACCAGCACTGGCAAGTCACCGTCTATTATCACGATGGTGAGAAGTTCGCTCGGGTGTACATCGATCGCGAGCGCGCCCAGCATTTCGCCGACCGTCAGAAGAGATCTCCCATCGTTAAATCCACTCGCGTCCGAGAAGTGGACTGACGATCGGTCAGGATCGTTAACCCGAAACGGACAACGTGAGCGAGGGTGCGGCCCCCGGGGCGAACAACGTTGGGCTGGCGTTTTCTCCGCGCGCGATTGTCGGCGCCTTGCCGCTCTTTCCCGCCCATGCTATAAATATTTTGTCCAAGCGGGATTCGTATAGTGGTAGTACGCGACCTTGCCAAGGTCGAGGCGAGGGTTCGATTCCCTTATCCCGCTCCATTCTCGCCGATAACCCGAACCCCTTAGCTCGGTAGAGCCATGGCGAAACCCTCGCGCGAAGATCCCCGCCTTGCCCGTCTGACCAAAATCTCGAAGACTTTGCCGGAGGCCGTTCGCCGCCGTCGCGCGCGGCACGCGGCTTTTCTGGTTCGAAAGAAAACGTTCGCCTATTTCCTCGACAATCATCACGGCGATGGCATTGTCGCGGTCACCTGCAAGGTGCTACCCGGAGACAACGCAGCGCTTGTCGCCTCGCAGCCCGACCGGTTTTACCTTCCGGCTTATATCGGTCCGAAAGGCTGGGCGGCGTTAAGACTCGACCTCGGCAAGATTGATTGGGACGAAGTGGCGGAACTGATGCGCGGCAGTTATCTGCTGACTGCGCCGAAGCGCCTTGCTGAGCGCGTCGAAGCTTCGGTTTGATCCGCCGGAGACGTCGCCGGGGCACGCGACGTTCTGCGGCGCGGGCTCCTTACCGATTAGGGTTTTCCGATATTCTTTATGACGCCGGCCTGTATATAAAGCGGAGGCGCGAGACATGACCAACATGGCCTGGCCCGTGACTCGATTGCACTCGATGATTGCCGCCCGACTCCTGTTACTCATGGCCACTCTGGCTGGGGGTGCCGCCCGCCGCGAATCGATCACCATCGACGAAGTCGCGCATCTCGGCGCGGGCGTCAGCTATTTGCAAAAGCTGGGTTACCGGATGAACGAGGAGCACCCGCCGCTGGCCAAGCTGTTTGCTGCGGCTCCGCTGGTGATTCGTGGAGTGCGAGCCGACTATTCCGATATTTCCTGGAGCTTAGCAAAGGCTTTTTCGCGGCGATACTGGGCGAATGGTCTTGGGGCCATTCCGTGGCGCTGCGCTGGAACAATCCTTACACAACCGTGTTGTGGGGACGCTCGCCGATGGTTCTGCTGACTCTGGCCCTTGGCCTTGCGCTCTACTGCTTCGGTTCGAAGCTGGGTGGAGGATGGGGCGGACTCCTTTGTCTCGCTTCCTACGTGAGCTATCCCGCGTTCCTGGCTTTCGGGCCGCTGATTCTGACGGTGTATTTTGTTTTGTCGTGGAAGCAGCCGACGGATTCGCTGCAGCGCCTCGGAACGGGCGTCGTGGGGCTGTTTGCGCGGCGCTTGCTGATGCCGCCGTGGCTTTATCTCCGCGGGCTTGCCGTGTTCCTCCTGATGTCCAGCCGCGGCACTTTCATCCTCGGCCACTCGTGCCCGCATGGCGTCTGGTTCTATTTCCCGGCGCTCTTCATCTTGAAATCGACGCTCGCCTTTCTCGTTCTCCTCGTTCTTGCCGCGGCCGTCGCCGCCATCGCGAAGCGCAAACTTCCACGCGGCTCTGTTATTCCAGCTGAGTTGCGGTTTCACTGGCCCGCGCTTTGGGTTTTCCTGGCAGTGTTTGTTGTGGCGTGCCTTTTGAGCCGGTTGGATCTCAGCATTCGGCATTTCACTGTCCCGATTGCGCTGATCATTTTGGCACTCGCGCCAATTCCTCACGCCCTCGAGGAACTCAAGCGCGCAGGCTGGAGGAGCGCGAGAATCTTGGAAGGGGTTGCGGTCTTACTCGCGGCCGTTTCGATCGTGACCGCGATTCGCGCCTACCCGCACTGCATTCCATTTCTGAACAGCCTCAGTTTCGGCAGGCCGGGGTACACGCTTGTCAACGATTCCAATCTCGATTGGAATCAGTCTCTGCCCGAAGCGAGCGTTTCGTCCAGCAGCGCGGCCTGGAGAATGTGCTGGTGGACGAATACGGCTTCTCCGATCCTCCGTGTACGTGAGCGGGGCGCAGTTCTGGAATTGCCAACAGCCTTCGCCGTCCGATGCCGGCCGCTGGGCCATCGTGTCGGCGAGCATGATCGAGGATGGTGACAACTGCCTTTGGCTGATGAACTATTCCCATGAGGTGCTCGCCGGAGGCAGTATGTATGCGCTCCAACTGCCCGCCGTGATTCCGGCGGCAGGAGAACCAGGGGGCCCTCCGCTTCCAGGTGCGTACAAGACTTTCGGCGGCACGCCGGCGGGAATGGACTTCCGCCAGATCTTCTACAACTGCCCGCGCGATTCTTCGCAGCTCCAACCGACGTTGAACGAAATGCAAGCTCGATTCGCACAGATGCAAAAGAAGAAATGACGCTTCATCCTGAGTGTCTGGTTGACCGGGTTCCCAGCGTTGCGAAGCCTGATACAATCCGCATCAAATGAAGAAGATCATCGTCGCGGTGGGCACTATGCGCAGGCCCAAGCTGAACGCCGTTTGGGAAGCGCTTACGGTCGTAGGCCCCGTCCTCGACAGCGGCGCGCAGTTCGATATGGCCGCGGTCGAAGTCCCCAGCGGCGTCCGCCACACCCCTCTTTCGCGAGAGGAAATCATGGCCGGAGCACGCCGACGCGTCGAAGCGCTCGTTCGCATCGCGCACGAAAAGAACGAGCCTTGGGAGTATTTTGTCGGACTGGAGGGCGGACTCGACGTGGTGCGAGATGGCTCGACGCGTCTGGTTTTCCTCGAGAATTGGGCTTACGTCGCGGACACGAACGGCCGCGCCGCGTTCGGGCAATCCGGCGCAGTTTCAACGCCTGAGCAGCTTATTAAGCCTGTTGTGGACGATGGTGTCGAGCTCTCCGAAGCAATCGACGCCTTTGCCAGGGGCCGCGGAATTCGCGACGCGCAAGGCACCTGGGGCATCCTCACGCGCAACATCATCACGCGACAGGACGCCTTTCGCGTCGCCGTCATCAACGCCTTCGCCCCTTTCTTCAATCGCGCCGCATATTCTGGCGACGCGTCCTAGGGTGCTCCTTGCTGCGCCCCTTCCGGCTTCAATCGAGATGTGTACTCAGGCGGCCAACATTCGCGAGGTCACGGAGGCCGCAAAAAGGACCTTCCTCGAGCGGCCGCTCCGTTCGAGAGACTCCGTGTTCTCGCGTTCGGCTGGATTCCATTCTTCCGCAATTCTCCACGGCACGACTGTGGTAGCCTACGCGCCGGGAGGCGACGTCGTGGACATTGTGAAGGGCAACATGGGCTGGATCGAAGTGATTGTCGGGCCGATGTTTTCCGGCAAAAGCGAGGAGTTGATTCGCCGGTTGCGTCGCGCGGAAATTGGCAAGCAGCGCGTGCAAATCTTCAAACCGGTGATCGACCAGCGCTACTCTAAGAACGGAATCGTCTCGCACTCTGGCCTCGAGATCGCGTCCGAGTTGGTCCAATCGGGCAGCGACATTCTCGACAAGGTCGCACCCCGCACCGAAGTGATCGGCATCGACGAAGCGCAGTTCCTTGGCGATTCGTTGGTTGACGCGTGCGTCAAGCTCGCCGACCTCGGCAAGCGCGTGATTGTCACCGGCCTCGACACCGATTTCATGGGACGCCCGTTCGAACCGATGCCGCACCTTCTCGCCGTCGCCGAAGAAATCACGAAGCTTCTGGCGATCTGCATGCGGTGCGGAAATCCCGCCGTGCACACGCAACGCCTGGTCGCATCGGAGGAACTCATCGTGGTCGGCGCGGGCGGGATGTACGAAGCGCGCTGCCGCCGTTGCTTCGAGCCCTTTCTCGCCCAGCAGAAAATCGAAAAAGAGAACGAAAAAGCGACAAACACCTCCGCCCATCGCGCTGCTCCGTGAGGAGCTACTCTTTGCGCCCGCTCTCCAAGTTGTTGAAAGCCGATCCAAGGTCCTTCCCGCGCAAAGCCGTACTGAGCAGTTACGGGCACTTGCATGATGGCGTTACCGAGCGCTGCGTCGCGCGAGTATAATCGCCTCACGCCGTGATCACCGTCTCCAAAGAAGACTATCTCAAAGCAATTTTCGAATCCGAGAGCGAGGGCGACGCCGTCATCTCCGCGACGCTCGCGAACTGGCTCAGCGTTTCGCCCCCCGCGGTCACGATGGCTTTGCGCCGGTTAACTCGCGACGGGCTGGTGCACGTGCGGAAGGACGGCCGCGTGCAGTTGACTCACGCGGGGCGCCGAATCGCAAAAAGGATCGCCGTTCGACATCACCTCATCGAACGCATGCTGACGGAGATCTTCGGCATGCCTTGGTATCGCACCCACGACGAGGCCGAAAGACTGGAACATGCGGTCTCGGCGGAATTCGAGTCGCTGTTGGTCAAGACACTGGGCCGGGGCGGAATCTGTCCCCACGGCAATTCCGCGATCGTCGACAGTCCGGCGCGCAAGCGCAGGCAGGGGTACAAACTGCTGTCGGAGGCGGAGCCCGGCCGGAGCTACAGGGTGGCGAGCGTGTATGAGAGGGATTCCAATCTGGGCGAATTGCTGCATCGACGGGGCATCCGTCCCGGTAGCGTGTTATACCTGCGCGAGCGCAGCTACGACCAGACGCTCTCGATCGATACATCCGCGGGTGCTATCGTTCTGGGCGGCCCCGCCGCGGAGAAGATCTGGGTCTCTCCATCGAAGTCTTAGTTAGCTATAGTTAACACTCCATAGTATACTGAGGCGAAGTTTGGAGGGGCGGTTGGGAACCAACGATCCGCGTGGCGTTCACCTTTCATTGGAGGGTCTGCACAACAGCGTCGAGGTGCCGCCCCACCAGGCCGGCTTCTGGGAACAATGGCGCGCCTTCGTGGGGCCGGCGATTCTCGTCAGTGTCGGATACATGGACCCGGGGAACTGGGGAACGGACCTGCAAGGTGGGGCACAGTTCAAATACGGGCTTCTGTGGGTAGTCGCCCTGGCCAGCATTATGGCCATCTTCATGCAAGTGATCTCCGCCCGATTGGGCGTGGTCACCGGGAAAGACCTGGCGCAGTGCTGCCGCGACTGGTATCCCGAATGGACGCGCTGGCCGAACTGGCTCATGAGCGAGGTCGCCATCGGCGCCTGCGACTTGGCCGAGGTGCTGGGCAGCGCCGTCGCACTCAACCTGCTCTTCCACATCCCTCTGTTATGGGCGGTCATCATCACCGGCCTTGACGTTCTGCTCTTGCTGGCCCTGCAACGGTTTGGAATGCGTACCATCGAAGCCATAGTCCTCCTGCTCGTCGCGACCATCGGCATCTGCTACTTCATCGAAATCTTCGTTCTCCCGCAGACTCACGCCAGTTTCCTCGAGATGGGACGGGCGCTGATCTCGCCGGAATTTCGTCAAGCGGGAATGCTCTATGTCGCGATCGGCATGATCGGCGCGACTGTGATGCCCCACAATCTCTACCTGCACTCCGCGCTCGTGCAGAGCCGCCAGTTGCAGAAGGATGAACCGTCCGTTCGACGCGCGATCCAGTTCAACACGATCGATTCAACCGCGGCGCTGACCATCGCCTTTTTCGTTAACGCGGCGATTCTGGTGCTGGCGGCAACTGTGTTCTTTGGCAAGGAAAACGTGGTCGTGGCCGGCGGCCATCTGGTCCGGTTCAGCGCCAACAGTGATTGGATCCGCGTCGCATATTTGACGTTGGCGCCTTTGCTGGGAACCACGGTTGCCAGCACCATTTTTGCAGTGGCCCTTCTGGCCAGCGGGCAGAGCAGCACGATCACGGGTACGCTCGCTGGCCAGGTGGTGATGGAAGGCTTTATGCACTGGCGCATCCAGCCGTGGGTGCGGCGCCTCATCACTCGTACGCTGGCGATTCTGCCCGCGGTATTCATCATCGGCTTGCGTGGAGACAGTAGCGTCACGGATCTGCTGACGCTCAGCCAGGTGGTCTTGGCGTTGCAGCTTCCGTTCGCCATGTTCCCGCTCCTGCAGTTCACCAGTTCGCATAAGCGCATGGGGAAGTGGAAGAACGGTTGGTTTCTGCTGATCACAGGATGGACCAGTGCAATTCTGATCACGGCGATGGACATCTATGGCTTGCCGGCGTCGCTCGCGGCGGCCTGGCACGTCATCATTGGCGGCTGACGCACACGCGGCACGACTGGAGCCACACATGTACGAAAAGATACTTATGACCCTGGATGGAACGCCGAGCGATCGGGCGATCATCGAGCACGTTAAACAGCTCGCCAAGCTCGCGCAAAGCCACTTGGTGCTGCTTCACGTGGCCGACGGCTGGGCGGCCAGAACCTACGGCCCGGACGCGGTCAGTCCCGAAATCGGCGAAGACGCGGCATACCTCGAAAAGGTCAGGGCGGAGTTTCAGACTGCAGGCATTCCCGCGCAGGCTGAACTGGCTTTCGGCGAGCCCGCCAAGGAAATACTCAAATGGATCGAGACCAGAGGCTGTGACCTCGTAGCCATGAGTACCCATGGGCATCGTTTCCTGGCGGACATCCTTTTAGGCGCCACGGCTAGCCGCGTTCAGCACAGGGTCAACGTGCCCGTCCTTCTTTTGAGGGCGAAATGAGCCGCGCGACCGGAATATGACCATTCGTCCCCTCTTCCCGTTGCTCTTGTCTTTGGCCCTCGTATCGATTTCCGTAAGGGCACAGCAGCCGGACGGAACGCCACAACAACCCGAGCCAGCACGCGGGACGGCCGCCGCCAACCCCGGCAGGCCAACCGTCTCCACGCCCGCGACGCTGACTCCCGTCGGCTACGTCCAATTTGAAACAGGACTGTTGAGTGCGTGGCATTCTCCGGAAGTCTCTTCGCAGTCGAGCATCAACGAGGTCGTGAAGTTTTCGGTAGCTCGTCGCCTCGAATTGTTGGCCGCGGCGGAACCGTATGCGCACTCCAACGCACAAAATCAGTCGACGAACGCAGCGGGAGACGTGGATCTTGGATTCCAGGCGGTTGTCCGTCAGGGGGAAGGCGCGCGGCCGACAGTTGCATTCAGTTATTTCCGGCGAGTCTACGGCGGAAACGCGCCGGACCTCGATATCGGCAGCTTCAAGAATTCGGCGCTCCTTCTGATCAGCGCAGACCTGAAAGGCTTTCACTACGACACCAACTATCTCTTCAACGAGGTCGTCGACGGTTCGATTCGCCGCGCCCAATTCGGGCAGACTCTCTCCGTTTCGCATTCGCTTGTGAACAAATGGGGAATCTCCGGAGAGATATGGCACTTCACGCAGCCTTTTCTCCGAAGCAACACGGTTGGCAGTCTATGGGCGCTGAATTACAATGTGCGGCCAAATCTCGTCCTTGACGGTGGTTTCAATCGAGGGCTGACGAGCACATCCACGCGGTGGGAATTGTTTGTTGGATTCACTTACTTGCTACCGCACCGGATTTTGGTGCGGCGACGATCGCCGGGATAGGCCTGATGCAGCCAAGCAACCGCCGCAGTAAAGGCTCGCGGACGGGAAGCAGTCTAGCAGATCGCAAACGGATTTCCGGGGATGTAGATCAGACTTGCTGGGCGGCGGGCGCGGAAGCAACGGATTCGAGAGCTAGTGCTTCGCCCACTTTGGCGATTAAGCTGTCCCGCGAAAACGGTTTTTGCAGGAAGAAACCGTCTGCGAGGAACTCTCCGTTGCCCCGTTCGTACTCGAGGTAGCCGGAGACGTAGACCACCTTGATCTTCGGACGGCTGCGCCTGAGCCGTTCGGCGAGCTCCGGTCCGCGCATATTCGGCATCACGACGTCCGTCAGCAACGCGTGTATCGGGCCGTCTGCCTGATTCGCGATGGCGAGTGCTTTGGCGCCATCCTCGGCTGCCAGCACCGTATAACCTGCCGACTTCAGGAATTCGCACATCAGTTCCCGGATGGCATCCTCGTCTTCGGCGATCAGGACGGTTTTGCTCCACCGGATCGGCTCCGCCCCCGGTTCTTCCGGCCGAATGCTTTCCGCAGGCGCGCTAACGTACGGTAAATAGACCTCGAAGCGCGCTCCTTTGCCCGGTTCGGTGTCCAGCCAGATGAAGCCTTCGCTCTGCTTCACCACACCGTAAACCGTGGCCAGCCCCAATCCTGTCCCTTTACCCAGGTCCTTGGTCGTGAAGAACGGCTCAAAGATGCGAGCCTTCGTGCGCGCGTCCATTCCTTCGCCTGTATCGGTAACGCTGAGCACCACGTATCGCCCCGGCGGCATAGGAGGGCGGCGTCGCGCCAGCCCTTCATCCACGGTGACGTTGCGCGTTTCAACGGTTAAGTTCCCTCCGCGCGGCATGGCATCGCACCCGTTCACCACCAGGTTCAGCACCACCTGCTCGATCTGGCTCGGATCCGCTTTGACCCGTCCCAGCGAATCGCCCGGCCGGAAAGCGAAGACGATGTCCTCCCGGATCAGCCGGGCCATCAGCTTTCCCATGTCGGCGACGAGTGCATTCAGGTCGAGTACCTTGGGCTGCAGGACCTGCATCCGGCTGAACGCCAGCAGTTGACGCGTCAAGGAAGCGGCGCGATCGGCCGCTTTCGCGATTTGCTGCGTGTTTTCCCGCAAAGGATCGCCAATCCTCAAGCGTTCAACCAGAAGGCCGCTGTGCCCTTTGATTACCGTCAACAAATTGTTGAAGTCATGTGCGACGCCGCCGGCCAGGCGTCCCATCGCTTCCATGCGCTGCGCCTGGCGCAGCTGGCCTTCGAGCCGTTGCCGGTTGCCCTCGTTTCGTTGCAGCGTACCGCGCATCCGATCGAAAGCGCCGGTCACTTGCGCTACTTCGTCGTTTCCGTTGGCATCCAGCGGATAGGAGAAGTCGCCCTGTTCGAGTGCGCGAACGCCTTGCGCCAGCCGTGCCATCGGCCGCGTGAAAGCGTCCGAGATCAAGTACACCAGCCCGGCCCCCGCGAGCACCGCCAGGAACCCCAATCCGAGCAGCAGGTGATTCAGCCTGTTCAGAAAGACGGCTGCCTCGCTCGTTGATTTCAGTACCGTCAGAGTCACCGCAGGGCTCTGGCCGGGAGGAGTTAGGTCCACCGTTTTTGCCAGAAAGACCTCGTCGTCGAGCCCGACCTGTTCCCGACCCGCTTGCCCCTGAATCTCTTGCGTGAATTGTTCCTCTTGGAGAGGAGAGAGCGTGCTAACAACCACGTCAGGCCCGTAGCGAAATATGATCTGACTCGCGGAGGTGGCGCGTAGCGCGCTGGCTGCGCTCGTGTCTATTTCGTGGCCCACAATTACGGTACCCGCTAGAGGTTTTCGGGGAAGATCCCTGTTGAAGACCGGCTGGAGCACGACCTGAAACAGCCGACCGCCTCCGTACCACCAGCGCGAGGCCGTGTGCGCCTTGAGGGAAAGACGAAACATCTTTTCCGCAGCGTTGCGAGGAAACCCCGGAGTCGTGGTGTGCAAGGCGATGATCTTGCCGCTCGGATCGGCGAGCGCAAAGAGATTGCAGGAGTCCGACTGCCATGGATCCTCGCTCGAGTCCTGGATGATGGAAGCATCCTCATTCCTGATTTCCGCCAGGGTCGCCAGCAGGTCGGCTGTGTGGCTCAACTCCAGCTCCCGCTGGTGCTGAATCACCTCGAACGTCCGGATCGCGCTGCGTGCGTCTAGCTCAGTCTCTCTTTGCAGGTGCACCTGAACGTTATGGCGCACGACCAGCAGCGTGGCGCAGGTAAGCCCGGCAGTAATCAGAACCAGCGAGCACAGGAATTTAGTTCTCAGTTGCAAAGGAAGAGCACTCCCCAGTTTTTGTCGAGTCGGACGAGGGGCAAGAATTCGCCGCCCGTCACAGCTGCAGAGTAGAGGCCGGGCTAGTGGCCAGCGATAGGACTGGTCGCCAAAATCGCTGGTCCGAAAGTACTAAAGTGCTGGTGCGACAGCATGTTACGTCCCCAAGAGGCCGGTTTATGGGCTACCTTTGTCGTTTCGCCGGCATCTGCTTCAGAATCTCGCCAAGTTTCTGTATTTCCTGACCATAGCCGCCCCAGTCTCCTTTGCGCAGGTCCGCCTGAGCCTGCTCGAAATGCTGGTTGGCCTGTTGGATGAGGCTCTCAAGCGAAGCCGGAATGGCCTTAGCGGGCGCAGAAGGAACCGTTCCTGGAGACCCGGCTGTTTGCGCGTTGGCGCCGGCGGTTCCTTCCCCGTTCCCGCCGAAGATCGCATTCAGGGCGTCTCCCAGCGACGGTTCCATCACCAATTGATCGGAATAGGCCACGATCACGCGTTTCAATTGGGGGAGCGAAGAGCCTCCCTCCGCTGCCAGATAGAGCGGCTCGACGTAGAGCACCGCGTTCTGCACCGGAACGACCAGCAGCGTACCGCGAATCACCCGCGATCCACCCTGATCCCACAACGTGAGCTGTTGCGAAATCGCCGGGCTCTGGTTGACGCGCGATTGAATCTGCTCGGGGCCGTAAATCAGTTTTTCCTTGGGAAACGCGAAAACCAGAACTTTGCCGTAATTGGAGCCGTCGCAGCGCGCCGCCATCCAGGCGATCATGTTGTTCTTGCGCGCCGGCGTGAAGGGAACCATCAGGATGAATTCCTCCGTCTTCCCAACGTCAGGCAGCTTCATGACGGCGTAATACGGGCTCATCGGCGTGGACGACCCGTTCACCATGCGCGTCGCAACCCGCCACAGATCCTCCTTGCTGTAGAAGACGCTGGGGTCCGTCATGTGATACACGGCGTACTTGGCCGCCTGCACGCCAAAGAAATCCTGCGGATAGCGGATGTGCGCTCGCAGGTCGGATGGCATGTCGGAGAGTGGGTGAAAGACACCGGGGAAAATTCGCTGATAGGCCTGGATCAATGGATCGGAGGGATCGGCGATGTAGAAGGTCGCTCGCCCGTCGTAGGCGCTGATCGTGATTTTCACGGAGTTGCGGACGTAATTCCCCATGCCCGGCGTCGGGTCGGAGTAAGGGTACTGATCCGACGTTGTGTACGCGTCCACGATCCACTGCAGCGATCCGTCATCCCTGACGACCAGGTAGGGATGGCTGTCGAAAGAAAGAAACGGCGCCAGCTTCTGCACGCGATCCAGCACGCGGCGATAAATCATGATGCGGCTCTGGGGCTGAATGTATCCCGAGAGGAGAATGTCAATGTCGCCGAAGCGCAGCGCGAAAATCAGCCGCCGCCAGAATCCGCCGACCGGTATGCCGCCGGATCCTTGATAACTTTGATAGACGTTCTGTTCACCGGACGGGTAATCGAATTCCTTGGCGCTAGTCTTGACCAGGCAGTAGTTGTTGGAGAGTTGCCCGTAATAAATTTCTGGGCGCGTCACTTGAAGCGAAATCGACGAAACCGGCGGAATGTCCTTGATGAACAGCACGGGCAGGCCGTCCGGCGTCGATTCGTTCACCGGGCCGAGGCATAAACCGTATCCGTGTGTGTAGATCAGGTGCTGGTTTACCCAGTTCGGATCCGGCAAGCTGTCCGCCGAGAGTTCGCGAGCCGACAGCGATACCTGCCGCAGTTGTGAATGAATCATGTAGCGATCGTCGAAGACATTCGCGAAGTCGTAGTACGTGCGGATCTCCTGAAGCTGCTGAAACGTGGTGAGCTGAGGCTCGTGATCCCACAGGCGAAGATTTCGCATCGTGGCTGTGTTCTGGTCGATGGACGCCGCGGTGAGGTCCTGCATCGCCGGGAAATCTCGTTCGTCGAACATCTCGAGCCCGTACGCCTGGCGCGTAAACTTGATGTTGCGCGCGATGTATGGCGCCTCCTTCTCAAGTTCACTGGGCGCGACAAGATATCGCTGCACGAGGGCCGGAGTGATCAGACCTCCCAGGATCGCGACCCCGATCACTCCGCCGACCGCATATTGTGCCGGACGCGTTTCACCCTTCGCCGCACCGGCAAAAAAGGCGATCGCGGCGATCACGCAGAGCGCCAACTGAATCCACAACACCGGCCAGCCCACGTGAATATCCGTGTAACCGGCGCCGTACACGAGTCCGGTGGGCGCGTAGACGAGATTGAACATGCCCAGTCGTGCCCGCCAGGCGAGCAGCAGGAAAAAGAGGCCGCCGAGAATCATCAAGTGCGCGCGCGCGTTTCGGCCCACCCCCAAACCGCGGGGCGAAATCCATATCCCTCCTTCGAAGAAGTAGTGCGCCGCGGCCGTCACCAAGCTGATCGCCACGATGACCAGCGCCAGATGGTACAGGAAGAAAAGAAAAGGCAGCCGGAAGAGGTAAAAGCTCAGACTGATCCCGAAGATCGGATCGCTCTGCCTCATCGGGACGGCGTGCGTCGCGAAGAGATAATCCTTCCAGTGCGTCGCCGACCATTGGGCAACCAGCCACGCCACGAACACCAGGCCCAGCCAGAGCAAGCGCCGGAAAACGGCGGGAAGCTTGTCGATTGCCGGAAATTCGATCGTCCGCGCGATCGTCACGTATCCCGAACGGTGCGCCACGCCCCGCGCGGCCCAGAGGTTCAGGCCGCTGAGCAGCAAGAATATGACTCCGCAGAAAAAGCCCAGCCAGCTCTGCGTCTTCAGGATCGTGACGAAGATCTCGCGAAAGCCCGCGTGATCGAACCACATTAAATCCACCACGAGCCCGATACCGGCCGAGAAAAGCGGAACAATGACCAGAAAAATTACAAACAGTGCCGCGATCAACAGCGTTAGACGGCGTTGCCGCATGTGAATTCTCCGGCGTCATCTGAACACACACGCGCTTGGGTGTCAAAAGTTGGCTGACAGATTCTTTTGGCAAAATCTCTGAAGCGTTGTGACCGCCATTTGCCTTCCTTGCCTGGCGGGTGGAGTGGCGCTCGCGATGAGACGCCCGTCTTTGGGAGAGGTTACTGGGAGCTGGACGCCTGAGTGCCGGAAACCGGCATCGATACAGGCTTATCCGGATAGAGGCGCTCGAACTCAGGATCGCCGTGAAGAAGAGTGAGGTCGGGGTCGCGGCGCGCCCACAAGGGGTCCTTGAACCCGGCTTCCCAGGCGTTGCGTAGAGCAGCTATGGCCTCCGGCTTTCTTTTCAGGGAACAGTAGACGCAGGCCGCGTTGTAGAGAATCGAAGCCTCATTGGCGCGGAGAGTAACGGCCAGATTCAGTTCGCGCAAAGCGTCGTCCACGCGCCCCCACTCGGCGTAGTCGGCTGCCAGCAGGACGCGCGCCCGGGCATCCTCCGGGACGTGTTTCAAATGGTCCTCGAGTGCGGACGTGAATCTCTGGCTCATGTTGCGCTTGGCTTCCTCCTTGCCCATCGATCCGAGCGAATTCAGGATGGGAACGTAAACGTTGTAGTCCTCGCCGCTCGCTTCGATCGCCACTTCCGCAACGTCCACCACTTCCTGGTAGCGTCCCGCCGCAAACAAGGCCCGGCAGAGCATGTAATATGCGCCTTCGCAATCGCGCTTGCGCTCAATCGCCTTCTTGACCATCCGCACGGCCTCGTTGTGGAGTTCCGCTGCGTACAGCACCCACGCCTGGCTGACCTGCACTTCGGGTAAATCCCAGCGCAGGGCCACGGCCTTGCCCGATGCTTCGCGCGCGCGTTCGACCCACAATTGATCGCGGCTGTAGTTGCAGTAGAACATGGCGCACGCGTTGGCACACGCGGCGTACGCCAGCGCGAAACTGGGATCCATCGCGACCGCGTTTTCGAACATCTGCAGCGCGAACTCCAGGTCCTGGCGCGTCTGACGCCGAGCGTAGCGCTTGCCGCGCAGAAAGAGATCGTACGCCTGCAGGTTTTCCGTCGGCTTCACGGCTAGGGCCTCGAGTTCCTGCGGGGAAAGCGTCACGCGCAGGGCCTCGGCGATCTTGCGCGCCATTTCGTCCTGGATTTCGAAAACGTCCTTCATCTCGCGATCGAAGCGCTCCGACCAGAGCGGGAAATCCGTCCGCGTGTCCACCAGCTGTGCATTGATGCGCAGACGCGCGCCGGCCCGTCTCAGCGTTCCAGTCAGGACGTACGCGGCGCCGAGTTGCTGCCCGATTTGCGCCGGCGTCACGGCCTTATCGCGGAAGGCCAGAACGGTGGGGCGCGAGAACGTGTTGAGTCCCCGGATTTTCGAGAGTTCCGTGATGACATCTTCCGTGATGCCGTCGCGGAGATACTCGTCTTCCTTCGCCCCACTCAGATTTTCGAAATACAGCACCGCGACCGACTTCCCCGCATGCTGTTTCTGGACGCCTGGATCGGAATCGCTCTTTTCCTTAGCGCGCCGCTTGCCGGATTCCACGTCGCGCTTCAGGCGGCTGAGGTCGGTCTTTAGTTCAGTGGCCGTCTGGCACCGCAGACTGCGGTCTTTCTCGAGAGTCTTGTCCAGAATGCGCACAAAATCGGGAGGCAGCAAGGGATTGAGCTCTGCAGCCGGTTGGGCTTCGCGGTTCAAAATCGCGTCGAAGATGACCGCTGAAGTGTCTCCCTGAAAGGGCAGCGTCCCTGTCGTCATCTGGTAGAGAACGGTGCCAACGGAAAAAATATCCGTGCGAGCGTCCACCAGTTGCCCGCGTGCTTGCTCGGGCGACATATAGGAGATTGTCCCCACGGCTGTGCCCGGCGAGGTGAGCTGGTTGCCGGCCAGCGTCTCTGCCTGGCCGACCGAAGCACCCTGCACGGCCAGCACCCCCGCCACTTCGCGACGACTCATCTTGGCCAAGCCGAAGTCCAGAATCTTCATTTGCCCGCGATCGGTGATGAAGAGGTTCGCCGGCTTGATGTCGCGGTGCACGATCCCCTTGGCATGAGCCGATTCAAGGGCGTCGGCGATCTGAATCGCCAGCGGCAACAGTTTCTCCATCTCCATAGGCTGATGGCTCATCGTTTGCGCGAGGGTCTTGCCCTCGAGCAGCTCCATCACGATGAAGTGCCGCCCCTCGTGCCGCTCGATCGAGTGGATGGTGCAGATGTTCGGGTGATTCAGCGAAGAAGCGGCGCGCGCCTCCCGCTGAAAGCGCTCGAGGAGCTGGCTGTCCTCCGCCATCTCAGGCGGGAGAAACTTCAGCGCCACGCGACGATCGAGATGCGAGTCCTGCGCCTCGTACACCACGCCCATGCCGCCCGCGCCCAGCTTGCGAAGAATCCGGTAATGCAGAAGGGATTGCCCGATCAGCGGATCCGAAGTCATGTCGTCGGGTGATACTACGCGGCGCCGCCGCTGGCGTCAAGGATCGCCGTCCGCGCCCCCTCGGCGCCTCGTCCCTCGTGGCGCCTCCAATTCGCATTGGCATCGCCCGCAGGAAGTCCTAAAATGGATGCCGAAGGCTCGACATGTACTTCCGTTCAACTCTTCTGACGGCAGCCGCGCTGGCGATTTGCGCTGCGGTCCCGGACCTTCCCGGCATCCGTTTGCCGTTTCCTCCTCGTTTGACCATGGAAGCGTTCGACGCCCCTTCGGTTTCCGAAGTGTTCGTCGGTGTCACCGGGCATGATGAAAAACGATCGACCCATCTTGGCGACGAAGGAAAACTTGCGATCATCCGCTACGTCGATGGCGAGTACGCGAAGGCTCTCCAGCCCCTTCCGCATGAGAAAGAGGGATTCAAAGTCGCCGTTGGCAAGCCGTTGAACATGAAAGAGCTCCAGTACCAACTCCGCCACGAAGGCACGATCGCGAATCCAGGCGACACGGTGCAGATCACTGCGATCGAATTTCGCGGCAAGGAAATCGCTGTGCAGATCAATGGCGGAGGGAAGAGGAAGTTTCATCTTCGCGAGCACCTGCAGGTCGGCGTGGGCAATCTTCCTCCGCCTTCGATGGCGGACCATCCCAACGAAGGTCGCGGCACGACGATCATCCTCGACTATGGCCGACCCGTTCCCAATCTGTCGCCCGATGACCTGAAACACGATCTCTCCGCTCTGCTTGATTTTTCGAAGCATTCCGCTGCGGTCAACTGGTTCGACTCGCTGCCGCCAAACATCCAGCAGGCCATCCGCGAACACCGCGCGCTGGTGGGCATGGACGAAGAAATGGTCATCGCTGCGCTCGGACGCGCCGACCACAAGGTCCGCGAGCGCAACACGCAGGGCGAAGACACGGAAACCTGGATCTACGGCACTCCGCCGGCCAAAACGGTCTTCGTCATTTTCATCCACGAGAAAGTCTCTCGCGTTGAAGTCTTCAACGATCCCGGCGCAAAATCGGCGACCAACACGAACTGATTCTCGTTCCAGCGCCGGTTCCTCTGACTGGTTCGCTGCTTCGACGGTGTTCCATCTGTGGCTCCCGCCCGCACGCGAATTGACTTTTCTCCCCGCGTGCCCTAGCATTTTTTTGTTCTGGAGAACGCGCTCTAAAGCCCATCGCGCGACTGCCTTAGAGACTCGTGTGATATCGATCACAACTCCGGGTGGCTGCAGTCACGGCCTCCGAAACTGAACCACTGCACGATGAAACGCCGGGGACTTTGGCTGCCTCGCGGCCAGGAAGTCCTCGACTCGCGCAAGCGTTGACGCGCCGCTCGTGCCGCATGGCATCCCTGGCGCTCATCTCATAAGGATTTGGAACGCAACTTACACTCAGAATGAGAGGAAGAATGGCGATCAAAGTAGGGATTAACGGATTCGGAAGAATAGGCCGCAACATCTACCGCGCAGCAATGGGAGATCCCGCTATCGAAGTCGTCGCGGTCAACGACATCACGGACGCGAAAACGCTGGCCCATTTGCTGAAGTACGATTCCATCCTGGGAAACCTTTCGAACAACGTCACCCATACGGACGACACGATCTCCGTCGACGACAAGAGCTTCAAGGTATTCAAGGTGAAGGATCCGGCGGAGCTGGATTGGGCGTCCGTGGGCGCCTCGATCGTGGTGGAATCGACCGGCCTCTTCACCAAAGGCGCCGAAGCGCGCAAACACATCCGCGGGCCCGTGAAGAAGGTCTTGATTTCCGCACCGGCCACCGAGGTTGATGCCACCATCGTGCTTGGCGTCAACGAAAAGACGTACGATTCCGCTAAGCACCACGTTGTCTCGAACGCCTCCTGCACCACAAATTGCCTCGCGCCCGTCGCGAAAGTGATTCATGACACGTTCGGCATCAACGTCGGCACGATGACGACGATCCACTCCTACACGAATGATCAGAAGCTCCTCGACCTTCCGCATAAGGATCTACGCCGCGCTCGCGCTGCTGCTCTTTCCATGATTCCGACGTCCACCGGCGCCGCTAAAGCGCTGCATCAGGTCATCCCGGAGCTGAAGGGCAGGCTCGACGGTTACGCCATGCGCGTCCCGACGCCAAACGTCAGCATCGTGGACTTGACGGTGATGACGGAAAAGCCGGTTACCGCGGAGGCCGCAAATGCGGCGCTTGCGAAGGCGGCCGACGGCCCTATGAAGGGAATTCTGGGCTATAGCACAGAGGAGCTCGTCTCCATCGATTTCCGCGGCGATTCGCGGTCGTCGATCGTTGATGCGGGCTACACGCGCGTCGTCGGCTCGAATTGCCTGAAGGTCCTTTCATGGTACGACAACGAGTGGGGCTATTCCTGCCGCTGCCGCGACCTGATCAAGTTCTTCGCCGCGAAACTGTAGAGTCCTTGTGGCGCCGGCGTCTCGCCGGCGGTTTTGGTTTCGCGTTGTGAGTTCACCACCGAAGGCACAGAGAAACGCGCGTGCCGGCCCGTTTGCGCGGTGGGGGCGCTGCTTGCTGCGCCCCTTTCGAGAACACATCGCTTACCCAAACCATCGGAAGGCCAAAATGAACAAATTATCGATTCGGGACCTGGACCTAAGCGGAAAGCGCGTATTCATTCGTGTGGACTTCAATGTGCCCCTTGACGACGGCAAAGTCTCCGACGACACGCGCATTCGCGCTACCATCCCTACGCTTCGCCTCGCCATCGAGCGCGGTGCCCGGCTCGTGCTCGCATCGCACCTTGGACGGCCGAAGGGCAAGCCCGACCCGAAATATAGCCTCAAGCCGGTGGCAGCGCGCTTGCAGGAATTGCTCGGGAAACCTGTCACGTTCGCGGCCGATTGCGTAGGCGTGGACGCCGAGGCGAAGAGTAAAGCGCTGAAGAATGGAGACGTGCTGCTGCTCGAAAACGTCCGTTACCATGCCGAGGAAGAGAAGAACGATCCGGAATTTGCGAAGCAACTCGCTGCGTTGTGCGACGGCCTTTTCGTTTGCGACGCGTTTGGTTCGGCGCACCGCGCGCACGCGTCGGTTGTGGGCATCACGAAGTTCGTGCGCCGGTCTGCCGCGGGCTTGCTGATGGAGAAGGAACTCGCATATCTCGGCAAAGCCATTTCGAATCCCGACCGGCCGTTTGTCGCGCTGCTGGGCGGCGCGAAAGTCTCGGACAAGATCGAAGTGGTACGGAACCTGATGAAACTATCCGACGCGATGCTGATCGGCGGCGCGATGGCGTACACGTTCCTGAAGTCGCAGGGCAAGCCGGTTGGGAAGTCGTTGGTGGAGAACGACAAGCTCGATCTGGCTCGCGACCTGCTGCAGGAAGCGAGGGCGCGCAATTTCCGGCTGCTGCTGCCGGTGGATCACGTGCTGGCAGAGTCGCCGGATTCGTCCACCACGAAAACGGCGAGCATCGACGACACGCCCGAAGGCTGGATGGGCCTCGACGTCGGCCCGAAAACGATCGCGGAATTCGAGAAGGAAATTTCCGCCGCGCGGACGATCGTGTGGAATGGTCCGCTCGGCATGTTCGAGAAGCCCGCGTTTGCGAAGGGAACGCTGGCCATCGCACGCGCTGTCGCGGACGCCACAAAATCGAAGGGCGCAACTTCCATCATCGGCGGCGGCGATTCTGTGGCCGCGGTCGAGCAAGCCGGCCTCGCCTCGCAAATTTCGCACATCTCTACAGGTGGCGGCGCCTCCCTCGAATTCCTCGCCGGCGACATCCTCCCCGGCGTCGCCGCGCTCACCGATAAGCCCTAGCCGCTGGCGCTGCGGGTCCCTGCGCTTCCGGTGCCTCGGCCGTCCTTCTGCAGTCGCGGCCACGTGATCCGCGTCGCAGCCCCTGGGAAGTAAAGATTTGAGCGAGACACAGGTTCGGCGCTTCTTGCCTCCTGCACGCTCAATCGCTAGACTTCGCTGTTCTAGAACGATGAAGAGGAGGATCGAGTGCGAAGGCCCGTGATTGCGGGGAACTGGAAAATGTACAAGACGCGCGAGGAGACGCGCGCGTTTTTCGATGTGTTCAAGCCGCTGGTGGCGGGAGCGCAGAAGTGCGACATCGTTGTGGCGCCGCCGTTCACCGCTCTGGAAACGGCCGTCGAGGCGGCGCGAGGAAGCCCAATCGCCGTTGCGGCGCAGAATATGTATTGGGAGAAAGAAGGCGCGTTCACGGGAGAAATTTCGGCGCGGATGCTGGTCGAGATGGGATGCGGCGGCGTGATTATCGGGCATTCGGAGCGCCGTCAATACTTTGGCGAAACGGACGAGTGGGTCAACCGCAAGACGCGAGCGGCGCTGGCGGCGAGCCTCATGCCGATCGTGTGCGTCGGCGAAACGCTCGCCGAGCGCGAAGGGAATCAGGCGCAGGCTGTGTTAAAACGGCAATTCGAAGGCGGAATGGCTGCGTTGACCGGCGAAGACTTCTCGCGTATCCTTGTCGCTTACGAGCCGGTTTGGGCCATTGGAACCGGTCGCACAGCGACTCCTGAAGTCGCGGCTGAATCGCACGGGTATATTCGGGAGCTGGCGGTGGCGCGGTTTGGGCTCGACCAGGCGTCCGCGGTGCGAATCCTCTACGGTGGCAGTGTCAAGCCCGACAATATAAAGGGGTTGATGGCGCAGGTTGAGATTGATGGCGCGCTGGTGGGCGGAGCGAGCCTTGACGCGAAGTCGTTCGCAGCCATCGTCAACTTCTAGGGCCTTTGAAACGAGGATCCGCCCTCGGCGGTAGCGAAGGGAATTCGTAGGGGCGGGTCTAAGACCCGCCCCCGTGCCGGCACCGCCCCGCCAGATCCGGCACGGGCTGATAAGATTCGAAGGGAATTGAGGAACTAGAGATGCCATCGTGGGCAAAATGGGGCATAGCGTTCGCTGCGGCGTGCGCCTTGGTCGACCTGGGCTGGCACGTGACGTACGTGCTGGTGACGCTGCACGTCCTGGTGTGCTTCGTGCTGATCATCGTGATCATGCTGCAAAGCGGTAACGCGGCAGATTTGGCCGGAGCGTTCGGCGGTGCGGGCAGCCAGACGGCATTCGGCCCGCGCGGTGCGGCAACCTTTCTTTCGCGCGCCACCACGTGGTGCGCGGTCGTCTTCATGATGAGTTCGCTTGCTCTATCGCTGAAGCGCGCGCCGGCCGGAGCGCTCGCGACTGGCTCGATTTTGGAGCAGACCCCACAGTCGGCGCCGGCACCCGCAAAACCCAAGACTCAGCTGCCGGTACAGAAGCCCGCGCCGCCTCCGACGCAGCCCCAGCCGCAGCAAAAGCCGCCACAGAAATAGCTTGGCGCGCCCGGGCTGAAGGCGTGCCCCCGGGCACGGCTTTTCACGTGGCTGCGCGCCCATACTGCGATGGCCGCTTGTTTGACAAGCAATTGAGCGGCGATTAGGATTGTCGAAGCGCGGTCGTGGCGGAACTGGCAGACGCACCAGCTTGAGGGGCTGGCGGTAGCAATACCGTGGTGGTTCGAATCCACTCGACCGCACCAATTTTCTTTCCCGAGAAATCTCTTGGCTGCTTCCCCGACGAAGCTTCAGGGGCCGGAGACCAGTCTCTTTCGCTGATCGAGTCCGTATAGCCCCTGAAGGACGATCCGCACAGCGTTTTTCTCGCCGCGGAGCCGGTTCAGGCGCACCTCATAGACGCCCCATAAGAAGAAGAATCAGGACGATCAAGAGAACCAACCCGACTCCACCGCTCGGGTAATATCCCCAACCCCTGCTGTACGGCCAGGCCGGAACCGCGCCAATCAAAGCGATCAGAAGAACCACGAAAAGAATCAGCATCATAATTTCCTCCCCCTTTTTGAATCGAATTGTGACGTGCAGCTTTCGAATTGCGGCTGCTATTCACGCTTGCCGCCCACTACCAGCAGTGCGATCCCACCGATTACGGCGATGCCGCCGAGAACGGGAGGAATGGGAATGGTCTTGTGCGTGTCTTTTGTTGCGTGGACCGGACCCACGTCGACGACGCGTTCCCGCTTGGTATAGGAAATTCCCTGGTATACAAGCGCCAGAACACCCAGAACAATCAGCACGATCCCCGCTACGGAAGCAGTTCTCATCTCATCTCCTGGTATCAACGAAAGGAAACAGAGCAACGCCGGCATTCGGGTTTGTTGCGCCGGGATTCTGTAACCGGTTCCAGCCGGGCTAGTACGGTGGAACCTCAATGTCTCTTGTATACAGGTGCGGGGGGTCTCGGACCATACGCGAATGTCCCAAAGAACCGGAACTTGTGCGAGTATTGCCATCCAGGGAAACACGGGGATGGTAGGGCGGGCGAACCGCCATTTCTGCCGGGGTTCTCCTGCAGGGCTTCGGCGAAAACCGGTCTAGCTCCGGCCAATTGACCAGCCGAATCCTTTCCAGAGCGGTGGGCTCGTCTCTGGTGCCAAATTTTGGTGCCAAAATTGGTTGTCTCGACGGCAGGAAGAGCGTTACGATGTAACAGTTCGAAGTTGATTTCGAGAGTCTTTCCGGTTTCAGTAAGAGCCATAATCGGAACGAAGCGAACCCACCAGATCGATTGAACTTTGGCCGCGTAAGCGTGCTCGAATCGCGTGCGCAATCAAGCGTACGAGAACTCCGGCGAGACGGACATGTATAAGAGCTTCTTTGAACTCCGCGAAAGCCCTTTCGACATCAACCCGAATCCCGGATATTTGGTCTTCACCCCTCAGGTTGAGAAGGCCGTGGAGGAACTGACCTACGGGATTCAAACCCGCAAGGGCCTCATCTTGTTAACGGGAGAGGCCGGAACGGGCAAGACGACCCTGATTAACAGCCTGCTCGCCTGGCTGCGTCAACGGGAGACACCTGTTGCCTTCATTTTTAACCCGCATCTCGAAATCGGCCATCTATATGAACTGATCTTGGCGGAATTTGGAGTAACGTTCGACTCACGGCTGAACGGTGACGCGCTCATTCCCCTGAAACGATGGTTGTCCCAGTGTTATCGCGCGGGGAAGACCGCGGTGCTGATCGTAGACGAAGCGCAAGGTTTGTCGCTCGACGTGCTCCAAGAAATTCGGATGCTGCTCAATCTGGAGACGCCTTCCGAAAAGCTGTTACAAATCGTGCTCGCCGGCCAGCCGGAGTTTGAAAAGACCCTCCTGCGACCTGAACTGTGCCAGCTCAGACAACGGATTGCGGTCCGATGTAATACGGCTCCGTTCAGGCTCGAGGAAACCCATCGCTACATCCAGGAGCGCCTGCGAATCGCCGGCGCCAGGCGTGAATGCCCGGTCTTCTCGTCTGAGGCAATGAATGCAGTTCATCTCTATGCGCGCGGGATCCCGCGCGTCGTAAACCTGCTCTGCGAGCACGTGCTCATCAATGCCTATGTGGACCGGATCCGGCCCGTGCCCGCGCGCCTGGTCGCAGATGTCGCACGCGATTTTCAATTGGAAACGATCGCACCGTTCTGTCCGCCTCGAACTTTTGACGAGGTCGAGAGCGACGAGATAATCGCGAGGCAATCGATGGCCGACATTTCAGCTCTCTTTGAAGCCCCCAAACCGCTCACGGACTGGGAGAGCACCCCGACCCGCGAACGGGAGCTGGAAGTGTCCACGCTCCTGCAAATTCCACTTCCTCCGCTATCTGCTCCCGATTCAAACCAGATAGAAGAACGGCAACAGTTGGACTTGATTGCCCTGTTTGGTGACTCCGATGCCGGCTTGGCGGCCGGAATGGCACGGAAGGCGGCGCCGTCCCCATCGTTGGCTGCTTGCATTCCATTGGTCGACGCCAAAGCGGATCGGAATGTTTCGTCCGCCACAATGCGCCGTCGGATCCTCGCGTCAGGAGAGGCAGCAAAGCGAGCGCTCATCGAGTCTGGCCGTTGGGCTATTCCTTACGCGCTTCGTCCGATCAATGGTTGGAGAGCCATCTGGAGCGATCGGCGCTGGTCATTCGTGGCCCGACGTTTGTGGCGCCAAACCACTGCAGCTTCGTTCCGATGGCTGCGACAGCCGATCCGCCCGGATCGGGGATTGCAACACTGGCGGTCTGCGCGGCGGCATCGATGTCGGGCGATCCTTGATTCAAGGGTCTCCGCGCACCTGACAGCATCTTTATCTCGCTGGCTGCAGGAGCCGTTCGATCCAACACAGTGGCTCTCAACGACACCGCGCTTGTTCGCCTCCCTGCGCACGGCCACTCACAAGAAACCGTAGTCTGGGTCTGACCCCGCAGCACTTGCCTACCGCAGGTGAAGCCGACGCAACAGTGCGGACACAGAACGCGTAGCGCGTGAGACGCTGGCTCCTCTCTTAGCAACTCGTAATCTCAGTCTCTTCTCGGCCTGCAGTTTTCGAAGGTAACTTTCGGAAATATCGATTGGGATCATCTGGGCCGGGTCGACGGGGGTGTCAATGGCAGCGAACGCTTCCTCAAACCCGCGCAGGAAACGGTCGCGAACGGGAGCGCGAACCCGCCTTGCTTGCTCTCGAACGGGATCCGTGTCCCAGATGCGCCGCGTAATGGTCGGGTTGGTGTTGATCTCCCAAACCTGCGGAACGGAATCTTTGATGCCATAGTCGATGCGGCCATAACCGATCTTGGCAATGGAGAAGGTTTGCCGCAGCCAATCCGCGTGCGGATTGGTTTCAACGTACTCGACTTCCTGCCGCACCAGTTCAGGCTCGGCGGATCGCACTGCCCACTTGGTAACCCAATCGTCGCTATGAACGATCGAGTTCGGTACGATGATGTCGCCGACGATGAAGGCGGAGTACTTCTGAAAAAAGCCCGCCGAATCGGCCGTGTCGCAATATTCGACGATGATCGTATCGCGCAGGCGATAACCTTTGGCCAATACTTTGGCCAGAGCGCGAAGCAAGGCGCGCTTGGAGTAAAGCAAACCGGAAAGACTCCCGAGATGTTGGCGTTCCAAGCGAAGAAAGACGGGAAACCTGGTGCAACTGGCGAACTGTGGGGCTCGAAATACCCGGAATGAGTTGCGCTTCAGTTGGAAGCAAGTTTCCAGCAGCTCGTAGCGGCAAAGCACCTGCTGTGGGTGGTTGATGAGAGTGATTTGCGAGCTGGCATGGGAAAGTGCCTGCCAACAAAGGGCGGTGATCTCGCGCTCCGGGGGAGAGAGCTGGTCGATCGCAGTGAAAATGTATGATCCGAGCGGCAACTCCCTTCGGGCCATGATCTCTTCGTAGGTCAATGGCCGGATGCGATCGACAAACGGATGGCCTTGTACTTGTAGAAACTCCCGGATCTCAAATGAGTCGTCCTCCGGTGAGACGACGAATATCACTTGGTTGTTTCCTCGATGGCCCGCCCGTTTTGAGACTTTTGCAAGGAAACAGGCTGCAGGTTGGGGCGCCATGCGCCCCCGACGAGCAATCGTGCGACGACGGCGGCAACGGTCATGTCTGCTGTCACATTGAGGAGAGTTTCGAAGATATCCGGAATGGCTTCCACCGAGTTGAACAACACGATCCCCTGGATCGGAATTCCGAGGGCGAGCAGCAGCGGAATCGTCTGCAGCGATCCGCCGCTGGGAACACCGGGGGCGGCAAAGCTCAAGATGAATACACCGATGACAAAGGCAATCAGCAAAGCAGGCCGCAACGGAACGCCGAAAATATGAGCGAGAAAGATGAGCTTGAAGAGCGGGTAAATGGACTGGCTCGCCTTGAAAGTAGAGACAGAAAGAGGAAGTACAAATGCAGCAACGGTACGCGGCAGCACGATTCGGCTCAGGGCCCCGTCTAGGAGCGGCGGGAGGCTGGCCAGGGACGAGCGAGTCGTTACTGCGGTGACTTGCGCATCCCAGAGAGAGCGAGCAAAACGGACGATTGAGATCCCGCCGCCAAGCCAGGCGATCAAGTACTGCAACGCGGTGAAACCTAGCATCGTCCCGCATACAGCCAAAATGTAGTACCCGATTCCCCTGGCGACCAGCGAACCCGCCCGCGAATAAACGTCGCTTGCTAGGATAAAGACCACGACGGGCAAAGCGTAAAAGAGCCAGCAAAGGGCCGCGATCATGGCATCGCCCACTGCTTTGAAAAATCGAACAAAGCGCGCCCGACGTTCGGCGTCGAGATTTCGGACGGCTACCGCAAGCAGGATCGTCGCAGCCAGGAGAGGAAGAATGTATTCCGAGGCCGCGCGCCTTGAAAGCCCCGACGAAAGAAGGCCCCAGAGCCAGTTCCACGGAGATGGCGTGACCGAGGTTGCGGTATTGGCGGCGCTCGCGGCCTGCGGGTTCAGGGAAGCCAGTGCCCGCGGATCAATTCGGAACCCGCCGACCAGGAGCGACGCTGCTGCAAGAGAAAAAAGCGCGCCGAGGCAGAAGATCGAAACAAAGATGGCTAACGTCAGCGCGCCCATGCGGCCGGGTCCTTCAGAATCCTCGGTCGCGGCAATCGAAACCAGCAGGACGGATACAATCAGAGGAAAGACGATGACCTGCAACGCTGTGAGCCAGATGGAAGCCAACGGCTCGAGTGAGTGCACGAAAACTTGAAGCGGGGAATTGCCTTTGTTGTGAACCAATAGTCCGAGGGCAAGTCCTCCGCCCAGGCCGGCCAGGGAGCCGATGGTGATCCATTTCGGAAAGCGACCGCTCTGCAATTCAATTGGTCTCCCGATTTTCGCGGAGTATCTCACTAAAGAGGGTCTTCGGACAGCGGTTTAAGCGCGGCACTGCCTTTTCGCTGTTACTTTGAGTGCGTGGTGAAGAAAGGTGATGCCGCAATCAAAACTGAAAATGCAAACAATCGAATATCGCTGGGGATCCACGGCGTGCCCCACCGTCCGCCCCTTTCAAGGCGTGAGTGTTCAAAAACGCCCACATTCGCGGCCACTACCCAACCCGCGCCGAACGAATCGAAGAAGTCGCTTCCCGAATCCCGTCCTCTGGAGTCTAAATATGCCTCGGGGGAAAATCTGCCGAATTCTCGAGGCTGAGCGTATGCTGAGCGGGTTCGTTTGCGGGCGCGGGGGTGCGGCGTGAAATTCATCGATAACCTCATCGGGGATCTGAAGCACGCGGCGCGGATGCTGTGGCGGAGTCCGGGGTTTGCGACGACGGCGATTGCGGCCCTGGCGCTCGGAATCGGCGCGAACGCGGCGATATTTTCGGTGGTGAACGCGGTGCTGCTGGCCCCGCTCTCCTATCCGCATGCCGACCGGCTCGTGGAGCTGGAGCTGAGCTCGCCACAGGGGACCGGGGACATCACATCGATCCCGAAATTCAGCGTCTGGCGCGAACAAACGCAGGTGTTCGACGCGGTTGCCGCCTACGATTTTGCGGGGCCGGGGATCAACCTAACGGGGGCTGGCCTGCCGCAGCAACTCAAGGGAATTCACGCGTCGGCGGCGTACTTCGATGTGTTCGGCGCGAAGATGGCACTGGGCCGCGCGTACACGGCGCAAGAGGACCGTCCTGACGGCCCGAACGTCGTGGTGATCAGCAACGCCCTTTGGCGGGGACATTTCGGCGGCGATCCCGGGATCATTGGCAGGACGATTGAGCTGGGTGGGGACGCGTACACGATCGTCGGCGTTACCGGGCCGGCATTTACGACAGATCCGCCGTCAGATCTGTGGCTGCCGCTGCGCGCCGATCCCAACAGCACGGATCAAGGGCACTACTTGAAATCCACGGCCCTGCTGAAGCTGGGCGTGACGGTGGTGCAGGCGCAGGCGGCGATGAAGCTGGCAGCGGCGGAGTTCCGGCGGAAGTTTCCGTCTTACCCTGTGGGGCCGGGCGAGAGCTTCACGGCGGTGCCGCTGAAAGACAGCGTGACCGGCGATGCGCGGAAGGGATTACTTCTATTGCTGGGCGCGGTCGGATTCGTGCTGTTGATCGCGTGCGCGAACGTGGCCAATTTGTTGCTCGCGCGCGCGACCTTGCGGAAGCGCGAAATCGCCATTCGGGCGGCCCTGGGAGCGGGACGGCGGCGAATCATCGGGCAACTGCTGACGGAGAGCGTCTTGTTATCCTTGCTGGGCGGGGCGCTGGGGCTGGGTCTTGGATACGCGGGCGTGAAGGCGCTGCTGGCGATGAACCCGGCCGGCATTCCGAGGGTCGGCGAGCACGGGGCGGCCGTAACGCTTGACTGGCGCGTGATCGGATTCACGCTGCTGGTCGCCTTGGCCACGGGGATTCTGTTCGGGCTCATTCCCGCGTTAAACGTGTCGCGAACAGATTTGAGCGCGACGTTGAAAGAGAGCGGGACACGGTCGGGCGGCAGCATCGGGCAGAACAAGGCGCGCTCGATTCTGGTTGTGACCGAAATGGCCCTTGCGCTGATTTTGCTGGTCGGGGCAGCGCTGCTACTGCGAACATTTGCGGCATTGCGCGGCGTCAATCCGGGATTCGATTCGCGCAACATTTTGACGATGAATATGTCGCTGGCGGGAGGGCGGTTTACGAAAGCTGCGGAAGTGGAACAGCTCGAGCGCGACGGACGCCAGAGAATCGAGACGGTGCCCGGAGTGGAATCGGCCGCGATGACGTGCTGCCTGCCGCTCGAAGGAGGATTTGGGCTGCCATTTTCGATCGTGGGTCAGCCGCCGAAGAACGGTCCTTATACCGGCGGCGGAGGGTGGATGACGATCACGCCGGAATATTTCAAGGTGTTTCGCATACCTCTCGTGAAAGGGCGTGTGTTCGATGATCAGGATACCGGCGGCGCAAGCAGGGTGGTGATCATCAACGAAGCGATGGCCAAGGAATATTGGCCGAAGGGCGATGCGCTGGGCTCGCAGATCGTGATCGGAAAAGGCGTAGGTCCGGAGTTCGAGGAGCCGCCGCGGCAGATCGTCGGGATTGTGGGGGACACTCGGGCGGGAGGATTGAACCAACCGCCGTTTCCGACGATGTACGTTCCGCTCGCGCAGGTGAACGACGGGATCATTGCGCTGAATAACCGAATCGCTGCTATGAATTGGGTGGTCCGCACGAAAATGCCGCCGTTTTCGCTGAGTGCGGAGATCCAACGGGAGATACGCGATGCGAGCGGTGGATTGCCCGTGGCACATGTCCGGTCGATGGAGCAAGTGGTGGGGGAGTCTACGGAGCAAAACGATTTCAATACAACCCTGCTTTCGATTTTCGCGGGAGTCGCGCTGCTGCTCGCCGCCATTGGAATTTACGGGTTGATGGCATACTCCGTTCAGCAGCGGACCCGGGAGATCGGCATCCGTATGGCTTTGGGAGCGAGCCCGCAAAAAGTGCGCGGGATGGTCGTGCGGCAGGGCATGCTGCTTGCCGGAGTTGGCGTCGTGATTGGCGTGGGCGCAGCGCTGGGGCTCACACGTCTGATGGCCGGAATGATCTACGGGGTGAAAACGTGGGACCCGGCGGCGTTCGTCAGCGTCGTGGTCGTGCTGAGCGCGGTCTCGCTGCTGGCGACATATGTGCCGGCGCGCCGAGCGTCGCGAGTGGATCCCATGGTTTCGCTGCGCTACGAATGAGGCATGATTCGTCGATCGGACCCCAGTTCATCCTTAGCAGAACAAGCTGCGAGTGGCGTTGCCTTCCAAACTCCTTCCGCTTTAGCATCCTCCGTGCATTGCGAGAATGCGCGGATTCGCTTGTCTTTGTCGCGTAGCTGCGATTAGATAGCCAGCTTGTCGCCTATATGGCCCACCGATTCAGCGCCGGTCCCCACACATCCGATTCGCAATCCCGGCAGAAGGGCGCCGCAAGCACCCCTGCGGCGGGGAACGGAAAAAACGAGCAGTGGGGCGGAGCGGTCGCGCCGGGGATGCTGGCGGTTGCGCTGACAGGGCTCGTGGGCGCGGCGGTATATTTTTTTGTGTGGGGGAAATGGGGTCCGCCGGCTGCGATCACGCCAGTTGGCAAAGAAGTTGACCGGCAATACCAACTCACGCTCGCAATCACGGGGGCGATTTTCATCCTCGCACAATTGGGGCTGGCGTTTGCGGTTCTTCGTTATCGCGGCAGCGGGCGGGGCGCGCACTACTCGCACGGGAACAACAAACTCGAATTTCTTTGGACCTTCGCCACGACCGTCATTTTTCTCGGGCTCGGATTGCTCGGGTACAAGGCCTGGGGAGCCGTGCGGCTGACGCCTGCATCGCCCGGCGCGATTCCCATTGAAGTAACCACGAGCCAGTTCGTCTACAACTTCCGCTATACGGGGCCGGACGGCAGATTTGGCATGACCGATCCGAAGCTGATCAGCCCGTCGACCGGGAATCCGCTGGGCCTCGATCCCAACGATCCGGCGGGGCGCGACGACATCGTCGTGCCAACGCTTACGGTTCCCGTTGGTCGCGAGATCGACTTGCTGATCCGGTCGCAGGACGTGATCCACAGTGTCTTCGTCCGCGAGCTGCGCCTGCAGCAGGACGCCGTGCCGGGGCTGACGGTACCGCTGCACTTCACCGCGGATAAAATCGGGACCTACGACATCGTGTGCACGCAATTGTGCGGGCTCGGGCATTCCCGGATGCACAGTTATCTGAATGTCGTGAGCGAATCGGACTACGAGAGCTTCTTAAAGCGGCAGGAACAATTGCTTCGGCAGGCAGGCGGCCGGTGAATTTCGCTGAACCAGAAAGAGGCGTTGCGTGAGCGCGGAAGCCGAAGTGTCGGCCCGCACTCAAGCGGCGAGGCAGCACGCCGCCGCGGGAGCGCCGCGCGGGTTTGTGCGCAAATACATTTTCAGCACGGACCACAAAGTGATCGGGATTCAGTATTACGCGCTGGCGCTCGCGGCGGTGCTCGTCGGCGTGGTGCTGTCGATCTTCATGCGGCTTCATCTCGCATGGCCGGCGCTGCACCTTCCGTTCGTTTCGGGCGGAGTCATGACGCCCGAGCAGTACGAGGCGCTGCTGACGATGCATGGAACGATTATGGTGTTTTTCGTGCTGACCACGGCGCCGCAGGGCGCGTTCGGCAATTATTTTCTGCCGATTCAGATTGGCGCGCCGGACATGGCGTTTCCGCGGCTCAACATGCTTTCGTTCTGGATCACGCTCGTCTCGTTTCTATGCATGATTTCGGCGTTTTTCGTTCCGGGCGGCGCGCCGCTCAGCGGATGGACGGCGTACGCTCCACTCAGCGCGCTGGGCCAGGTGACCGGACCGGGCGAGGGTCTTGGCCAGACCATCTGGCTCGTCAGCATCGGGGTGTTCTGCATCGCGATGCTGCTGGGCGCGCTGAATTTCATTTCCACGACCATCGACATGCGTGCCCCGGGGATGAGTTTGTTTCGCATGCCGCTGACCGTCTGGGCGTGGTTCGTGACGGCGATTCTGTCGCTGCTGTCATTCGCCGTGCTCCTGGCCGCTGTGGTAATGCTCCTGCTGGATCGGACAGCGGGAACGAGTTTCTTTGTGCCGGCGGCGACCGTGGTCAGCGAGCAATTGCAGCGTCATAGCGGCGGATCACCGCTATTGTGGGAGCACCTGTTCTGGTTTTTCGGGCACCCCGAGGTGTACATAGCGATTTTGCCGGGAATGGGAGTGACATCGCATCTGCTCTCGACGTTTTCGCGCAAGCCGGTCTTCGGGTACAAGGCCATGGTGTGGGCCATATGCGCGATCGGCTTGCTGGGGTTTCTCGTGTGGGGCCACCACATGTTCGTGAGCGGCATGAGCCCGTACTCGGCGTTCGCGTTTTCGCTGCTGACGTTGTCGATCGGTGTGCCGTCGGCGATCAAGACCTTCAACTGGCTCGGAACGCTCTGGGGCGGGAAGTTGCAGTTCACCACGGCGATGCTGTTTGCACTGGGATTCGTGTCAATCTTCGTTACAGGCGGGCTCTCGGGACTCTTTCTCGCGCAGCCCGCTGTGGACAGTATGTTGCATGCGACGTATTACGTTGTGGCGCACTTCCACCTCATCATGGGTGTTGCGGCGCTCTTCGGAATTTTTGCGGCGACGTACTTTTGGTTCCCAAAAATGTTTGGGCGAATGATGAACGAGAGGCTCGGAAAGCTGCACTTCTGGTGCACGTTCGTTGGCGCGTACCTGATTTTCTTTCCCATGCACTTCGTGGGCCTCGCGGGCGGAATCCGCCGGTATGCGGATTTCACGGCGGTCGATTACTTGTGGCGGCTGCAACCGTTGCAGAGATTCATCACGTGGGCTGCGTTCGCGACGGCTGCGGCGCAGATTTTCTTTCTTTGGAACTTTTTCTGGAGTCTGCGGCGCGGAGAAAAGGCGCCGAGAAATCCGTGGAGGGCCACGACCCTCGAGTGGATTACGGCTTCGCCACCGCCGCACGATAATTTCGCCGGAAATTATCCACGCGTCTATCGCGGGCCGTACGAGTTCAGCGTGCCAGGGACGGCCGAGGATTTTCTCATGCAGGATGTGCCGACGGGACCGGAGAAGGGCGCGCGAGAATAGGGAATGTCAATGCGGACAGACGAAGCACAGATTGCAGTCGGGGCGCTCGCGGGTGGCGCCGGGAACGGCGAAGGTGCGTCAGGCGGAAACGGGCCCGATGGCGGCGACGGAATGCAGTGGCCTGCTGCGAGCGGAAGCGTGCCCCCGCGGGCATACGTTACGGGTGTGACGATGGGGCTCGGCGCCGTCCTGATGTTTTTCATGGCCCTGGTGAGTGCGTACATCGTGCGCAAGGGAATGCCCAACAGCGGATGGATTGCGCTGCCCGCGATGCCGCGAATCTTGTGGCTGAATACGTTGGTTCTGATTGCGAGCAGCGTGGCGCTGGCGCAGGCGCGCGGGCGTTTTCGCGCGGGCGACAGCAGGGAATTCCGGCGATGGTGGGGCGCGGCGACGATTTTAGGGCTTTTCTTTTTGGCGGGGCAAATTATTGCGTGGCGGGAACTGGCGAGCAGCGGCGTTTACCTCGCGACGAACGCGAGCGGCAGCTTTTTCTATCTTTTTACCGCCGCGCATGGATTGCATCTGGCGGGCGGGTTAATCGCGTTAGTCTGGGTGCTCAGGCTTCCGACGCGACGGTTAACGCTGGGAACGGCGACCGAAGTCGCGGCGATGTTCTGGCATTTTATGGACGGACTGTGGGTATTCTTGTTTTTGCTGTTGATGCTGGTGCGGTGAAGGGGAGACGGAGCAAAGAATGCCGCTGAAAACGATGGCAAGCAGCCGCCCTCTAAAGCGTGCCCTGATTTCGCAAGCGGGCGCCGCGATAGCGCTGATCGTTGGGCTCGTGCGGAGCGCCGCGGCCCAGGGGTGCGCAGCGTGTTATGAGAGCGCCGCAGCATCGGGACCGCAAGGACGAGCAGCGCTGCGTCACGGAATTCTGATTTTGCTGGTTCCTACGCTGAGTCTTGTCGGATTGATCGCCGGACTCGTGTACAAACGGCGGAACGTGTCGCGGTAGCGCTGGAATCGAAATTCGGCAACACCGGGCGCAACGGAGATCAGGTGCAGGGCCGAAGTCCCCGCCGGCATGAATCCTCTCGCTGTGAAGCGCTGTGAAGTCGGGCTGATATCGCAGCTGAAGTTCCGCCTCGTAACAAACGATGAGGGCGCGGAAATAGCGGCGCGCTCCCCTTAAGGGACGTAGCGAGCAGCGCCCTATCGAAAATCTGAGGCCGTGGCGCGGCCTCATACCTAACGCGCCAAGCGCCGCGCCGTTTGCGTCACTGCTTGGGCAGCGGCGGCAGGTGCGGGTGATGATCCGGGTACGGCGGCTTCGGGTAATGCGGGAGCGGATGCTCCTTCAATTCCTGCATCGCCACATCGACGGCCTTTTCGAGTTGCGGGTCGTGTCCTTCGCGCGTCAACTTCGGATCCTGCCAGACCTCGACGTCCGGCGGAATTCCGTTGCCTTCCACTTCCCACTTCCCGGCGATGCCGGAGATCGCGGTTCGCGGCGCAGTTACGAGCCCGCCGTCGATTAGCTGCGGATAACCGCCGATGCCAACCAGACCGCCCCAGGTGCGGACGCCGACGATCTGGCCGACCCCTTCCTTGCGGAAGAGCCAGGGCATCGCGTCGCCGCCAGAGCCGGCGAACTGGTTGATGATCATCACTTTGGGGCCGTAGATGGCCATCGAGGGCTCCATCATCCGTTCACCGTCGCGCGGAAATACGAGAGCCTCCGGTTTGCGATTCAGGTAGTCGATGATGTAGTCGGCGATCTGGCCGCCATGGTTGAAGCGCTCGTCGAGGATCGCGCCTTCCTTGCCAACTTGGGCGAAGAAGTAGCGGTTGAAGCTGGTGTAACCGCCGCCACCGGTGTCGGGAAGATAGACGTAGGCGAGTTTGCCACCGCTTAGCTTGTCGACTTCGCGACGATTCGACTCGATCCAGTCGAGGTGGCGCAGCGCGTGTTCGTCGGGAATGGGTACGACGGTAACTTCGCGCGAGCCTGTGTTGTTCGGATTGGGGCCGACGCGAATCACGGTTTGCTTCCCGGCCGTTTCCTGGAATGCGCGGTAGATTTTTTCGGAGGAGTTCAGTTCGCGGCCGTTCACGGCAAGCAGATACTCGCCGGCCTTCACATTGACGCCGGGCTCGGTGAGCGGAGCCTTCAACTCGGGATTCCAGTTTTCGCCGCTGTAAACTTTGGCAATCCGGTAACGCCCGTTCTCGAGGCTGTAATCGGCGCCGAGCAAGCCCACGCTGACCTTCGGCGTGTCGGGTTCGTCGCCGCCGCGAATGAACATGTGTCCCACGGACATGTAGCTGAGCATCTCGCGGAACAGGAAATTCAAATCGTCTCGGCTCGCGAGCCCCGGGAGGTAAGCGGCGAATTCCTTTTCCGCGGCGTTGATATCGTAGCCGTGATAGTGCGGGTCGTAGAAGAAGTCGCGCTCGATGCGCCAGACTTCGTGATACATCTGATTCCATTCTTCACGCGGGACGACGCGTACCTCCATCTCGTCCGTCTTCAGCATTCCTTTACCGGGTACGACGGGCTTGGCGGTATCGGCGATGAACCAGTGATGCGCTTGCGCGTAGAGCATCTTTTCGCCGTTGAACGAGAGCCCGAAACCCTGCACGCCGCTCGCGAGTTTCTGCACCTTGCGCGACTTCAGGTCAAACTTCGACACAGTCAGCTGCGGAGGACCGAACGAAGTCTGCACCACGGGAGCTTCCGCGAAGAAGATCTCGCCTTCTTTGCCGGCCCGCAAATCGCCGTAGTTGGCCTCAGGGATGGGCAGTGCAAGGATGCGCTGGAGGATACCGGCAAAATCAATCTCGACTTTCGGAGGCTTCTTCGATTTGTCGGCGGCCTTTTCTTCGGATTTCGCTCCGCTTTTCTGCTCGGACGCTTCCGAAGATTTTTGTCCTTCCGACGGCTTCGACGGCTCCGTCGACGGCGTCGAGGTTTCAGCAGCCTTCTCGTCGTCGCTTTCGGGCGGAATCGGAGAGGGCAAATCCTTGCGCAGCACCGCGACATACACGCTGCTGGTAACGGGATGCTCGTCGCTGGTCATGTCCAGGCCTGCGGCGCTCAAGCCGGTATTCGTGCTGGCCAGGAAATAGAGGTATTTCCCGCCCTTGTCGAATTGCGGATCGCCGCAGTCGCTCATGCCGTCCGTGATCTGCGTCACTTCCTTTGTGGCGAGCGAATAGACGAAAACGGCGCGCATGTAGTTCGGCAGGCGCTTCGTGTACGTGATCCACTCGCTGTCAGGCGACCACGACTCGCCCAACTCGTTCCCGAATCCTTCGAACTGCGCGGTGTCGATTTTGACGGGCGTCGGATGGTCGATATCCACGTACCAGAAGTTCAAGAATTTGTCGGCGTAGGCAATCTTCTTGCTGTCGGGTGACCAGACCGGGCTGTAGTAAAACGCGGGCTTGCCCAGATGGATGACCTTGGGCGCGTCCAGGCCCTTCTGATCGCGGACATCGAGCTCGTATTCTCCGGACGCATCGGAAAAATAGGAAATCCACTTGCCGTCGGGCGACCATGAAGGCTCGCGCTCGGCCGCGCCGCTGGTGTTCGTGATGTCGCGAATGTCGCCCTTTTCGGCGGGCACCGTGAAGATGTCGCCATGAGCTTCAAATACGCGCGCGCGCCGGTGGGAGAAATGTCTCCGTTGAGAATATGTTCGCCCACCTTTTCCCAGTGGGGGAGGAGTTGCGGCATATCGGCGGATACGGTGACGTGCACCTCGCGGTCGCTATGCGACTTGAGATCGTAAAGATGAAGAACTCCAAATTGCGAATAGACAATCGCGCCCGGACCAGCGGAGGCAGATGTGATGTCGAAGCCCTTATTGTCGATCACCCTCGCGACTTTCTGTGTTTCGGTGTCGTAGGCGAAAAGTGTCCGAGGGCCTTCGCGGTCGGACAGGAAATAGACGGTCTTGCCTGCCCACATCGGATTGCCATCATTCGAATTCTCCCGCGGCACCTTGACGACGCTCGAATCCGCGAGATTGGCGATCCATACAGGTGTTGTCTGGCCGCCGCGGTAGCCCTTCCAGTCAGGCTCCCACTGAAAAATGGGAACATAGGCAATGTGGGTGCCGTCGGGCGAATAGGACCCGTCCTCGGCCATATCGAGGGGCAGTTGCGTGGGCAGGCCGCCGGCTACCGGAACGGTGAAGAGATGGTGCGGATCGTTGTCGCTGGTGCGCGGCGAGCGGAAGAGAACGCTCTTTCCATCCGGCGTCCAGCCGACCGCAACGTCCGCGCCGGGATGGTACGTGAGGCGGCGTGGTTCGCCGCCCGTGGAAGGCACGACGTAAACATCGACGTTGCTGTCGTAATTGCCGCTGAAAGCGACCATCGAGCCATCGGGCGAGAAAATGGGCCCCGTGGCGAGATCCGTACCGGTAACGAGGCGCTGTGCGTCCCCTCCATCGCGGCTGACGATCCAGATGTCACCCCCATACACGAAGGCGATCTGCGTTTTGCTCAGCGTGGGCGTTTGGAGCAATAAGAGCTTTGGATCACCTGAAGAAACATGAATCGCGGCAAAAACCAAGAGTGCCAATAGCGACAGCTTCGCCCAAATCGATTTCATGATTCGCATTCCTCCTGATTGAACGCTCATGCCCCAATGAGCGGGGTAGTATATGACTTTTCACGAGATTTGCGGGGTGAAAGTCTCTCGGTCCGGCAGGCTCACTTCAACCTGTGGACTGGCATCGCGCCGTCGGTTCGCTCGCTACGCGGCCGGATCGCGATCGATGCTCCCAGCCGGGACAGTTTCGATCTCCTCGCGCTCCGAACGAGGCAGGCGATCGTAGGCGCGCTTCAGCAGAGGGGGTGTCGCGATCGTGGTGACGACGGCCATCAACACGAGCGCGGTAAACAATTGCTGTCCGATGAACGCGTTCGCCAAAGCCACGTTGGCGATGACGAGTTCCATGATCCCGCGGCCGTTCAGGCCCACTCCCAGGGTCCAGCTCTGGTCGTTCGTGAGCCCGGCCAATCGTCCGCCGACGTACCCTCCGGCGAGTTTGCCAAGAAAGGCGACCACCAGGACGGCAACCACAAGGGGCCAATTGCGCAGGCTGGCTGCGTCAAATTGCAGCCCGATGGCGGCGAAAAAGATGGGACCCAGAAATCCCATCGTGACGTTCGAGGCGGTCTTCTGTACCTCCTCGAAATTCTTGCGGCCCAGCACCGCATGGCTGAGGAGCATCGAGCCGAAAAATGCGCCAACGATGAAGTGCAATCCCAGCAACTCGGCGAACGTTGCGAACGCGAAGACAAACAGCAGGACCACGGCGAAAAGTGATTCCTCGCCTTTCAATTTTGCCAGGAAGGGATCGATGATGTTTTTCGGCCGGCGAAATCTTCCCACGCCGTAGCGCCGGATCAATCGGGAAACCGCGAGAACGGCAGCCATGAAAACTAGAGCCTTCACTAGCGCGAGGCTAATCGCAAGCAGCAGACTTCGCGTCGAAGAGCCGCCTTTTACATCGAGAATGATTCCGAGAAGGAGCAGCGAAGCAACGTCGTTCGTGACCGCCGCGGAGATGATTCGCTGCGCGATATCCGTCTGCAGCCTGCCAAGATCCTTCAGGATGCGCACGCTCACGGGCAGCGCCGTAATGGCGATGCACAGCCCGACGAAGATCACTCGAATCCGCGTCATGCCCAGAGCGAGCCCGAGCAGCACCCCGAACCCCAGGGGAATCAGGAAACTCGCCGCGCCCACCCAGGAACCGCGCCCGCGGAATGCCTTCCAGAGCGCCCCGAGGTCCATTTCCATTCCGACCAGAAAAACGAGCAGGAAAACGCTCAGGTCGGCCATTGCCGTGATTTCGGGGGTAAGGTGAATCACTCCAAGGACCGACGGGCCGAGCAGGACGCCCGCCGCGATTTCGCCAACCATGGCTGGCTGCCCCAGGCGCTCGACGATTTCGCCCATGACTCGGGAAAGGACAAGGAGCAACAGCAGGGTTTCGATCAGCGACATAGGAAGGATTCCCGCTACTCTCTCAGTGCGAGGCTCCTATAAGTATGGGGCAAACTCTCCGGATGCTAGCAGGAGCGAACGCCGGCGTCGAGGCGAATCCAGCGGGCCAGTATTGGCAATGCCGCACTTGAGAAGACTCGGCTCTTTTATGCCGCTCCGGCGCAGAAGGGCAGTTGCGATTTACGCTGCGTAGGTGCTGGCGACCGACGTCACGCAAAAGCAATTTTGAGCGCGACAGCTTCTTCTGAGAATTTCTCGTCCGGGAACTTCACTCGCAGGCCGTTTGCTTCCTGGTTCCAACTCAACCTGCCCGCGTGGCCGAGCAGTTCCACATTCCTAATTCTCGCCGGTGACTGTGGGCTTTGGGTCCCCAGCGCGCGCACTACAGCCTCCTTCTCCGGCCGGCCCATAATAAACGCGTACACCGTGTCGCCCTTTGTCGTGAACCGAACATCTTCCGCCGTAAGCGGTTTGCGCGCGCTTTCGTTAAATCCGCCGCCCGGCTTCTCGGAGTGCATGGCCGGGCCTTCGCCGTAGATCATCCACGGCCTCGTGCCGTGGATTCCCTCGCTGTTGACGCCCATCCACTCGGTGATCGCGGCGAGAATCTTCATTTCATCGGGGTCGAGCTGCCCGTTGTTGGGCAAAGGAAAATTCAGGAGCAGATTTCCATTCTGGCTCACGATATCGACGAGCATGTCGATCACCCGCTTCGGCGTCTTGTATCGATGGTTCTCGTAGATTTCGCGGCTGTAGTGCCAGTCGCCGATGCAGGTATCCGTTTGCCACGCCGAAGGTCGGATCATGTTCGGCAGGCCGCGCTCGAAGTCCAGGACGCAGGTGTCAACCGCACAATCTTCCGGCCGCTTGCTCGTGTAGACCGCCTGCGTCTGCCCACCGTGCAATTTCGCATTCAGGTTGTAGAGATCGGCCACGACGCTGCAGCCGTGATTCTCAAAAGGCAGCGGCCCATCGGTGTAGAGCAGGTCAGGTTGGTAGTGGTTCACGAGATCCTGAATGCGCAGGAACCAGTGATGCTTCCACGCGTCCGGTATGCCGAGATCGTTCCAGCCGAATTCGTCCGACGTCTCGTCTTTGGCCCATTGCTCGCACGCGGCGTCGTGATAGAGATCCGCATATGCGGGATTCTTGCCGTCATAAGCGACCCCGGCCAGCGGCCCGCTCTTGTCGCTTCCGTGACTCACGGCGAACCACTTGTAGCTGATCCACAAATGTTCGCTGACGCCGAACTTGAGCCCGTTCTTCATGGCCGCCGCGCGCCACGAGCCGACAATATCCCGATGGGGTCCCACTTTTACCGCGTTCCAACGCGTGTACTTCGAATTCCACAGATCAAAATTGTCGTGATGGACTCCCATGCTCATGAAGTACTTCGCGCCGGCCCGCTTGTAGAGTTGCATCAAATGTTCCGGGTCGAAATCGGCGCCCTTCCATCGCGGACAGAGATCCTTGTAGCCGACCTTCGACGGATGTCCGTAGTGCGCGACGTGATAGTCGTACTGACGGCTGCCCTGGATGTACATGTTGCGCGCGTACCAGTCGCCCTGTTCCACTCCGGATTGCGGTCCCCAGTGTGCCCAGATGCCGAACTTGGCGTCGCGGTACCATTCGGGAATCTCGTAATGCTCAAGCGATTCCCGCGTGCCCTGAAACGGGCCTTTGTGAATCGGGAGGTTATCGCCGAGATGGAGATGTCTTCCGAAAGCTAGGGCCGGCGCCGCGCCGGCTATGGTCTTTAGGAGCGTTCGTCTACTGATCGCCAGCGCGGTTCTCCTGGATGCCGTTTTCAGTGCTTCTGCGCGCCCGAGCTCCGGTCAGCCCGGCCGCAAAACGGCAATTGTGTGAGCCGCGCGCGAGACGCTATGGCGCGGACTTCTTCGGAAGAGTGAGACAGACGGACACGGCCGTATTGGGATTCACCGCGCCCTCATCGAAGTCGATGTGCTTGATTTTGCCTTCCTCGTCGATCACGAACGTGGTCCGCCGGGCCCAGTCGTACTGGCCCCCCGAGACGTTGTACTGCTTGAGGATTCCATACTCGGTGAGCGCTTTGCGGTTCATGTCGCTCAGCAGCGGGAACGTAACGCCGATTTGCTTCGCGAAGGCGGCGTTGGCGGCAGGGCTATCGATCGAAACTCCCAACACCACGGTATTGCTGGATTCAATCTTGGCCAAATCAGCCTGAATGGCCTGAAGTTCCTTCGTTCAACCGCCGGTGAAAGCCAAAACGTAGAAAGCCAGCATCACGTTCTTCTTGCCGCGATAGTCGCTCAGTTTGACCGGCTTCCACTGATCGCTGAGCAGCGTGAAATCAGGGGCGACGTCCCCGACCTTCAGGGTCGTGGTGGCCATCGATGCGTCTTCCTGCGCTGTTGCAGGTGACGGCGCCGCTAGGGGGGCGAGAAGCAGGCCCGTCAGCGCGGCAAAAGCTAATGTCCTTCGCTTCATGTTTCCTCCGATTCGTGCAGAGAATCGCCCCGAAGTAACCCCGCGATTATAACGCAGGCCGCCACAAACGCCACGGGGGAGAGAAAGAACACGCCCGGGCAAGGGACAGCAGCCTCAGTGTTGCGCGCCTCTTAGAAGATCGCGCAGCCGGTCGATAGGAATCGCTGGGGCGACGTGACCGTTCCATCCTCGCACTGTCGTCGCGCGCCCGGCGTTCTACTTTCGAATTTGAAATTCCGAGATATGAATTCCGCGACGCACTCTTGAGAGTCGCGCCCGGTAGCGCGGACCATGCGGACGGGGCTATTTCAGGCGGCCGGGCGGATCGGCAGGTGCGGGAGTCTTCAGGTCGAGCGGAGCCCCTTCGGAGTCGGGCAGCTTGGACGGAGGAACCTGGGGTATGCCAACACCGCGGTTGATCTCGAGGTGTTCCTTGCCGCAGCGCGGGCAATAGCCTTTGCCCGTTTCTTCGTCGCGCAGACTGGCAAGTTCGTAGCAGCTGCAAATGCAATCGCAGTAGCCGGTCGTCGAAGCAGTCTTGATAGGCACGAGAGCCATCATTCCTCGGAAGTAGAGATACTATCCATGCGTAACGGTGGGCGCAATCCGACCGGCCCCGATCAACCCCGATCAACCCGATCAACGACGACCAACCACGACCGGCGAGGCAGCCCCTGCAAGGGTACTCCGAATTCAGACGTGTTCGAGCTGCGTGAGGCGGAACGGATCGCCGACTTTTTCGTGTAGATCGAGCCAGACACGGTCCGGAATTGAAAAGAATACGTCGACGACGCGCGGGTCAAACTGACGGCCGCAGAATTTGCGGATTTCATCGCGGGCCGCCGAAATGGGCAGGGCTTTGCGATAGGGACGGTCCGAAATCATGGCGTCGAGAGTGTCCGCGACGGCGAATATCCTCGCCCCGATCGGAATCTGCTCGCCCTTGAGTCCTCGGGGATAGCCCGAGCCGTCGTAGCACTCCTGGTGCGAGAGAACGATGTCCGCGGCTTCCTTTAGGAACGGGATGCGCTCGAGAACGGAATAGCCGATTTCACAATGGCGCCGCATGATCTCGCGCTCTTCGTTGGTGAGCGGACCCGGTTTGCGCAGGATCTGGTCGGGGATTCCCATCTTGCCGATGTCGTGGAGGAAGGCTCCCCGAGCGATGTGGCGCATGAGAGTCTTGTCGACACCCATGTTGCGCGCAATCTCGATGGTGAACGCGGTTACCCGCTGGCAATGGCCTTCGGTCTCGGCATCCTTTGCGTCGAGCGCGCCCCCCAGCGCTTCCAGAGTGTGATCGTAGGACTGTTCGAGATCTCGCAGCGCGACGGAGAGCTGTTCGGTGCGCTCGCTCACCAGATTCTCGAGCTCGGTTTGATAATTGCGGTTCTCGAGAACCAGCCGTCGGTGCTCGGAAGCCCGGCGGACGCTCATGTGAAGCTGGTCCTTTTCGAAGGGCTTCAAAATGTAGTCGTAAGCGCCGGCCCGAATCGCTTCGAGAGCGATCGAGATGTCGTGCATCGCGGTGACCATGATCACAGGCACGTCGGGATCGAGCGACCGCAATTGCGCCAGCAGCTTGAGCCCGTCCATTTCCGGCATCACGATGTCGCTCAAGACGAGATCGAACGAATCTCTTTGGAAAGTATCGAGCGCAACCCGCCCATTCGGACACGTTGTGCACTGATAGCCCTGAGCCTCGAGGAGTGTGGAGACAACCTCGCGAATCGCCTCTTCGTCATCCACGACCATCACTCGTTCGTTGTTCATTGGCCCCTGTCGTCGTCCTGAGATAAGTGGGGACGAAAGGGCATTATAAGGCCAGACACATGCAGGATTGGGTCTTGTTGCCCTAAGGTGCACCCGGTGCTACTTTCTGAAGGCAGGCTTTCCCAAGGCTCTTTTCTTCTGTTGTCGCGAACATAGACAGTAGCAAGAGACAAAATACGGCAAGCTGAGCGGAACTACATGCCCCTCGTGTCCAACCCAGGGTTCCTGGCTGCGGCATTCCTCGATTGCTCCGCCGCACTTGCTCTCCTCGTTCTGTACGTCCTCCTGGCCCCGAGCTTTCCGGCACGCTTTTTCCGGTATTGGCTTGCGGGTTGGATGCTGTACATCCTCGCGGCAGCGCTTGAAGTTTCTTATATTTGGAACGGCGGCTCGGCCTTCCGATTGTTTCCCGCATGCGTGTCGCTGCTGGCTGCCGCGTTCTTTTTTGCCACGGTTCTGGAGTGTCGCGGCGAGGGAGAGCGGCTCAGATATTTGTGGCCAATTGGTGTCATCGCCGTGCTGGGGCTGCTGCTGGTGTCGCGAGCATCCCTGACCGCCGCGCTATGGTGTGAAGCCCTCGCGGGAAGCGCGCTGCTGATCGGAGGCGGCGCTCTCCTGTGGCGTTCGCCTTTGCAACGGAAAGGCTTTGGCTGGAGGCTGCTGGCGGGTTCGCTCGTCGTGTACGGCCTGCACGGCCTGGATCAAGCGGCCTGGAGTACCCAATCGCTCGCTCTGTTTCGGTTTTCGGCTCAGGGTCTTTTGGGACTCACGGCGGGCGTGGCCATGGCCGTTGTGATTCTCGAGTCAGCCAGGGCCCGAACCGAGGACTTGAGCGAGAAACTGAAAGGGCTCGCGCTGATCACGGCCGAAGCGACTCACTCGCTGCGGTTCCAGGAGACTCTGGATCAGGTCCTGAAAAGCCTGACATCCAGCTTGAACGCGACCCATGGTGCCGTTTTTCTCCGGAATGGGAAATCAGCGCTTGCTTCCTTCGAACTGCGAGCCTCGATTGGGTTTAGCCCGAGGTTCATTTCGGCCGGCGCGCGAGTGTCCGCCGGGGAGGCTTGGTTGCGGGAGTCTCTCGAGAAGACTCCGCAGATAATTTCGCGCGGCGCGTTCGAAGCCGCGAAAATTCCCGCGTGGTTGGACAGCGAGAAGTTATCGGTGGCCATCCTCGTAGCCATTGTGAACAAGGACAAGCCGATCGGGCTCCTGTGCATCGGTTCGGCCGCGAAGCGCGCGTTTGAGAGCGACGAAGTCGATTTCCTGGTGAACGTCTCCAATCTATTGGGGCTGGCGGTTGGTAACGCGTCGTTGATCGATGAGGCGGCGACCTCGCGGCGTCAATGGCTGGACACCTTCAATTCCATCGACGATTTGATCCTCGTGCACTCCGACGACGGACGCGTCTCTCGCGCGAACCGGTCTCTTGCCTGGCACCTCGGCCTCGATCCGGATTTGGTGGAAGGCCAGCCGTTGAGGGACTTGCTGAAGCAGGGCGAGATTCGATGGACGGTCTGCCCGTATTGCGAGGAAGCGGCGGGAAAGCCCGAGCAGGTTGACCCCACCTTCGGCGGGTACTTCCTGGTCACGAATTCGGGGCTCCATGATTCGGGCGGGAACCGGCTGGGCACGGTTCATGTCTTGAAAGACTTCACTGAGCGGCGACATGCCGAAAGCAAGTACCGGACGCTCTTCGAAAAGGTGCAGGAAGGTGTCTTCATCGCCACGCCGGCCGGCCGTTTCCTTGATTTCAACGACACCTTCATGCACATGCTGGGATATGAGAGCCGGGAGCGGCTGCTCAAGGCGGACATTCCCGCGGAGCTGTACGCCGATCCGTCGGAACGGCAGAAGTTGCAGCGCCTTCTCCAGGAATATGGCGAGGTGACCGATTTCGAATTTCGCTTCCGTCGCGCCGACGGGGAGATACGCATCGCGCACGAGTCGAGCTTCGTCACACGAGACGATTCCGGAGCGATTGTCGCCTATCAGGGCTTTATCCTGGATGTGACCGACCAGAAGCTGGCGGAGAACGAGATACGGCGGCGAAACCGCGAACTGCTCGCGCTCAATGCCATTGCGGACGTTCTTGCGTCGCCCCCCAAACTTCAAGACGCGTTGACCCATGCGGTGAGCAAGATTGCCGAAATGTTTGCCACGGACGCCGCCGGGATTTATGTCCTCGACGAATCGACGCCCACGTTGAAGCCCGCGGCCGGCGTGGGATACGCGTCCGAGTACGCGCGCCACCTGGGGACTCTGCAAGTGCCGGACTCGCTCCTCCAGCAGGTGCGCCAGACGCATGCCACGCTTCTCTCCGGTTCGGCGCTGGCGCTCTCGGAGGAATTCCGTGAGCTGCAGCGGGAAGAGGGAATCGTCGTCTCGCAAGTAGCCGTCCTGTGGACCAAAGATCGAATCATCGGCGTGCTCGTGATCGCGTCACGGAAAATGAGGGAGTTTTTCGCGGCAGAATTGAACTTGCTCGCCGCCGTGGCGAATCAGATCGCAATCACAATCGACAAATCGCGCCTCCTCGAAGAAACGCGCGATGCCTATGAGAGCCTGCGCCAGGCTCAGGAGCAGTTGCTGCAGAGCGAGAAAATGGCCGCTGTCGGCCAGCTGATTTCCGGTGTTGCTCACGAGCTCAACAATCCGCTGACCGCGATCCTCGGTTACAGCGAACTGCTCAAGTCCGAAGAAAACATCGACGGCCGCAGCGCCGATTATCTGGACAAGCTCTATAAGCAGGCGCAACGCACCCATCATATCGTTCAGAACCTGCTGAGTTTCGCCCGCCAGCGGAAACCCGAGCGCGGGCAGGCCCAGGTTAACCGGGTCGTAGAGGAGACGCTCGCCCTGCGCGAATATGATCTCCGGTCGAACCGCATCGAGGTCCACCGGCAGCTCGACCCCGCTCTTCCGGAAATCAGCGCGGACTTCCATCAGCTCCAGCAGGTGGTCCTGAATATCCTCAACAATGCCGTGGATGCCGTCCTCGAAGCAAAGCGAAAAGGGGAGATATGGGTGCGCACTTCCGTCGAGAATGGAAACGTCCGGCTCGCCATCACGGATAACGGCCCCGGGGTGAGCAATCCGCACCGCGTCTTCGATCCCTTCTATACGACAAAGCCGGTCGGGAAGGGCACGGGCTTGGGCCTGAGCATTTGTTATGGGATCGTAAAGGAGCACGGCGGAGAGATTCAGGTGCGTAACGAAGACCCCGAAGGCGCCACGTTTATCGTTTCTCTTCCTTTGGCTCCGTTTGGATCGAACGGCTCTGACGACGTACACGAGCCTGCAACGTCGAAAGCGAGTCAGAAAAGAGTCCTGTGGTAGGACTCATTTCGAGGGAATCGCCCGCCGGCAATAACCGTTCCGCCGCTCGCATCATCCAATTAAGGGGAGGCAATGTGAATCGGCGATTGGCCGTCATCAGCGTGCTGACGGTCCTGCTCCTCGCCCTGACTGCGGCGGGCCGGCAGGAAGCGCAATCTCCAAACGTGGCATCGGGAGCAACCGCTCCGTCAGCGCAGGCCGGACCGCAGGCGAAAGAGGCGTTCATCGAAGCGGCCAACCAGGTGCTGACGCAAATGAGCCACATCCTCGATCTTCCGATCCTCGACCCGCTCAAAAATAGCCTGCGCTCGAAGGATCAGATTCGCACCTACCTGATCGGCGAAGAGAAAGAAGACAGGACCGATGCTCAGCGTTACGCGGATGAGAAGTCCCTCGAAGCGTTCGGGCTGATCCCCAAAGGGTTCCCGCTGGAATCGTTCATGCTTGACGTTCTCACCGATCAGGTTGCTGGTCTCTACGATCCGAAAGCGAAGGAATTCTATATCGCGGACTGGATTGCGGCCGACGACCAGAAGCCCGTAATGGCCCACGAACTGACGCACGCCCTGGAAGACCAGTCGTTTCACCTGGATGCCTGGATCAAGGCGGCGCGTCCCAATGACGACGCCGAACTGGCCCGCGATTCCGTCAGCGAAGGTTCGGCGATGGCGGCCATGGTGGATTACTCGCTGCAGGACGAAAAAATGGGCGTCCGCGACCGGCCGGATGTCGTGGGGCTGATTCGCGCGCGGGCTGTCGGCGAAATGGACAAGGATCCCAAGCTTTCGAAGGCGCCGCACTACATTCGCGACGATTTGCTCTTTCCCTATCTCGCCGGGACCTCGTTCACGCAGCAGTTCCTGAAAGCGCACACGGGCTGGAGCGATCTGAAACTCATCTTCCAGAATCCGCCCGTTTCGACGCAGCAGATCATGCATCCGAATCTTTACCTCAAGGGCGTGAAGCCTGTCGGGGTTTCGCTGCCGGACTGGAACGGCGTAGTGCCGCCGGATTGGAAGCTTCTGGAGGAAAACGTGATGGGGGAGTTCGGGCTTGACGAGGTGTTGAAACAATTCCTCGCGGCGGACCGCGCTGATCCGCTGGCGTCGGCGTGGGCGGGAGACCGTTACGCCGTTTTCGAAGATGAGAAAACGAAGGCGACGCCGCTCGTGTTCCGGCTTTCGCTCGATAACGCTGAAGATGCGGCCGGATTCTACGCGCAGTACAGCGAAGCCCTCGCGCTGAAGTACAAGGATCGCAAAGACGCGCTCCGCCGGCCAAATTACTTTCAGTTCGACACAGCGGACGGTGGCGTCTTCCTGCGCTGCGTCGACACCACCTGCTTGACGGTCGAAGGCGCGACCCGGGAAACGTACGAGAAGATCACCCGCGCGATAGGCTGGGCGCCGGCCCCTTTGCCTGACTCAGTGGCTGCGACAGCCCCGCCGCGATAGAACAAGCACCGCGCAGACCCGCGGGGAAGCAGATCCGGACGCCTTCGGCGTGGACCGGAGCGGCGCTGCCGACAGCTTCTCCAAACCTCTGAAAACCATCACTTTTGTATCGATTAGAATTCCGACCTTCCCTTTGTTTTCAGCGACTTACGCGAATTTCTGTTTGCAATAAATGCAAAACAGAACCGGTGTGAGTGGTGATCGGTGAAGCGCGGACGGGCCATGTGAGCGCCGGCCCGCGCAGCCCTTTAGGGTAGGGCGCTGAGGGCTTGCCCCAGCGCCCCTAGGGCTACGTTGCGTGGCAGTGCCGTCCGCCCAACCTCATTCGTCGCTTGGAGGAAGCTCGGCGATTGGCATGGGCTCCATTTCGACGAACTGGCCGGAGGGCTCGCTGTCGGTTGGTTCGACGGGGACGAGCGGCGCGACGGCGGCCGTCTCGTGGGAAATGATCACGCGCCGGGGATGTTCGGCCCAGCGGCCGTTTTCATCGAGGCAACTGTAGGCGCGGATGGCCCGGATGATGCTGTCGGCTGTGGGCTTGACCGTTTCGGCTTCCTCGATGATGAAGTCGAGAGCGGAGCGCATGTTGCGGGCGCGTTCATCGAAAAGGCCGAAGGCATGGGCATGGCGGTAAATGGAGCTTCGATTGGGAAGCTTGAATTCGAGTCTCAGATCGCCCGTGCGGCGCCATTGGAGGAAGGCTTCCTCGATCGTGTCGCGTTCGGGATGCTTGCAGATGATGCAGCGGCGACTGTGCCGGGAGAGATCGACGTCATGGCTGCCGACCGGGGGATTGCGTCTGGGACGGCCGCGCCGCCGAAGCGGCTCGGGATCGTCAAATCCGGCTGACTGGAGCGCTTGCTCGGGGAGGTTCTTTTGAAGGAAACGGCCGGTGGCTTGCGCGGCCATGCTCAAAAGGGCACCTTCGCGTTCGCTAGCGGCCTTTTCCGGGTCGCTGGACGAGAGGCCGATCTGGCTGACATATTCCTGGGCGGCTTGCCCGGAGGGTGTTTCGCGATCATGTTCCTGAAGCCATTTCATTCCGCGGCGAAGGGCGCCGTTTTTGGTGGCGATTTGACCAAGTCTGTGTTGGAGTGACATTTAGCATCCTCAAGTTGGATTTGGGTGAGCTTCACGCTCTGGGTCACTTCGTTTCCTTTCGCTGCGCCCGATTTTGACGAGCACAGAAACGCCCTTTGATAGCACGGAATCTCTATTTAATCAATAGTTAATATTTACATAGTTCTAGCACTATGGGGCGTGTGAAGGGGTTTGCCAGAGAGGGACAGAGAGACAGACGGGGAGGGAGACCTGGAGGGCGGCGCGAGAAGTTCGAGGCCAGGAAGATGGCTAACCGAGTTCCGCATTCCCAATTTGGGAATTGAAGGGAAGGAGCGCCGACGCGGAGGGACCGGCCCCGATTGGCGCTGCCCCTCAGTCAGTCAGTCATGTCGCAGTGCGACCATGGGATCGACGCGCATGGCGCGGCGCGCGGGGATGTAACACGCTGCCAGCGCGACCAGGACCAGAAGGATCGAGACTCCGACGAACGTGATCGGATCGGATGGCGTGACGCCGTAGACAAAGCTGGTTATTAATCGCGCGAGAGCCAACGCACTCATAATGCCGAGTCCCAAACCTACAAGAATCAGCACGACGCCTTGAAGCATGACAAGGCCGAACACGTCGTGGCGCTGCGCTCCAAGAGCGATGCGAATGCCAATTTCGTGGGTGCGCCGCGTTGTCGTATAGCAGATCGCGCTGAAGAGGCCAATCGCTGCGATGAGCAGGGCGATGAGGGCAAAGCTGGTCAACAGCACGGTGCGGTATCGGAGATAACCAGACCACTCCTGCAAGATTTCTTTTCCACTACGGACCTCGGAAAGAGGAACGCCGCTGTCGACGGACGCAACCTGCTGGCCAATGTCCTGTGTGAGCAACACGGGCGGCACTGCGCTTCGCACAACAATATTCATAGCGTTTTCGCCATCGGCCATTTCAGCAACTAACGGGAAATAAATTTCCGGGAGAGATGATGCGGCGAGGCCCTCCTGCCGCACATCACCGACAATACCGACAATTTCGCGCCAGACTTTCTCGTTTCCGAAGCGCACTCGCTTGCCGAGCCAATTCTGATGAGGCCACAAATGTTCGGCAAAGGACCGACTCACGATCGCGACGTTCGCTTCGCGGGCAATGTCGGCACGAGAAAAGTCGCGTCCTTGGAGAAGCGGAATTCCGGCGGCACGAAAAAAGTCGGGAGTAATGACACAGATTTGCGCCCACACTTCGCGGAACCCAGGGGGCTCTGCAGAATGACCTTCCACTATGATATCTGACGAACTGGTGACCTCAAACTCCGGCGCAGACGTGAACGCAGCGTCGGTGATTCCCGGCAAATTCCGAACACGCTGCTGCACGGTGGTGAAAAATCGCACAATCTGCTCTGGTTTCGAGTACTGCTGAGCAGGCAGGCTCAGGCCCGCAGTGAAGAAATGCTGGGGGTTGAAGCCTGCGTTAACCGCAAGCAGTGAAGCGAGACTGCGCACCATCAAACCTCCGCCCGCAAGCAGTACGAATGTGGCGGACAGTTCGAGCACGACGAGAGCGCCGCGAATGCGGACACGAGATCGGGAATCACCGGCTCCTAGAATAGCCCGCTTAAGATCTTCATTGAGATTTTTCCGCGACACACGCAGAGCAGGAAGGAGACCGAAGGAGATTCCCGTGGCCGCCGCAATGCAAAGAGCAAATGCCAGGACAGAAAGATCGAGGTGAATGTTCACGGTGGGCGGTAAGTAGCCCTCTGGCGCCAGGGCCAGCAAGGCCTTTGCGCACCAAACCGCGAGCACAATGCCTACACCGCTGGCCAGCAAAGACAGTAGAACACTCTCTGTGAGAAGCTGGCGGATGATCCGCCAGCGCCCGGCGCCCATCGCGGCGCGAAGCGCAAATTCCTTGTGGCGCTCAAGCGACTTGGACAGCATCAGACTGGCAACGTTGGCGCAGGCAATCAACAGGAGAAATCCGGCGGCCAGTTGAAGCAAGAGAATCGCGGGCCGAACAGATTGGAAATGGCCCTCTTCGAAAGTCTGCAAATTGACCTGCTCTAGTGGCGACACGCGAACGCCCATGCCCTCGTTGGTGTTTGGGAATGCCCTGGCGTCGCGGTCGCCAATCAAATCCATCTCCTGCTGCGCTTGCGCGAGCGTTACGTTCGGAGCCAGCCGGCCCAAGGAAGCGTACATGTGCTCGCCCCGATTTTTGGCAAGCTCGGTGCGCGGCAGGAGAATCCAGTACTCCGACTGCGGGTTTGCCCACGTGCGAGGATCGTGGAAGAGCGCGGGCATCACGCCGATGACAGTGAAGGGCTGGCCGTCAAGTGCGATAGTACGTCCCAAAATATTTTGCCCGCCAAAAGAGGTTCGCCAGAGAGCGTAGCTCAGGATGACTTCGCTTTGCCCGCTTTGCTCGTTGTCGCGGGAGAACGTCCGTCCGATGGAGGCCCGCACGCCGAGCAAGTCGAAATAATTGGCGGTAACTTTTTCTCCGTTCACATGCTGTGGCACACGACCGCCGATGATGTTCGCCGCGTCAAGAAGGGACGCCGCAACATCCGAAAAACTGTGACCGTCACGCTCCCAGTCAAGAATGTCCGGCCCGTCAGCGGCAATTCCGATCAGACCCTTGCTCTTGTTCGGCGACTGGAATAACGCAACGAGACGCTGCGGATCGCGGAATGGTAGCGCACGAATGAGAACTGCATTTACGACAGAAAAAAGTCCCGTTGTCGCGCCGATTCCGAGAGCTAGGGTGAGCACGGCGACCGCGGTGAAGCCGGGAGATTTGCGGAGCATGCGGATGCCGTAGCGGAGATCCTGAGCGAAATCTTGGAGCCACGTGACGCGGCGGGTGTCGCGGCATTCTTCCTTGCGGCGCTCGATGCCACCGATTTCGAGAAGCGCCGCGCGACGAGCTTCGCGCGAAGTCATTCCCCTGGCGAGGTTTTCCTCGGTTTTGCGCTCGATGTGGTAGCGCAATTCCTCGTCGAGTTCCCGGTCAACGTCGCGGCGGCGAAATAGTGAGCGCAACCTCAAAGGCAAGGTGTAGATCCATTTGTCAGGTCGCATCGCTGGTTCTCCCGGGCTCCGAATGAAACCCCCCACCTCGAAAAAGGTGGGCTACATTGCCGCCCCTTCTTACGCTTCCTCCAGCTTCACGACGTTGGATATCGCCGCCGAGAGCCGGCTCCAATTCCGGGCCTCGGTCTCGAGCTGCCTGCGGCCCAGCTTGGTCAACGAATAGAACTTCGCGCGGCGATTGTTGTCTGTCGTCTTCCACTCGGCTTTGATCCAGCCTTCTTGCTCGAGCTTGTGCAGAGCGGGGTAGAGGGAGCCGTCGCTCACCTGCAGCACGTCGCGCGAAACTTGCTTCAACCGTTGGCTGATCGCGTACCCGTTCATGGGCTCGAGAGCGAGGATTTTCAGCAGCAGCATATCCAGCGTGCCCTGCACCAGATCGGGAGGTTTGCTCATCGTGTTCGCCTCATATCGGTAACCGAGGAGAATCTAGCATTGCTCCCCTCGGTAAGCAAGGGGAATTCTGGAGCGGCCGCAGGGCGCGTTTCTGTAGCTCGCCTCTTCAGAGGGGAGGCTGCTCTCCGGCCGTCGGGCCATCGTTCACCGAGGGGCTCCGCGCTTCGCCGGGTTCCGTTGCCGCCTTGCCTCGCCTGCCGCCCGTACGCTACATTGGCGCGCACGATGTCGGTTGGAGGCGGCGTGATACCTGGCGAATATCTGCTTGATGAAGCTGCCGGCGCGATCGAGGCGAATGCCGGTCGGCGGACCGCACGTGTCCTGGTCCAGAACAAAGGCGACCGGCCGGTCCAGGTGGGCAGCCACTTCCATTTCTTCGAAGTGAATCGCGAGCTGTTGTTCGACCGCGCCGCGGCGTACGGCATGAGGCTGAATATTCCCGCGGGCACGGCGGTCCGGTTCGAGCCGGGCGAGGAAAAAGAAGTCGAGCTGACGGATTTTGGCGGGGCGCGTGTGGTGCGCGGATTCGGCGGACTGGTCAACGGCGCGCTCGACGATGCGACCACGCGCAAGAGGGCGTGCGACAGGCGCGAGAAGCAGAAAGAGTAGCCACGCCCTTCGACTTCGCTCAGGAAGGGAGCCGCAGAGGCCCAGAAAACCAAACCGATGAAGATTCCGAGGCGAACTTACGCTGATTTGTACGGCCCGACGAAGGGTGACCGGATTCGTCTTGCCGACACCGAGCTGATCGTCGAAATCGAAAAGGATTTCACGCACTACGGCGACGAAGTCACGTTCGGCGGCGGCAAGGTGATCCGCGACGGGATGGGCCAGAGCGCCAGCACGAAACGCGAGGCGGAGCATGGCGCGCTCGATCTGGTGATCACGAACGCGGTGATCCTGGATTACTGGGGAATCGTCAAGGGCGACATCGGGATCAAGAACGGCCGCATCGTCAAAGTGGGCAAAGCCGGAAATCCCGACACGATGGAAGGCGTCGATCCGGACCTGGTGATTGGCGCCGCGACGGAAGTGATCGCGGGCGAGAATCTAATCGTCACCGCAGGTGGAATCGACAGCCATATCCATTTCATTTCCCCGCAGCAAGTTTACGAAGCAATCTCGAGCGGCATTACTACGATGATCGGCGGCGGTACCGGCCCCGCCACGGGAACCGCGGCCACAACGTGTACGCCGGGCGCATGGAATCTCGCCCGTATGTTGCAGGCCGCAGACGCGTGGCCGCTCAATTTCGGCTTTCTGGGGAAGGGAAACGCGTCTACAGCCGAACCCCTGGTGGAGCAGGTGGCCGCCGGAGCGTGCGGGCTGAAGTTGCACGAAGATTGGGGCACTACGCCAGCGGCAATCGACGCGTGCCTGCGCGTCGCGGATGAATACGACGTGCAGGTGGCGATTCACACTGACACGATCAACGAAGCGGGATTCCTTGAAGTTACGGTCGAGGCAATTGCCGGACGCGCGATTCATACCTATCACACGGAAGGCGCCGGCGGCGGCCACGCGCCGGACATCATTCGCATCGCGTCGTTTCCGAATATTCTGCCGTCGTCGACGAACCCCACTCGGCCGTACACGATCAACACGATCGCCGAACATCTCGACATGCTGATGGTGTGCCATCACCTGAATCCGAACGTGCCGGAGGACGTCGCTTTCGCGGAGAGCCGCATCCGCCCGGAGACGATCGCGGCGGAAGACATCCTGCACGATCTGGGCGTGATCAGCATGCTGTCGAGCGACTCGCAGGCGATGGGACGCATCGGCGAAGTCGTGGTCCGAACCTGGCAGACGGCACACAAAATGAAAGCGCAGCGCGGGCCGTTGCCGGAAGACTCGAGCCGCAACGACAATTTCCGCGCGAAGCGATACGTCGCGAAATATACGATCAATCCCGCGATTACGCATGGCGTGTCGGAGGAAATCGGTTCGATCGAGCCAGGCAAGCTGGCCGACCTGGTGTTGTGGAAGCCGGCGTTTTTCGGGGCCAAGCCGGAAATAGTGGTGAAAGGCGGATTCATCGCCTGGAGCGCGATGGGCGATCCGAACGCATCGATTCCGACACCGCAGCCGGTGCTTTACCGTCCGATGTTCGGCAGTTTTGGCGGCGCCACCGCCGCAACCAGTTTGACGTTCATGTCCCAGGAAGCGATGTCGGCGGAAGTCCCCCGGCGGCTTGGAATCCAGAAAACGGCCGCGCCGGTGCGCAATTGCCGGAAAATAGGGAAAAGGGATTTGCCGCTCAACGACGCGACTCCGAATATCGAGGTCGACCCTGAAACGTATGAAGTGCGCGTCGACGGAGAATTGCTGACGTGTGAGCCGGCGCGCGTGCTTCCGCTGGCGCAGCGCTATTTTCTTTTTTAGAGAATCGTGTAGAATATCGATCTTTCCGGGCAGGGGACAAGCGTTTATCGGGCTTTTACACTCCGATGGCAGTTCCTGCGTCCGGGATCGTGTGAAATGATCCCGAACTCACAGCGAGTCAGCGAAGCAGTGCAGGGCCTAACGTTCTGCTTTCTCCTGTTCCTGGTGGAGCAGGGCGAAAAGATCGTTCGCAGCGCGAAATTCCTCCTCCAATTCCCTGGTTGAGAGATTGCGGCGCAGGTGATCGATTTCCTGCCCGAGCCGTTCGAGCGCCCGCGCGACGTTCTCGCGATTCGCGAGAAAGACGTCGCGCCACACGCCGTACGGACTTCCCGCCAGCCGCAGCATGTCCTGCAAACCTTTGCCTGCCAGCGCGAGAGGCAGTCCGGTTTCGTCCGTCTCATCCGAAACGACGCGCGCGAGCGCGACGGCGACGAGCTGCGGCAAATGCGAGACGATGCCGACAGCCCAGTCGTGGGTGTCCGCATCGCACCAGACCGGCTTCGCGCCGATTCCGCGCAGAAGTTGGACGAATTTCTGCACCCGCGGATCCGAGTCGGTTTCCGAACCAATCAAGGCGTAGGGCGCTCCCTGGAAAATTTCGGCTCGGGCGTTTTCAACGCCGGAAATCTCTTTTCCTGCCATGGGATGGCCGCCAAGAAACCGCGCGCCGGCTTTGAAGTGGGCCGCAGCGTCCCTGCAGACAACGGCCTTCGCGCTACACGCGTCGGTGACGAGCGCTTGCGGTCCGCCAGCGGCCGCGATGGATGGCAACGCTTCGATCGTTGCGCCGATCGGCAGAGCGACGTAGACGAGGTCCGCACCGCGGACCGCGTCGACCAGAGTTGCGCATGTTTCTTGCACGGCGCCACGGGCGAGCGCGCGTTTGAGGACGTCTGCGCGATCAAAGCCGGCGATGTGGATTTCAGGAAAATGCTTCCGGAGCGCGAGACCGAACGAGCCTCCGATCAGGCCAGTGCCAATAATCGCGACGCGACGAAACGGGGCCGAAGTTGGCATGCGCTAGATCATACGGGGAAAGCGCGTGAAGTTCGAGAGCACCGTGGCGCAGGAAGAGATCGTTCCATCGCACGCGCGGGAGAAGCAGTGGGCGCAGCAAAACGCCCCGAGATTCGGCAAATTCGACGCCGCGTCAGGTGAGCGAAGCGGCGGCGCGCGCGCCGTTTTCGGCTTCGCCGGACTTGATCACCTCGACGTGCGCGACGTCGACCAGCTTCTCGATCTGGCGCACGAAGGCGGGCGCGGAGCGCTCGGCTTGCACCGTCATGCGCACGTCGAAGAAACTGCCATCCGCCGACGAATCGGCAGTGAGATTGATCAGATCGAATCGGCGGCGGCGCGCCATGCTGAGAACGCGCAGCAGGGCGCCTTCTTCATTCTTGACCCGCAACTGGAGAGTGAGAACGTTCACTGCCTGACCTCGTCCATCATTTCGGAATTGGTTTTGCCCGGACCGACGATGGGCCACACATTGGCCATCTGATCGATCACGACGTGAGCCATCACGGGCCCGGACGTGGCGAGCAAATTGTCGATGGCGTCTTCGATGTGCTCCTTGCTTTCCACGCGGAACGCGGGGATGCCCATCGATTCGGCGACGCGCGAGAAGTCCGGATTGTCGGAGAGATCGACTTCGCTGTAGCGCTCGGCGTGGAACAATTCCTGCCACTGGCGAACCATGCCCAGCGCGCGATTGTCAAAGAGAACGATCTTCACGGGCAGATCGTAGCGACGAAGCGTCGCGAGTTCCTGCAGGTTCATCATCATCGACCCGTCGCCGGAAACGTTGATGACAGTCGCGTTCGGATAAGCGAGCTGGGCGCCAATCGCGGCCGGCAGGCCGAAGCCCATCGTCCCGAGGCCGCCGCTGCTCAGATGCTGTTCTGGACGCGCGAAATCGAAGTGCTGCGCGACCCACATCTGGTGCTGGCCCACGTCGCATGCGACGATGACGTTTTCGGGAGCTCGCTGCGCGAGCCGCTTCAAGAACCACGGAGCATAAATCCCGGGCGCGGGCGCGTCGTAATTCCAGGCGTGCGACTGCTTCCAGGAGAGGCATTGGCGACGCCAGGCGTCGCCGTCAACAGCGACCGTGGTGAGCGCGCGGAGAGTTTTCTTCAAATCGCCAATCAGCGGTGCGTCTGCGTGGCGGAGCTTGCCCACTTCGGAGGCGTCCGCGTCCATGTGAATCACGCGAGCCCCTGTGGCGAAGCCTGCGAGTTTCCCGGTAGCTCGATCATCGAAACGCGCGCCGATGCAGATCAGCAAATCGCAAGCCTGCACGGCGTGATTCGAGGCTTTCGTGCCGTGCATGCCCATCATGCCGAGGAACAGCGGATGCTGCGTGGGGATGGCCCCGATACCCTTCAGCGTGGAAATGACGGGAATTCGAGTGGCGTCGACGAACGCATTGAATTCCCTGATTGCGCCGGCCATACCAATTCCGCCGCCGGCATAGATCACCGGCCGGTGAGCATTCTCGATCAACTGGGCGGCGCGGGCGATGGCCTCGCGATCGGGTTCGGCTGCGGAAGAGTCCGCCTCGCTGCCGTAAAACTCGAAATCCGCTTCGGAGTTCGCCACGTCCTTGGGCAAGTCGATCAGGACGGGACCCGGGCGTCCGGACTTCGCGATGCAGAACGCTTCGTGGACGGCGCGAGGCAAGTCCGCCGCGCGATCGACGAGAAAGCTGTGCTTCACGACCGGAAGCGTAATGCCGAAGATGTCGACTTCCTGAAACGCGTCCGTTCCCATCAACGGCGTGGCAACCTGGCCGGTGATGGCAACCATGGGAATCGAATCCATGTAGGCGTTGGCGATTCCGGTGACGAGGTTCGTCGCGCCCGGACCAGAGGTGGCCATGCAGACGCCGACCTTGCCCGTCGCGCGCGCGTAACCGTCGGCGGCGAGCGCCGCAGCCTGCTCATGGCGGACAAGGATGTGGCGAATGTGCGAATCGAGCAGCGCGTCGTACACGGGCATGATCGCTCCGCCGGGATAACCGAAAATGAATTCGACGCCCTCGCGCTCGAGGGCTTTCACCAGGAATTGAGAGCCCTTCATTTTCCACCTCGGGCTGCCGTGGATGCTTCCGGCTTGAGCCACGACATCTGCGCCCGAAGCTCCTCGCCCACTTTTTCGATGGGGTGGTTGCGGTCGCGCTCCAGCAATTTCGTATACTCCGGACGCCCGGCCTGATTTTCGAGCACCCATTCCTTGGCGAATTTTCCGGATTGAATTTCCTCGAGAATTTTTTGCATGTTCTCGCGGACGTGCGCGTCGATCACGCGCGGGCCGCGCGTCACGTCGCCGTACTTGGCGGTTTCGCTGACGAACTTGTGCATTTTGGCGATTCCACCTTCGTAGATCAGGTCAACGATCAGCTTCACCTCGTGCAAGCACTCGAAATACGCCGCTTCGGGCTGATAGCCGGCTTTCACCAGCGTTTCCCATCCGGCTTGAATCAGTTCGCGAATGCCGCCGCAGAGAACAGCCTGTTCGCCGAACAAATCGGTTTCCGTTTCTTCGGCGAAAGTGGTTTGAATCACGCCGGCGCGCGTCCCGCCAATCGCGTGCGCGTAGGCCAGAGTGCGGTCGTACGCATGGCCCGACGCGTCCTGATGAACGGCGAGCAAGCAGGGCACGCCGCCACCCGCCTCGTACTGACGCCGAACCAGGTTTCCAGGTCCTTTCGGAGCGACCATCGTCACGTCGATGTTTTGCGGCGGCCGAATCTGGCCGTAATGAATATTGAAGCCGTGCGAGAAAAGGAGCATGGCGCCGGGCTTGAGACCGGGCGCAACTTCGTTCTGGTAGAGCGGGGGCTGCGCCATGTCGGGCGCGAGCATGACGATGACGTCCGCACCATCGGCGGCGTCGGCGGGCGCGATGGGCGTCCAGCCATCCTGCTCGGCCTGCGCCCAGGAAGGACCTCCACGGCGCAAGCCGACGGTCACGTCGAGGCGGCTGTCGCGCAGATTGAGTGCGTGCGCGCGCCCCTGGCTGCCGTAACCGAGCACCGCAATGCGCTTGCCCTCAAGGGCTCGCGGATTCGCATCGTCCTGCCAAAACATCTTCGCCATGTTCATCTCCTCATTGCAGAGCTTGATCTGCCGATGTGATTGCGCCTTCGGAAGCCGACGAGACGAGCCGCGCGTACTTGGCCATCACGCCGGTTGAATATTTTGGTGCAGGAACTTTCCAATGCTTGCGGCGTTCATCGAGATTGACCGCTTCGACATCGAGACGCCGCGCAGGAACGTCGAGCGTGATCATGTCGCCTTCGCGCACGAGGGCGATCGGGCCGCCGCGGGCGGCTTCGGGAGCAACGTGGCCGACCATCAAGCCGTGGGTGGCGCCGCTGAAACGGCCGTCTGTGATCAGGGCGATCGAATCGCCCAGGCCCTGGCCGACCAGCGCGCCGGTGACGGCGAGCATCTCGCGCATGCCGGGACCGCCGCGCGGGCCTTCGTAGCGAATCACGACGACGTCGCCGGGCTGAATTTTCCTTTGTTGTACGGCCTCGAACGACGCCTCTTCCGAATCGAAAACGCGCGCAGGGCCGCGATGGAGCAGGCGCTCGTGCCCGGCGAGTTTCACCACGCACCCTTCCGGCGCGAGCGAGCCGTACAGAATGGCCAGGCCGCCGTCTTTCTTGAGTGGGTTCCACAGAGGACGCAGAACTTCCTGTCCCTTCGATTCGCTGGCGCTCTCAATTTCCTCGAACAGGCTTTTGCCGGAGACAGTCGGGCCGTCCTGGAGCAAGCCCGCTTCGCGCAGTCGCTTTGCGAGCAGGCGCATGCCGCCGGCGTTGAACATGTCGGGCGCGGCAAAGCGGCCGAAAGGCTTCAAGTCGGCGATGAGCGGAGTCTTCGCGGAAATGCGATCGAATTCTTTGATGGTCAAGTCGACATCGGCGTCGCGGGCGATGGCCAGCAGGTGCAGCACGGCGTTGGTCGAGCCGCCGGTGGCCGCGACGGAGGCGATCGCGTTTTGGAGCGATTTGCGAGTGATGATTTGACGCGGGCGAACATCTGCGGCCAGAAGCTTCATCACCGTCTTGCCGCAATCGAACGCCACTTGCTCTTTGCGCGGATCGGTAGCCGGAATCTCATTCGCGCCCATGGGGGAAATGCCGAGGAAAGTGATCGCCGTGGCCATCGTGTTCGCCGTGAACTGGCCGCCGCACGCTCCCGCGCCGGGGCACGCGACATTCTCGAGGTCGGTGACTTCGGCCGCGGTCATGCGGCCTGCAGCGCAGGCGCCCACGGCCTCGAAAACGTCCTGGATGGTCACTTCGCGGCCGTGAAATTGGCCGGCGGCAATTGACCCGCCGTAAAGCGACAGCCCTGGAATATTCAGGCGCGCGAGCGCCATCACCGTGCCAGGGATGGTCTTGTCGCACCCGCAAATCGCCACGACCGCGTCGAAGGCGTGCGCGCGAACGACGAGCTCGATCGAGTCCGCAACAATTTCTCGCGACACGAGCGACGCTTTCATCCCTTCGGTGCCCATGGTGATCCCGTCGGAAATGGCGATGGTGTCGAACTCGATGGGCGTGCCGCCGGCGGCGCGAATTCCTTCTTTCACGCGCTCGGCCAGGGCTCGCAGATGAAAATTGCAAGGCGTGATTTCCGTCCAGGTATTGGCGACGGCAACGAGCGGACGCGCGAGATCGGCGTCGGTCAGGCCGGTCGCCTTCAGCATGGCCCGTGCCGGCGCCCGGGAGATTCCCTTTTTGATTTCGTCGCTATGCATCGATCGTGTCGTCTGCCCTCGTTCTCCTGGCGCTCAGGGTGGTAAGGGCGAATCCAGGATCACAAACCCCTCAAACTAAAAAGCCCCGCGTCCTGGGGTCAGGTGCGGGGCGGACCGTCCAAGCTGGGCTTAGACCGGTGGCCCCCATCGAATCGCTACGACTACGACCGTTCTAATCACTCGCGTCATAATCCATATCCACGCCTCGCGCTTCGCGAGAACGCTGTGGGAACCAGTAAACGCGAAGCCGTTGGATAAGTCCAATTTGTAATTCTTGATAAAATCATAACTTTTTCTTATGGGCCAGAACAGGGAATTCGCTTGACGCTGCCGTGCCGCGACCGTATAGTGGCGCTTCGGTTGGTTCAGCGGGACGGGAAGACCAAGGCCGCGCGATGCGCTCGTATTATCACAATTTCGCCTTTACTTACCGCTTCTCCTTTACGGGGGAGCGGGCGGGCGAGACTCGCGCGGTGAACGAACCGATCTAAAAGCCGCAACAAGTTTCGAGATACCGGCCGCGACTCCCAGAGAGTTCGCGGCCTTTTTTGTTTTCTGAGCTGACGGCGGAGTGAGACGACCATGAAAATCGACGATTGGCGGCGAAAAATCGACGCGATCGATACGGCGATGCTTCACCTGCTGAACCTGCGGACCGAGCTGGCCCTCGAAGTAGGCAGGCTGAAAGGGCAGGCGGGACTCGTGCTGAGGGTTCCCGAGCGCGAGCGTGAGATTCTGAACCGCATGAAAGCGTTGAATCCCGGCCCGCTGGACAGCACCGCCATCGAACGGATCTACCAGGTCGTTCTGGACGCGTCGATTCGCACTCAGGTGCTGAACGGATGCGGGACAGCCGCCGAGCCAAAGCCGAGCGCGCGACGCACGCGCGGCAAATCGCGAAAAATTCTGGCGCTATGAAGATCGAACCCAACGCGCGAATCGCGTTTCAAGGCGAACGGGGCGCCTTCAGCGAGGAGGCCGCTGTGCAGCTTCTGGGCGAAGGAATCACGCTCGTGCCGCGCGGGAGCTTCGACACGACGTTCAACGCGATCAACGATGGCGCCGCAGATTATATTCTCGCGCCGATTGAGAACAGCCTCGCCGGGTCGGTTCACCGCTCGTTCGATCTGCTGGTGGAGAGCCGCCTGACCATCGTGGGAGAAGTCATCATCCCGATTGTGCACCACCTGATCGGGCCGCCGGGCGCGACGTTCGAAGGGATTACGACGGTCCAATCGCATCCCGTGGCGCTGGCGCAGTGCGAGCGCTTCTTTACGGCCAATCCCGGACTGAAACGCATCGCGGCGGAGGACACAGGGGGCAGCGTGCGGCAAGTGATTTGCGCAGGCGACTTATCGCGCGCGGCGATCGCGGGCAGGCGTGCGGCAACGATCTATGGCGGCGCCATCCTCCGCGAGCACCTCGAAGATGATCGAGAGAATTACACGCGATTTCTTTTGCTCTCGCCGGAAGGAGCAAGTTCGGAAGGCGCGGACAAACTGTCGCTCGTCTTCGAATTGGATCATCGCCCCGGCGCGCTCCACCATGCGCTGGCGCCGTTCGCCAAACGCGGAATTAATCTCATGAAGATCGAGAGCCGTCCGGTGCACGGATCGCCGTGGCAGTACCGGTTCTATCTGGATTTGCAAACACCGGGCGGACGGGCGGGAGCCGAATCGGCGCTCGAAGAGCTGAACAAACTGGTCGTCGGGCTGCGAGTTTTGGGTTCATACCCATCCGCAAAGATCGCGGAGGGCGCAAAGTCGTCATCATCAGGGGAGCACAAATGATCGTCAATATGTCCGGCAATGCCACTGAGGAGCAGGTCAATCACGTGGTGGAGCGCATCAAGGAATGCGGCTTTCAGGCGCACTTGATTCGCGGCGAGGAGAGGATCGTGATCGGGGTGGTGGGCAACAGCAACAAGCATCGAAGCGAGCTGGAAGCGCTGCGCGCCGCGGCGGGCGTGGAAGAACTGGTGCCGATTTCTCACCCGTTCAAGCTGGCGTCGCGGACGGTCAGGCCCGAGGGTTCGGTGATAGACGTGGGAAAGGGCGTGGCGATCGGCGGACCGGAAGTGATCGTGGCGGCGGGACCGTGCGCCGTCGAATCCGCAGCGCAGATCAACGATGTGGCGAAACGCGTGGCGCGAGCCGGCGCGAAAATGCTGCGCGGAGGCGCGTTCAAGCCGCGGACGTCTCCGTATAGCTTTCAGGGGCTCGGCGAAGAAGGGCTGAAGCTGCTTCGCGCGGCGGGTGACGAGAATAATCTGGTGGTCGTCAGCGAGGTGATGGATCCGTCGCAGGTGGAACAGATGCTGCCGTACGTCGACGTGCTTCAGGTGGGCGCGCGCAACATGCAGAATTACCATTTGCTGCGGGCGCTTGGCGAAGTCGACAAGCCGGTTCTGCTGAAACGGGGATTGTCCGCGACGATCGAAGAACTGCTGCTCAGCGCCGAATACATCATGGCGGGCGGAAACTATAAGGTGGTTCTCTGCGAGCGCGGCATTCGCACGTTTGAAACGTACACGCGCAATACGCTCGACATCGCGGCGATTCCCGTCATCAAGCAGCTTTCGCACCTGCCGATCATTGCCGATCCGTCGCACGGGACAGGCAGGCGCGACAAGGTGGCGGCCATGGCGCGTGCTGCGGTTGCCGCGGGAGCCGACGGGTTGATCATTGAGGTGCATCCCGATCCGGAGCGCGCTCTGTCGGACGGCGCGCAATCGCTCTATCCGGACCAGTTCGCGCAGCTCATGGCGGAAATTCGCATCATCGCTCCGGCGGTCGGGCGGCGTGTGGCGTAAGAACGCGACTTTCGTTCGCTTCCGAACAATGTCCCTTAGGGACGGGTGATGGCTTTCGCCCACCTGAATCCCGCGCCGCAACATTTTCCGCGAAGGCGTGTTTCACGGGATAGACACTTCGGTGGCGTAGAGACAATTCGCCGAAGGCTGGTCGGAAAGGGACACGCCAATGACCACGAAACGGCTTTTGATGTGCGGAGCGGCGCTGCTTACTTTGTGCGCGCCGGCCACATTCGCACAATCGGGCACTTCTACAGCCGAAAATAAACCGGCAACGATCCAGCAGAGAAAGGAAAATCAGCAGGACCGCATCGGGCAGGGTGTAAAGAGCGGCCAACTCACCCCCGGCGAAACGGCCAAGCTGGAACGCCAGCAGCGGTCGATCAACAAGGAAGAACGGCATATGCGCAAGGCGGACGACGGACACTTGACCGCGGCCGACCGGAAAGCGCTGAATCGCCGGCAGAACCGCGCGTCGCGGAACATCTACAGGAAGAAGCACAACGCGAGGACAGGCGCCTGATCGAGCCTGCCGTATTATCGCAATCCGGCCATTGACGAACCCCGGCGATTCCCGCCGGGGTTTCCTTTTCCCCCGCTGATTTTCCGCCCGACGCGCGCGATGGCGGGTTCACAATCCGCGCAATGCGCACTAAAATGAATCGCGGCACGAATTACAAAATCCACGGAGCTATCGCCCGAATTCATGCGCTACCTCGCGCTCGCAAGCGACTACGACGGAACGCTCGCCGATCACGGAATTGTACGAAGCAGCAGCGTCGCGTCCTTGCGCCGGCTGGCTGAATCAGGACGCAAGCTGATCCTGGTGACCGGCCGCGAACTCGGCGACCTTCGCGCCGTCTTCCCCCAGCACGAGATGTTTCAGCGGATCGTCGCCGAGAATGGCGCGCTTCTCTACAATCCGGCGACTCGGGAATCCAGAGCGCTGGGGGAGCCCCCTCCACCCGAGTTCGTCGCCGCGCTGCGCGATGCCGGCGTCGAACCGCTGAGCATTGGCGCATCGATCGTCTCCACGGTGCGGCCGCATGATCCCGCGGTCCTGAAGACGATTCGCGATCTCGGCCTGGAGATGCAGGTGATTTACAACCGCGAGGCCGTGATGGTGCTTCCTTCCGGCGTCAACAAAGGGACCGGACTGCGGGCCGCACTTGCGGAGCTCGGGCTTTCCGTGCACAACACGGTTGGAGTAGGCGATGCCGAGAACGATCACGCGCTCCTGAGCGTCTGCGAATGCCGCGTGGCCGTCGCGAATGCGATTCCTACTCTGAAAGACCGAGCCGATCTCGTCACCAGCGATCCCGACGGAAAGGGCGTGGAGCAGCTCATCGATAAGATGCTCTTTGACGATCTTCGCAGCGTTCAACCTCGAACGCCCCGTTATCCGATTCGCTTCGGCCAAACGCCGGACGGCAAGGAAGTGACGATCCCGTCCTATGGGATGAACCTGCTCGTCGCCGGCCCTTCCGGCAGCGGCAAATCCAACGCCGTGGTGGCAATCCTGGAGCGTCTGCTGGAACACAGTTATCAGGTGTGCCTCGTCGATCCGGAAGGCGACTACGAGCGCCTGGAAAGGGTGATCCCACTGGGTAACGCTTCGCGGGCGCCGGATATTTCTGAAATTGCGGCGGCGCTGCAGAAACCGAAGACTTCCGTCGCCGTAAATCTTCTTGGCCTGCCGCTGGCGGACCGCCCCGCCTTCTTCACGTCGCTGCTTCCCCTGATTCAGGAAATGCGCGCCAAGGCAGGCCGCCCGCATTGGCTTGTGATCGACGAAGCGCATCATCTTCTGCCTGCTTCCTCGGATGCCGCCGCCGCTTCGATTCCTCCAACGCTTACGAATCTTCTGCTGATCACGGTTCACGTCTCGGCCGTACTACCGTCCGTGCTGAAGATGATGAACGGCGTGATCGCTGTCGGTCCGACGCCCGAGCAGACTATTCAAGAGTTCAGCAGTGCCGTCGGGAGGCCTTCGCCTGTCCACTCGCCCCTGCCGTCAAAGACGGGCGAGGCGTTCGTCTGGTTTTTGGACGATCCGCGCGGCCTGCTTTCGGTTCGCGTCCATCCCTCCGCCCTGGAGATGCGCCGGCACAAGAGGAAGTACGCGGAGGGCCGCCTGGCCCCTGAAACAAGTTTCTTTTTCAAGGGGCCTCACGACAAATTGAACCTTCGGGCGCACAACCTGATGATGTTCAATCAAATCGCCGAAGGCATCGATGACGAAACGTGGTTGTTTCACCTTCGGCAGCAGGACTATTCGAAATGGATGCGGCGGGCGATCAAAGACGATGCGCTTGCATCCGAAGTGCTGGAAGTCGAAACCGATTCCGGTGCGACACCTCAGGGGAGTCGGAAACGAATCATCGACGCGGTCAACAAGAGATACACAGGTCCCGAGACTGCCCAGCAGTGAAGAGCTGGCATAGACAGAATTCGTGACCGCGTGCCCCGCTCTGAACGGTTCGGGAATCATGTTGGACTTTTCCGGGGCGCTACTCAATCGGCACAAGAATCGAGAGTTGAATTGCGCAGCGCGCGGCGAGCGCTTACGATCATCTGGCGATGACGAACAGGGCCCGGCTGGCAGCTTTCGCGTTGGTTTTACTCCTCGTCTCTATTTCCGGATGTTCGCGCTTTAGCTCTGCCGCGCAGGCCCAGAGTCCGTCTACGCCGGCGCTCGAGTTTGTCAGCCAGTGGGGGACAAAGGGCCAGGACCCGGGACAGCTCGATGATCCGCAGGGAATCGCGGTCGATTCGATCGCAAATGTTTACATAGCCGACGCCGGAAACGGCTTCATCGACAAATTCGCCGCCGACGGCACTCCACTGCTCTCCTTTCAGGAGAATTCCCTGAAGGAACCGCAGTCCATCGCTGTCGATTCGGGCGGGGCCATTTACGTTACCGACCCCGCGCACAGCACCGTATTTGTCGTTTTCTCCACCAGCGAACACGATTACCACCGCGTGCTGCGAGTTCCAGCCAGATCCAGCTCCGAAAATTCTCTGACAGTTGCGGTGGACGACGAAGGAATGATCTACGTTCTCGACGAAAACGCCGGAAAGATATTCGCCTTCTCTCGTCGGCTCCGTTTTCTGCGGTCCTGGGTTCCTTCTCCGGGGCATTCTGGCGCGGGAAAGCGGGCTGGGTCGATCGGGCCGCTTCGCCTGGGCGGCGACGGAAACCTCTATGTCGCGGATCTCGATGCCGGACAGCTTTTGCGCTTCGATCCGGGCGGCCATTTGCTCGCCGAAGTTCCTTCGAGTGTGGCGGCGGCCACGCCGGCCGCTGATCCTCCGGACCAAGCGCCGGCCAAGGCCAGAATGAGCGGCGAGTTTGCCGTCTCCCGCAACTACATCTTCGTGATGGACGAGAACGGCTCGACGCTGCACGTCTGGAATATGGATGGCTCGCCGAAGATGGACCTCGATCTTTCCGCCAAGCTTGGCCAGGTCCACCGGCCTCCAATGCTCGCCGTCAGCTCACACCGGGATCTTTTCGTGCTCGACGCGACCGACTGCCGAGTCCTCCGCTACCGCATCAACTTCTAGCCTTTAATTCCACACGAGTAATCTTCCAGAGGTACGTCTCCGGTTCGTCCCTTTCGTGGGCCCATTCGGTTGATTCACAGAGCTTAAGATGTCTGCTATCGTCGCTGAGATTGGAGGAATTTCATGCCGCTGCTGTTGACGGAAGGGGATGTGCGGTCGCTGCTGACGATGGGTCTGGCGCTCGAAGCCGTGGAAGAGTCGTTTCGGCGGCTGGCGGATGGGGCGGGGATTGTGCAGCCGAGAAGGCGGCTGAACGTTCCCGGGAAAAGCTACCTGCACTACATGGCTGCGGCGGATTCAGCCGCCGGGTACATGGGCATGAAGATCTATACCACCTCGCGCCACGGCCTTCGATTCCTGGTTCCGCTGTTCGACGCGCAGTCGGGAGACTTGCTCGCGCTGATCGAGGCGGATTACCTGGGACAGATACGCACGGGGGCGGCGAGCGGCGTCGGAACGAAATTCCTCGCCCGCGCCGACGCGTCCACCGTAGGAATCATCGGCACGGGATCGCAGTCGCGGACGCAGCTCGAGGCGATTGCGTCTGTGCGCAAAATCGAGGGGATTCGCGCGTACGGCCGAGATCCGGCGAGACGGCAGAATTTTGCGGAGGAAATGGCGTCGCGGCTGGGCACTCGTGTTACGCCGGTGGACTCAGCCGAACGCGCCGCACGCGATGCGGCTATCGTCATCACGGCGACCACCTCGACGCGGCCGGTGCTCGAAGGCGCGTGGCTCGCCCCTGGCGCTCACATCAACGCCATCGGCGCCAATTTTCCCCAGAAACGCGAACTGGACGACGAAGCTGTCCGCCGCTGCGACGTGATCGTGGTGGATTCGCGCGAGCAGTCGAAGATGGAGGCGGGCGACCTGATCGACACGTTGCGCGACGACGATGCGGGCTGGGGGCGCGTCCACGAATTGTCGGAAATTGTTGCGGGAAAGGCGAAAGGGCGAACGGGCGCCGATCAAATCACGCTGTTCAAGTCGAGTGGAATCGCGAGCGAGGACATTGCGGTCGCCGGCCGGATCTATGAGCTGGCGCGCGAGCGGGGCGTGGGAAAGCAAGTCGATATGTGGCCGCAAAAGGAATCGCGTTCGGCGCAGGGGCGAAGTGTGTAGAGGTTTTGGGTGCGGAAGCAAAAGAGGTAAGCAGGGCACGGAAGGCATCCCGACGAAGGAAATCTTGTCTTGCAGCCTGCCGTAGCGATTTAAATTTCAGTTTGCGGACTGGCGAGGCGCGATCACCTTGTTATCAGAAGCCAGGAGCGACGGCTTTCTCCCGTGCGACTTGCGCTGCCTTGGGCAGTTCGCTTCGGGGTAGCGGCCGTCGCGCGCCACGCCAGTTCGCAGGGGAAAGATACGAAGCGCAGCGGGAGGATGCAAAATAAAGGCTGTCTCAGCGGACGGAGCGACACGGGTGCGGGGCTGAAGTCCGGCGCTACCAGCCTGCGGCGGCCATGCGTTCAAACCTCCCAACCTTTAGGGATGGGCCCGCCGGAGGCGCTTCGACAGTGCGTCGTGCAGCCGCGAGCGTGTTTCTTCCGGAAGCGGGGCCGGTTCGGAGTTGCAGTAGATCTCGATCGTCTTTTTCGTGGTGTTCACGATGACGCGGCACTTCTTGCACTTCAGCAGGTGCTCTTCAATCGACGCGCGAATCGAAGCGTCCAGCTCCTCGTCAAGGTAATGCTCGAGCTCAATTACGAGTGTCTTGCAATTCACTGGTTGTCGCTCCGTCGAAAGTATCGGGTGAGTTTTTGCCGCAGCTTCAGGCGCGCCCGAAGCAGCCGCGATTTCACCGCGGGCACGGACAGTCCCAGCGCCTCCGCTGTTTCTTCCGTGGATAATTCTTCGATGTCGCGTAGTTGAAACACGATTCGGAAAGGCGGGTCGAGTTCCCCGATTGCCTGGGAAAGAATGCCGGAGAGCTCGGTCTGCTCGTAACGGTCTTCCGGCGACGGGCCCCAGTCTTCCACCTCGCGCGGGATGCTGTCCTCGCCCGTTTCCACGTCGGCGTCGAGCGACACCTGATTGGGCCGCCGCTTGCGGAGCTTCATGAGGGCCTGGTTCACCGCGATGCGCACCAGCCACGTGTAGAAACGCGAGTTGCCCTGAAATTCTCCGAGATGCTCGAAGGCCTTTAAGAACGCCTCCTGCATGGCGTCTTCGGCGTCCTCGCGGTTCTGCGTGATATTCAGCGTGAGGCGGAAGATCTTGCGTTCGTAGCGTTCTACCAGGGTTTCGAACGCTTCGAGCTGCCCCGCCTGAGCCGCGGCGACCAGCTGGGGCTCGTCTTCCTTCACCACTTGCGAGGGAAGCGGCTGACGCGGCGGCACCGGATTGATTTTCGGAGAACTCATCGATTGCTCATCCATTGCAAAGGGTAGCATAGAATTCATCCTGTATGAGTGCGCCGCCCAAATTGCGCAGAGCGCTTTTGCGAAGCGGCATTCGGCTGTAGACGGCATTTCCCCCTCTCAATGTTCCGTCGAAGCGGGCCCCTCGAATCCGCTGAGATCGTAGTGTTCGCAGCGATCCGAGTGGCGCGAGAGTAATTGATGCGCCTTCTCAGAAATTACGGGAACCTCGTAATTCGCGCCCGCGAAGCCCCTCACCGCATCGAGCGAGTCGAACCACACCATCGTCACAAATTCGACTTCATCGCTACGGTCATGCCTGAGGACATGGAACCCGCGGTAGCCCCGCGCTCCGAGTTCTTTCTTGACGCGGGGGAAAAGCTCATTCTTCAAATACGAATCGTAGGCTTCGGCATTCGCCGGCCGGGTCCAG
>DATGHM010000205.1:0-18798 GCA_035307985.1 Candidatus Acidiferrales bacterium
ACGCTCAGATCCGCCAGGGGTACGCCGGACCATGCGCCGTTGCGCACGTGCCAGGCCAACACGGCGTTGTCTCCCGCCAGATTCATCTCTGAGTTTGCGAAGCAGGGACCCGTATATACGTCTGCGTTGCGGAATTCGGCGTAGTCTCCGGAAATTCCCGCCGGAGCACTCTGACCCGCTCTCGCGATCATCGGCAGAGCCATCAGTACGGCCGCCGCTAGAATCATTGCTTTCGTTCGCATTTTGGCCTCCACTACTCGCTCTCCTATTGTCGCACCCGCTGCTCGCACGGGCAACGTCCAACCATACCTACTAAGATGCGTAACCTGGGATGAGGGTTCGCGTTTCTGAGAGCCTCAAAGGAGCGCGTCCCGCAAGTTTCGACGCTGCATCCGGCGCGGCGATCCCGGCCCGCTGTGCGTCAGGTTGTCTCGCAGCAAGAGCGCCCGGGCCTGCATTCCTCATGCCCGGCGATTTTGCCGTCGAAGCCGATCAGCGATTGCGTGCGCGCGCACCAGAACGGCCCCGAGTACGTGATATCCGACGCTTCCTCTTCCGCCTGGTAGAACATCTTTTTCGCGCGCAACTTACTACAGATTTCGCCCGCCCGGATCAGCTCGTTCAGGCCGCGACCCGCCGAACCTTTTGAAAGTTCCGCCATTTACGCGCCCTCCTTCGTCCGCAGCAAAGCGCGTTTCACTGCAACACGCACGAGCTGGACCTTGTACCCATTGTCGCTCAGAGGTTTCGCCCCTTGCACCGCGGCTTCGCCCGCCGCGGCCGCTGTCGATTCCGTCAGAGACTTCCCTTCCAGCGCCTGCTCGGCCGCGCGAGAACGCCACGGAATCGGGGCGACATGTCCCAGCACGACGCGCGCGGCACTGATCTTGCCGCCTTCCATCTTCAGGCCTACGGAAGCAGTGGCGAGCGGCCAATCCAGAGCTTCTTTTTCGCGGACCTCGTACGTGGCGTTCCGCCATTCACGCACGTCTGCCGGAATCGCAATTTCGGTCAGGATTTCGTTTGGCCGGATCGAGTGCTCGCGCTCTCCCTCGGCCTTCGGGATCACGAACAATTCCTCGACCGGAATCTGCCGCGGGCCCGGCGGCCCGTGCAACGTGGCCTTTGCCTGGAGCGCAATCAGCGCCGGCGCAAGCGACGACGGGCTCACGAAATACGCGGGCCCTTCGTTGCCGAAAATCGCGTGATACCGGTTGTCGCCGCCCGGAACCAGCGAATGGCCCTTATCCATCGCCAATAGGCCGTAACCTCCGCGATAGTACCAGCAGCGCGGCCGCTGCAGCAGGTCGCCTCCCACCGTGCCCATATTCCGAATCTGCGGGCTCGAAACGCCGCGTGCTGCTTCGCCGATGGCGGGATAGTGGCTTGGGACGTTTGACCCGAGAAGCTGGTCGAACGAAACGAGAGCGGCGATCCGCACTCCGCCATTTTCGTCCTGAATGTGATGCAGCTCGCCGATCCCCTTGATGTTCACCACCCGCGAACAATCGTCGCCGCCGTCTTTCATCAAGCTGAGCAGGTCGGTGCCCCCCGCGAGAATCGCCGTTTGGCCCCATTTCGCATCGAGAAGCCCGATTGCTTCGTTCAGCGAGGAGGGTGACGCATAAGCGAAATTTTGCATTTATGCCATACCTCCTTTTCCCAGCGCCGCGAGCACGCGCGGCGGCGTTATGGGTAGATAAGGAACGCGGACGCCGATCGCATTCGCCACTGCGTTGGAAATGGCCGCGCCTGGCGAAATCACCGGCGGCTCGCCGAGTCCGATCACGCCGCGATCGTCGTAACCCGGCCCCGTCATCATATGCACCACGAGTTCGCCCACATCGCCGATTCCCGCCAGCTTGTAGAACTCCATGTTCGGGTTCAGGCAATGTCCGGTCTGTTGGTCCATGATTTTCTCTTCGTAGAGCGAGTACGTGACGCCCATGATCAGCGCCCCGTACACCTGGCTCTCGGCCGTCTTCATGTCGATAATCAGCCCGCAGTCCTGCACAGCCACCATTTTGTCGACGCGCACGACTCCCGTTTCCGTGTCGACGCTCACTTCCGCCATCTGCACGCCGCCCACGCCCGCCGACGTCAGCGGCCGGAATGTTTTTCCCGTAGCGGTGATCGGCGTAGCCCCCAGCTTCGCGCACGCCTGTTTCCAGGAAATACTCTTCGATGGATTCCCGATCACGCGGATCTTGCCTTCGAATGCTTCCAGCTGATCCGGCTGCGCTCCCAACGAAGGCGCCACTTTCGCGAATAGCTGGTTCAGGGCCTGTACAGCTCCGTACCGGGTTGACGAACTGACGCCGCCCGTCGTCGTGGAACCTCCCGAAGCTCCCCCCGGCGGATACTTGCTGTCGCCAATATTGACCGTCACCGCCTCGAGCGGCAGCCCAAGCGTCTCGGCCAGCACGATGCCGACAACCGTCCGGCACCCCACCCCAAGGTCCTGCGTCCCCATCGAGACTGCCGCGGACCCGTCCGGGCGAATCGTCACCGCGCAGTCGCTCTGGTTCGGCGCTCCTCCCCAAGTATGAATCGAAAGCCCCACTCCCGTCTTTACCGGTCCGGGCCCCGATTGCCCGCGCGGGTGCCATTTCTTTTTCCAGTCGAAGAGCTCCGCCGCCTTGGCCAGTTCTTCGGCATAGATCTTCGGCGGATGGAACGACGGGGTCGAACGCCCGGCCATCGCGATGTTCTTCATAAACACGTCATACGGATCCATCTGCAGTTTCGCCGCTAGATCGTCCACCGCGCACATGGTGATCGCGCACATCTGCGGATGGTTCGGCGCACGCCAGGCGCGGTCCGGCCCGATATTCGTCAGCACCGCCGTGTGCTTCACGCGGCTGTTCGGAAATTGCCAGATATACGGAAGAGGCGGCGCGCCGCCTGACGCGGGTCCCCCGGTTCCCCACGATTGCGAATCCCACGCGACCAGCGTGCCGTCTTTTTTGGCGGCCACCTTGACGTCTGCGTACATCGAAGGCCGCGCGCCCGCAACCATCAACTCGTGATCGCGCTCCAGCATCATTTTCACCGGCCGACCGGTCTTCTTGGCCAGTTGTGCGCATGCAACGCCCCACGTATCGGCGGCAAACTTGCTCCCGAAGCCGCCGCCCATCACCGGCGTGATCACTTCGATCTTGCTCGCGGGCGTGCCAGTCGCTTCACCCACCTCGCCCCCGACGCCGCTTACGTACTGAGTGCTGGCCCAGTACTTCAACGAGTCGCCTTCCCATTCCATCGCCTGGCCGTGCGACTCCAGACAGCAATGCGTGATCACCGACGCTCCATAGCGCCCTTCACTCGTCACTTCCGCTTCCTGAAAGCCTGTCGCCGGGTTCCCGGTCGCCTTCTCCGTCAGTTGCTTCGTGTACTGCGCCCCGGCCTTGTCCGGCGTCGTGTCGAGTACGAGATGCGGAAGTTGCTGGTATTCGACGTGGACCTTATCCACGGCTTCCTCCGCCTGCTCCTCCGTCTCCGCAGCAAGCGCCACAATCTCCTGTCCCGCCCACAACACTTCCTTGCCTTCGTCGAAGATGATCTGCACTGCCTTAACGCCGGGCATCTTCTCGGCTTCGCTCGTGTCGATCTTCACCACCTTCGCGTGCGCGTAGGGACTCAGCACCATCCGCCCGTAAAGCATGCCCGGACGGTTGACGTCATATGTGTACTTGATGCGTCCCGAAGCCTTCCACGGGCCGTCGATTCTCGAAATTCGCTTTCCGATCAGTTCGCGCTTATCCGCTGCAGGCCATTTGTAATCCATTACGCGCGACCTCCCTTCTTCGCTGCTTCAAGCACGGCGCGGCGGACTCCCATGTACGTTCCGCAGCGGCACAAATTCCCGCCCAACGCCTTCTGAACTCCTTCATACGTCGGGTTCGCCTCTTGATCCAGGTACGCCTTAGACGCCATCACGAATCCCGGCGTGCAGAATCCACACTGCTGCGCGTCGTTATCGACAAAGGCTTGCGAAACTGGATGCAGCTTGTCCTCGGACGCGATCCCTTCAATTGTCAGGATGTCGTGCCCCTGCGCATCGATGGCCAGCGTTGTGCATGAGTAGTGCGCCTTGCCATCGATGATCACCGTGCACGCCCCGCAAGTCGCCCGGTCGCAGACTTTCTTTGCCCCGGTCAGGTCCAGCCGGTTGCGCAACGCATCCAACAGCGTTACGCGCGGCTCCACTTGCAGCTTGCGCGCCTGACCGTTGATCCGCAACGTAATATCCACCGGCCCCGGACCAATCCACTTGCCTTCGCCCTGCGCCTTTCCCGCCGCCTTTGCCACCTCATCGCCCAGCAGCACTGTCGCCGAGACGGCCACGCTCGCCAAGCCCGTGCCCTTGATGAAGTCGCGGCGCGAAAACCCCGTAGGCTCGTCGGCCGCGGCTCGCTTGCTTCGCTCGTCTTTCACGCGCTCCTCCACGTCGTCATTTCGGCCCGCGCCTGGCGGAACTGATTTCTTATTGCTCATGGAGAGTTCCTCCGGAACACCGAACAGAACTGGGAAGGCAAAATTTCATTGCCGCAGCTCCTCAACTTCGACTGCCAGCATCCCTGCAGAGCGTCTATGATAGTTCCGGAACCGGAATCAATCAATCTGTCAGATGAGCCGTTCCATCCCCAGATGCGGGATTAAGCTTTAGAAAATTTAAACGAAAGCTTGACCAAACCTGAACGCACTCCTGCGCGTTCCGCGCGCCCGCGAGAATCAAGAGAAGCTTCGCCTGCACCTCTGTTCGACGTGCGATAGCAAGGCAGCCAAGCCTCGCCAGTTCGCAGAACTAAATTCGCAGCGCCGACGGAGGCCGCAAAACCAAAAAGCTGCCCGGAAATCGCGCGACCCGCATTCGGCGAAATGTTCGCTCTGCCCTCGGTTCACCCTACAAGCTACCTTTCGGCGATGAGGTCAGCTCGTTCTTGTAAACCACGCCTTCCTTCATCACAAATCCTACATTCTGTAACACGCTGATATCCGACAGCGGATCGCCGGAAACCGCGACGATATCCGCCAGTTGCCCCGCCTCGATGCTCCCGATGCGATCGCTCCACCCAAGCATCTCGGCCGGTACCACCGTCGCGCTGCGGATCGCGTCCATCGGCTTCATTCCGTACTCCACGTAATATTTGAACTCGAGCGCTTCATTCACCTTCGTCCAGGCAAAAGCGCCGGCGTCCGTTCCCAGCACGATCTTTATGTGCTTTTGCAACGCTTTCCGAAACGCGGTCCGCTCCGCGGCGACCATCGGCTTCCACGTCCCGCCCCGTCCCGGCGCCACGTACTCGATCGCCGTGACCGTTGGGCACCAATACACTCCGTTCTTCACCGCCTCGTCCAGCTCTTCATCCGTGAATCCCGTCCCGTGCTCGATCGAGTCGGCGCCCACGCGAAGCGCCTGCGCGATTCCGTCCGACCCGATCGCGTGCGTCGCCACTTTGTGGCCCAACCGGTGCGCCTCCTCGATGATCGCCCGCGCTTCGTCGTCTCGGAAGTTCACGTGACTGTGCAGCACGCCATCGGGAGTGAAATAGTAGCCATGGTCGGAATAATATTTGATCCAGTCCGCGCCATGCATCACCTGCTCGCGCACAGCCAGCCGCGCGCTCTCCACTCCGTCTACCACCTGCACCCCATGCGGCAGATTCAGTTCCCAGGAAAATCCGAGCAGCGGATATGTTCCCGTGGGAGCCAGGGCGCGCGTCGCAACGAACAGATGCGGCCCGGGCACTTCCCCGCGATTGATTGCCGCCTTCACATCCACGTCCGCATACATCGCGCCTTCCGTCTCCAGGTCGCGCAGCACAGTGAATCCGTGATCCAGAGCAATTCGCGCGTTTCGCGCCGCCAGAATCGCGCGGTACGGGATCGATTCCTTCAGCAATTGGTCGTCGTACTCCTGCTCCGTCACGTCCGCATCCAGCAGAATGTGCGTGTGCGCGTCCACAAAACCCGGCAGCACCGTCGCATGTGACAGGTCGATCATTTCCGCGCCTGCCGGCGGCGTTCCCCCCGGCGTGACCGACACGATCTTGCCGTTTTCCACTTCGATCAGCGCGTTCGAAATCGGCCGGTCGCTCTTGCCGTCAATTAACCGCCCGGCGCGAATCACGATTGTCTTTGAGGCCTGCGCGAACACTGGAATCGACCAGATCAGTGCGAGAGCTGCGACGGCCAAACGGCGAAACATGCGAACCTCCTTAGACTTGCGCGGAAGGGATCGTTCGGGGCGGGACTATAGGCGATAACGGATATGCTTACAAGCTATAGAAAAGGTATAGAGAAGCCCAACCTGCGCCGTTCGAGCCATAAGCTCTTATCGCCGCGCGGAACAGTTCTTACACGGTCACGCCAATGGTCAGGTTGGTCCGCGGATCGTCCGTCGGCCGGAAGGAAAGATTGGATCGATTCTCAGGTCGGAATTTGCCGCATTTTATCTGCAACACTCCGGTTTGTCGGAAGTCGCATTGTGGGGTTCGACCAGGGAAAGCTCGTACGCAAAGCGCGGATTCGTCGGGAACTCCTCCGCAAGCTGCGCGAGCAGAACGCGTGCGCGGTCCGGCTGGTGCTCCCGGCGGTACGCCAGCGCGAGAAGAATCTTCGCGAACGGCTTCAGGTACCCGCCCTGTGAGGCAGCGACCTTCATTTCCTTGATTCCCTTTTCGCGGTCTCCGTGAATGCCGCCGAACCACAGCACCGCTCGTTTGTACCCGGGCAGGCATCCGATGATGTAGTGCGAAGCTCCCAGCGCCACGTATGCGTCCTTCGCTCCCGGATCGAGAGCAAGCAGCTTGTGCGCTTCATCCTCGGCCTGGCGCGTCAGCGACAGCGCCGGCATCTGTTTCCGCTCGATCAACTGGTCGTAGTCCGATTCCATCCCGTCCGTCATGGTGAGGACCAGAAGCGCGTTCGTATCGCTCGGATTCGCCACCATCAGTTTGTTCGCCATTTCTCTGGCCTGCCGGTTTGCTTCGATAAACTCCGGATTCGCATTCTCCCTCGGGTCGCCGCTCAGTCCGTTCAAGAACTTTTCGTCGTCGAGAAAGAACTCCGACGAGAGCACGCCCTTCGTGTTGAGTTCCTGAAACAGGTAGCTGGCTGCTTCGGCCGCCTTTCCCATGGGATCGTCGGGACGCGCCTCCTGGTAACTGGTGAACTCGCGACGCGCCGCATCGAAGTCGAGCCGATACAGCTGCTGGAAGCCGGTTGTGAGCAAACCGGGAGCACGGTCGGCAGATATGGAAGGAACGGCCGTAGACGCGCCCTTGCGAGCCTCATCTTGCGCGGAATTCCTGGGACCTCCGCGTGCCATCGCCGTGGCCGCGCAAAACAGACCGAAGCAAGCCGCTATGGACACCATTTTCCAACCGAACGATTTTAGCGCTTTCTGCACTGTCCTCTCGTCGTGGAGCTGTCTTGGCCGGGAGCCCGTGCTGCAGAGCTTATACTAGTTGGACGACGCCTTCTACGCTAGAGTTGCACCAGACTGTTTGCCCTACAGATTATCTGCTAAAAATTGCGTGATTCGCTCGAATAACTGGATCCGCGCGTGGTGGTCCGATATCGGATGCCCTCGGCCCGGAAAGACCATCAGGTTCGCCGGATAGCGGTTCGCGTCGATCAATTCGTTGATCATTTCCGACGTGTTCGCAAAATGAACGTTATCGTCTCCCGTGCCATGCACCATCATCAGTTTCCCGCTCAGATTCCCGGCCTGATTCACCGGCGATGAATCGCGATAGCCCTCCGCGTTGTCCTGCGGCCGCCCCATGTACCGCTCCGTGTAGATGGTGTCATAGAGATGCCAGTCGCTCACCGGCGCCACGGAAACCCCTGCCTTGAAGACGCCCTGCGCGTGCGTCATCGAATACAGCGTCATGTAGCCGCCGTAGCTCCAGCCCCAAATGCCGATCCGCGACCCGTCCACATACGGAAGCGATTTCAGGTAGTCCACCCCCGCCAGTTGGTCCTGCAGTTCGATCCTTCCGAAATGGTGATAGATGGGCGTTTCGAACGCATGCCCGCGGTTGTACGACCCGCGATTATCAAGCGTGAAGATGATGTAGCCCTTCTCCGCCATCATTTCGTTCCAGAGGAAACTCGCGCCGCCCCACGCGTTTCTCACTTGTTGCGCTTGCGGGCCGCCGTACACGCCGATGAGTACCGGATACTTCTTCGACGCCGTGAAATCCGGTGGTTTGATCATCATCGCCTGCAGCTTCGTTCCGTCGCTCGCCTTCACCTTCAGAAATTCGACCGGGCTCAAGTGATAGTCCGCAAGCTCCGGCACCTGGTTTTCATCAATGGTCGCGACTCGCGTCCCATCCGCCCGGTAGAGCTCCTGTCGCGACGGAGCCATCGCCGTCGAAACCGTATCCACAAAGCCGAACGTCTCCGGCGCAATCAGCACATCGTGCGTTCCCGCCCCTTTCGTGATTTCGCTGATGCTCTTGTCGCGCAGCGATACGCGATAGAGCTGGCTTTCCGTCACATTGTCTTTGTTCGACATGAAATAGATGTACCCGCCCGCTTCATCCACTGCCGGATGGCTCGCCGCTCCCGGACCGAATCCCCCATTTCCTGTAATGCCCCAATCCCCGCTCGTCAGTTGCTCGATCTGCTTCCCGGACATCTCATAGAGGTAATAATGTCGGAAGCCGGTCTCTTCGCTGGACCACAGAAAGCGCTTGCCGTCGGAAAAAAAATACAAATCGTCGCTGATGTTCACCCAGTACTTGTCCGTTTGCGTCAAAATTCGCTTCGAAGCTCCGCTTGCCGCGTCGCAGAACAGCAGATCGAGCCGATTCTGTCCTCGGTTCAGCCGCTGAATCGCCACCCGCCGGCTATCCGGCAGCCAATCCACACGCGGAAGGTAAACGTCCGTGTCCTTCCCCGTATCCATCCAGCGCGTCTCGGGCACGCCGCTCGCCGGCGCCCCACTGGAACCCGCGCCGCTCGTCACCGCCGCCACTCCCACGCGCACGATGGGATTCGCCTGGCCCGCTTGCGGATACCGTTCGTATTCAACGGCTCCCACCGGTGAACTCATGTCCACGATCGGATAGCGTTCCACCGGGTGCTCATTCATCTCGTAATACGCAATCTTCGACGAATCCGGCGACCACCAGTACGCCGTCCGGCAATCCAGCTCCTCCGGATATACCCAGTCGAGCTCTCCCTTCAGCAGAGCTTCGTTTCCACCCGTTGTGAGCTGCTTCGCTTTCCCGCCCTCGACGTTCACCACCCACAAGTTCTCGCCTCCCACGAAGCTGATCCATTTGCTGTCCGGAGAAAATTTCGGATCGTTGATTTCCTTGCTTCCCGAAACCAGTTCCTTTCTCTTCATCGTCCCCAGGTCGAGAACGGCCAGGCTGTCGCTTCCGATGAACAGCAGCGAACGCCCGTCCGGCGCCCACATGTACGATTTCCCCTGCACGCGGCCCAGTCCAGTCGCTTGTATCGCTTTTTCCTTCTCGGGCTGCGTCACAGACCGCATCGTTGCCGCGTCCACCAGCACCTTTCGCGCGCCGGTCCCCGCGTCCATCGTCCACAACTCCGTGCCGCCCCCGTCAGCGCTTTCCGCCAAAAACGAAAATCGCTTACCGTCCGGCGCCCACTCGATTCCCTGCGTGAGATCCCCGCTAAGAGACGGCCCGCCATAGATTCGCTCCACCGTAAGCTGGCGCGTCGTGCTCGCCGCTGCCTGCGCCGGTGCGTGAACCGCTGCCAGAGTGGTGGCTGGAGATTGCGCCGCGGTAGAAACGGCGCTGGCGTGCATGGTCGTCCGTGCTGACGCCGCCGTCACCGCCAGAGTGACGCCCGGCGACTGCGCCGCCGCACCCGTCGCTGCAATTGCGACGACGAATCCCGCAAAAAACAGCTTCCGCGAAGCCCGCAGGTAATAGGACAAGAATCCCTCCAGAAAAAGACGGGAGATTGTAGATCGCCCGCCGCTTTACTCCTTGCTGACGCCGACGTAATAGAGATCGGTCGCCACGGAGAATTGGTCCTTGTTCAGCGGAGTCTTCATGGTTTGCCATTCGGTTGTCGCATGGATGATCTGCCAGTGATCTTCCGTGTCGGCCGTGCTGCCAACGCGAACGGGCATCGCAAAGTCCGCCTCATCCGCCTTCCAACGGTAACTCACCGTGCCGTTCGCCGGGTCGAACTTCAGCTCCAACGTTGGAATCGCCGCGTGCCGCAGATACTGATCGAAGATTGGCGTCAGGTCCATCCCCGCATGCTGATTGAAATAGGCCTCCACGTCCTCCGTCATGATCGAGTGATACTTGAAGTGCTGGTAGAAATCGTGCAGTAATGCGAACCACCGCCGGTCGTTGTTCACGACGCTTCGTAGCGTATTGATGAACAGCGCTCCTTTGAAATACTGATCTTCCGGCGGCGAATCCAGAACTCCGCGCTCGCCCACGATCGGGCGCTGATTGCGTATCTTCGGTTTGTAGCCGTTCAGGTATTTGATCGCTGCGTCGCGTCCCCACCTGTATTCCACGTACAAACCTTCCAGATACGTGGCCCACGCCTCATGAATCCACATGTCCGAGACGTCTTGCGCATTGATGCTATTGCCGAACCACTCGTGCGCGCTTTCGTGAATGATGATGAAATCGAACTTCGGGCTGATTCCGACGCCCGTCCAGTCCCGGCCCAGATAACCGTTGGTGAAATGATTGCCGTACGTCACCGCGCTCTGGTGCTCCATTCCCGAATACGGCACTTCGACCAGCTTGTAGCCGTCTTTCTTGAACGGGTACTCGCCGAAATAGTGCTGAAACGCTTCCAGCATCCCTTTCGCCTGCGTGAACTGCGCCTTCGCCTTTTCCAGATCTTGCGGCAGGACGTAAAAATCGAGTGGCAGCCCGCCTAGCCCGTCCGCAAAGTGCACGTACTTCCCCACGTTCAGCGAGACGTCATAGTTGTTGATCGGGTAGTGGACGAACCAGTCCCACCGCGTATATCCATCGCCCAGGTCCGTGTTGCCTATGAATTTCCCGTTCGAAACGTCCACCAGGTCCTTTGGAATAGCTACGCTGATTTCCATCGACTGCACGCGGTCGCGCCATTGCTCCTTGTTCGGCCACCAGACGCTCGCTCCAACGCCTTCGCAAGCCGTGTAAATCCACGGATTGCCTGCGGGATCCGAGCCGAAAGTGAAGCCGCCAAAACGGCCCGTCGTCACCGGGCGTCCCGAATAATAAAAATCGATCGAATAAGTGCGTCCCGCCCGCAGGGTTTCGGGAAAGTCGATGAAAACCGCCCCGTACTCCCGCTCATATTTCAGCACAGTTGTGCCGAGCAGAATCTTGTCGATGTTCAACTGAGGATTCAGATCGAGCTGGATGCGATTGCCGTCCTGCAGCATCTTGAATCGTACCGTGTTCTTGCCGCTGATCTCTTTCTTCTGCGGATCGACCCGGATATCCAGATGATAGAAAAGCAGGTGATTGTTCGCCCGGTACGGACCGTATCCTCCCCGCAATATCTCGGCCTGCGTCGGCGGCGTGCCCGGCGCGCGTCGATTCGATGGTGCGGCGCGCTGCGGTTGCGTACCCTGCGCACAAAGAGCGGCGGGAAGACAGGCAATTGCGAGAACTGCTGCCGCAAATTTCCCACTGGAGCTCGGCTTGAACATGATCCTCCCCTGGCAATTTCACACCGTCGAAGCTGGGCGCCCAAAGGAACGCGAGTGTACCACCAGGATTGAGACACGGCAGGCAAGTAATTCGCGGCGACTTCGATTAGGTCCGGATTCCGCCCGCCCCCACCTCGGGGCCTTCGCTCGACGTACGCTGTGACGAGGGGAAAAGGTAACTTGCAGCCGGCAGGTTTGAACGTAGCGCCGGGCTTCGGCCCGGCAGCGCCGGCGTCTCGCCGGCCGTTTTGCCCTTGCACTTTGCCGCGTAGGGGCACGGCATGTGGCAGATCCGCCGTGGCGGGCCGTGCCCGCTGTCTTCAGGTTTGAACGTAGCGCCTCCCGCCCGCGACTTTGCTTCTTTGCCGTTTCTCCGTAGGCGCGCTGCTTGCTGCGGCCCGCCGTGCCGGGGCTTAGCCGCAGCGCCGACTCCGCCCTGCCCCTAGCCCCTCGCCACTCCCCCATCCCCTGCCGCTTCCTTCAGCATCCCGATCACTTCCACGCAACTCATTTTCTTCCTCAGCCGTTCGAGCAGCTTCCTCTCGGCATCACTCGCCACTCGCATCAGCATCTCCACCGCGTTCGTTGCGTAGCGCGTTTCGTCGGGCGGCTTGTTCCAATCCACGTTCCTCGCTTCTTTCAGAGTGTTGTACCGCCGCATCTTCGCGACAATGCCCTTCAATAGCTTCTGGTTTTCCTCTACGTCCTCGATCTCATGCCTCTCCTTTACCTCCTCCACCCGGGTCCCAACCTGCAGCAGCCTGGATAGCGTGTTTTCCTTTGCCTCCTTTACTTCCTCTCTCTCATAGTGTTTCTCTTCCCACTCGTCCAAATGCGTAATTTCCGACATAAACTTCAATATGGCTCCCGCACGCAATTTCCGGCACAACTCCACCAGCGACCGCTGCTCCTTCCCGTGCAGCGCCCGCATCAGCGCCTTCACCACCTTTGCGTGACGTGGAAAAACCCGCGCCACAAACTTCTCTCCCTCCGGCGTCAGCTCCATCACGCCGACTCCCCACCTCCGTTTCGGTTGCCGCACCAGTCTCCCTTTCCATCCCTTCGGCACGGGCTTCTTCTCCAACTCGACCATGGTCCGCCTTACCCACCCGCGCTCCTCCAGGCGTCGCAAGATCGTGTCCAGGTTCTGCCGCTGGAATCTCAACCGTTTTGCGGCATCCATCATCTTCGTCGGCCCCTCCTCGTACAGCAGGATCAGCAGCCGGAAGCCTTGTGGCGTCAGGTCGTGTAATCGGAAAGGCCCAAGCATCCAGCTCCGCAGCCACGCCGCCGTGTCCATAATCTCCACGTACACCCCGAACGCCCGCAGCGTCTTCTCTCGTCGCGTTGCATACCCTCTCATGACTCACCTGCCCGCTTCATGCCTCACCAACCCGCTTCATCGCTCACCTGACCGGACTCGCCCCGTCGCATATCTTCGTCACGCGATAATCGAGCTTTTCGACGGGCTTTTCGATTTTCTTCAACGGACATTCCGGCTACTCTTCGTAGCGGATATGAATTTCCGCCAACCGGTTGCGGCTTCAACGAAGGCGCGAAAAACCTGATCCGGCGATTTCGCCGTTCGACTCTCCCCTGCAATGCCGTCCCCGCAGCTCCGTTGGGTTCACCGGTGGAACGGGACTTCAGCCCCGTGTCAGCCACGTTTGTCTGGTCGGGCTTTAGCCCCGGCGCCGCCTCGCCCGCCCGCAACTTGTTATTCTCAGGGCCGCCGTCTGGCCCGAAGAATCTCTCCCAGCCCTTAGGAGGCCGGAGCTTCAGCCTTCTCGCGCCTCGCCTTCCCATGACCTATCATTCTCAAGGCCACCGTTTGGCCGGAAAAGTCTCCCGGTCCTCAGGAGGCCGGAGCTTCAGCTCCGACGTAACGCCGCCCCCGCCTCGCCGTCCCACAACTTGTTATTCTCAAGGCCACCGTCTGGCCCGAAGAATCTCCCGGTCCTCAGGAGGCCGGAGCTTCAGCTCCGACGTAACGCCGCCCGTCCCATCAGGGGTTTTAACCCCTGATGCAGGGTGCCGGCATTTTACCCCTCTATACCTGCCATTCAAGATTAACTTGAGCATGACCCCGTCGGTATTGGGACGCAAGTGCGAGACTTACAGCACAGCAGCGCTGGCGTCTCGTCGGCGGTTTTTTCTTCGCATTTGCCCGAGGTTTGAACGTAGCGCCGGGCTTCAGTCCCGGCACCAGGCGCGCAGCGGCCGCTCTGGCTTTATGTCAGGCTGCGCTGAGCCTCCCGCCTGCGACTTTGCTTCTTTGCCGTTTCCCCGTAGGGGCGCTGCTTGCTGCGCCCGCCGTGCCGGGGCTTAGCCGTAGCCTCGCCGTCTCGCCGGCGTTTTTTCTTCGCATTTGCTGGAGGTTCGAATGTAGCGCCGGGGTCTTCAGCCCGGCAGCCTCAGACTCTGCGGCATACACGTGGCCGCCTGCGCTTCCAGTAGCGCCGGCGTCTCGCCGGCGGTTTTTCTTCGCATTTGCTGGAGGTTTGAATGTAGCGCCGGGGTCTTCAGCCCGGCAGCCTCAGACTCTGCGGCATACACGTGCCCGCCCGCGCTTCCAGTGGCGCCGGCGTCTCGCCGGCGGTTTTTCTTCGCATTTGCCCGAGGTTTAAACGTAGCGCCGGGGTCTTCAGCCCGGCAGCCTCAGACTCTGCGGCATACACGTGCCCGCCCGCGCTTCCAGTAGCGCCCACGTGTCGCCGGCGTTTTTTCTTCGCATTTGCCCGAGGTTTGAACGTAGCGCCGGGCTTCAGTCCCGGCACCAGGCGCGCGGCGGCCGCTCTGGCTTTATATCAGGCTGCGCTGAGCCTCCCGCCCGCGACTTTGCTTCTTTGCCGTTTCCCCGTAGGGGCGCTGCTTGCTGCGCCCGCCGTGCCGGGGCTTAGCCGTAGCCTCGCCGTCTCGCTGGCGTTTTTGCCCTTGCACTTTGCCGCCTAGGGGCACGGCGTGTCGCAGATCCGCCGTGGCGGGCCGGGGTCTTCAGCCCGGCAACCTCAGACTCTGCGCCATAGGCATGCCCGCCCGCGCGGGTTCCCGTGTCAGGGCACGACTTCAGTCGTGCCGAAAACCGCCCAATAAACTCACAGGTGGAAGCGCGGGGCTTTAGCCCCGCGGAAACCAGCTCAAACACGTACCGGGCTTCGGCCCCGGCGTCGTTGACTCAACGCGAGGTTGACAGCACCGTAGCGCCCACGTCTCGCCGGCGGTTTTTCTTCGCATTTGCCCGAGGTTTAAACGCAGCGCCGGGGTCTTCAGCCCGGTAGCCGTCGCTTTTCCGGCACGTCCTGTCCTGACTGTAGCCGGGGCGCCGGTTGCATCGTCCAGCTTGCAATCTAGTTACCCTCACGCCGCTTCCCTTGAACTGACACTTTCCGTTTTCTGCACGGCTACATCTTCTCGGCGTCGAGCAGATAAGGCGTCGACGGTATTTCTTCAAGAGGCACACCGGCACGACCGGGTCCGCGCCGTCGTTCCTCAAAACCGACGCCGATAGCCAAGTAGATGACTGCTGAACGGGCGAGTTTCAGAAGATGCAGAGCTTTGCCCTCCAACTGCTTGCGAGACACCATGAACGCTAAGTCGTCGGGAGGGGCGGCCGGGGACTCGGCTACTGTCACCCGCAAGTATTTGTGCTCGATGTGATTTCTTATGTCACTAAGACCGCGAGCCTGCGGTTCAGCCACCACGTCGTTCGCCTTCTCAAAGAAGTCTTTGGCCAGCCAGTACAAGGCACAGAAGCCCCAATTTCCTTTCAAGTCAAATTCTTTTCGGATTGGCTGATTCTCGCTGGTGCGCCAGAGGGTTCGGAATGAGATCTGTCTTTCCGGAATACCCAATTCCATATAAGCATTTATAAAGAAGCCCACTTTGTCGAAGAGAGAATAGGAAATCCTGTAGGCAGCTTTGAGCTTTTCGATTGCCAAGGAGAGCGATGGCCGGGGCTCGCTCGCCCAAAGAAACACATCTCTGTCCGAGAAGTGGGGCACCTTCATCGTCAAGCCTTCGTACAACAGCCATCGCGCCGACACGTATTCTTGCTTCATCTGGTCGAAGAAGCTCGCGAATGTGTGGGGCGCGTCGACCCGCACAATGTGAGTCGCCAGTCCCATTGAGTCGCCAGCGGCCACAGTGTAGGGACCCAGGTCGTTCAAAGGGTTCAGATACAAAGAGTTGACCAGACACCAGCTGTGGTACTCACGCTCTTCCTCGTTAGCGGAAGTTTCCTGAGGCGCGAGGGGGTCATGTGTGGCGATCCCTTTCACGTCCACTGTGGATTCCACTTGCTCCCTGAGCCCTTCAACACTTACTCGAGTGAGCTCATCATGAGGAGACGTGTAGGTCGCTGTCGGCGCAAGGGCGGCCGACGCTTCCTTGTGTGCCATCCACAAGATGAGAGTCTTCTCTCCGGGATCTTCGAGGGCTTCCGCTAAAGCTGCGAACATTCTGGCTCGATTACACAGCGCCATCCCAAAGTTCGGCTGCACTTCGAGCGCGCGACGCCAATACTCAAGAGCCTCTATGGCCCGACCGGCAACACACAGGCGGTTGCCAAGGTTGTTCAGGCACATGCACTTGGTGACATCAGAAGCCTGTGCGAATTTCCGGTGCGAGACGGCACGGCGAAGATAAAATATTTCGCGCGCCAACGTGGGCTGTTCCCACTGCCACTCTGTGCCATACCTATCTCCCGCGATGGCGTTCGCCCTGCTGTAATCGAGGTCAATCGCGTGTTCGTCAGAAATACCCTTTTGTTCAAGAGCCTCGTGCCAGGCAAGGGCACAAGCAACGCCATCCCTGCGCCCGAGTTCTACGGCAAACTGGGTCAACAAGCAGGTGCGAGCAACAGCATCCGCTTCTTGCCGACCACCAATGCCTTCTTTCATGAGGAGGTCGCAGAACGCGCTCTTTTGTAGGCGTTCCCGGTCGATCACGGTTGGCGCTCCCTCACAGCCCTCTTCTCCGGCGACAGCATTTTGCAATTCAACGGGGAGACCCGTCCCCGATGGCGCTGATCGTTGGCTCTTGTCTGGTGGACCACTGGGCAAGTTTCGGTCAATAGAAGCCCGACTCTCGACCGGAATCGCCTCGCGGGGATAAATAGCGTTTAGCACATAACCGCTTTGATACTGCGTATAGTTTCCAGGACCATTGAGCGTCCATCCGGATTTCACGGGATACCGCCCAATGAAGCGTTCCACGTAAATGCCGAGATAAAGCTCGTCCGCGGGCAAATAGATCATCTTGAGTTTGATTACGGCACCGTGGACTCCCGCCGTAATGAAATGTGGCTGATATAGCATCACGGGCTGCTCGTCTTCAAATTGCAGCGGGGGAATACCCCCTTGCGGAAATGCATAGATGGCAAGATGCCAAGTGTTGGCGTCACTCGGGGTGGATCTTCTGTAGTACACATCATTGGGCTCAAAGGTCACTAATCTTTCGTCATCGCGCGGGGTTTCGAACTCCTCAATTCCCCACACTTGAACGCCCGCGCTCGGGCCGCTGATTGGAGGCGATTTGAGCGAGCGTGTGAGAAGACCAAGGCCCTTCGGCTCTCCAGTCTTGGGGTCTCGGCCTGAGATAATCTTGCCCGGATTTTCGCCGGAGAATTGGGCGAATCCGTCAGTGTGATAGGTCAGCTTCACGCGGTCCTCAGCGGTGAACCCGACGCCTTCATCCCACGTCATGGTGCGAGTTCCTAGAGTTCTAATGTCCATCAAGTGTTTGAACAAGTAGCCGCTTCTCTCTTTGTGGTAAGGCGTGAGAACTGAGAAGCCATCGCCGTTCAGTCCTATGATCTTCGTGATCTTGCGGAGAGCCTCTCCCGAGGCGGGCCGTATAGCAATTGTCCACTTGTGTTCTGAACTCATAGTTACTCTTCTGACGGAACTCTCCGGCCAACGATCCGCGCGAGTCGGATGCAACGATAACAGCACATTCTACCAACGAGAACCTTAGCAAGCTAGAATCCTAACCAAGGGTATGGGCGTTTACTCCTGGGTTGTCGACAATCCGGCAGCTGTGCCGGGTGTGCGCCACCATGATTTGCAGTTCATCCATGCCGAGGCGGGATGCCTCACGCCGAACTGCCATTCCCCCCTCACCGCCAACACCCGCGCCCAGCCCGTCATCTAGCCCTTCAATCATCCCCAAGATCAACATCATTGATCTATTTGCCGCATCTTTTCTTCGCCCCATCTTCGCCCTCTTGCGCCGGCCGCTTCAGGAACCGCTGTCACTCTGCGGCGATCCGGCACCCTGTTCGCGTCCCGGATGGAGCGGGGCGAGGATCGCCGAAGAATCTCGGCTGCCGCCCCTGCCAGCATCCAACGGCGTGCCTACCGCGCCGTAAATGAAGCACAAACATGGTGTTTTCAGTTTGGAAGAGAGGTGGAGCGCGCCGGTCGCGTCAGGAGTTCTGGACCGGCGACGGTTCGGGAAGCCTGCTCGAACGATGGCGCTCCACCAGGAACGCGCCAATGGTGACCGCCAGCGCCAGTCCGAGAAACCCGCTCTCGATCAGGAGCCTTTCGGGGCCGATGTGTTCGCCGGGGCCAAAGCATCCGCAACTGATTTCTTGGCCCACCGCATAGGCGTGAATCAGAACGCCGAAAAATGCGGCCAGCAGAAGCGTTGTTATCAACGCCGAATAGCGCAGCGCGATTCCGCTGAGAAGCCAGATTCCCAGCAAGAGTTCAAATGGTGGCAGCGTGTGCGCCACAAAGTTCACTCCCCAGGTCGGCAGGAGCTGGAAGGAATCGATCTCCATCGCAAACATCGACAGCGCAATCCGCACGTCCCCCACCGTCCAGCGCAGGTTCGCCGGAGGCTTCATCTTTGCGTACGCTGCATAAATGAAAATCAGCGCAAGGGCGACTCGCCCTGCGATTAGAAGGACTCGTCCGATGCTGGATTGGGATCTCATATAGCTTGACCGATGCTTGGCGTCGCGACGGTCAACCGTCCCTCCGCGAACCCGAAAAGCTTTTGCTACGGCTTCGCCCCGGCACCCTACTTCGTCGCCTGTCGCCAACAGGCTCCGCAGCTGCGAACCTTGGCTTCCGGAGCTAGCAAGGCGGCCATCCCTCGCCAGTTCGCCACGCGCATTTCGAAGA